>CAZMZR010000028.1:4624-39699 GCA_964570855.1 uncultured Pirellulales bacterium
TACTGGTTCGGTTGCAGGCAGTGGACCCAGCGAGCCCAACGAACCCAGCGAGCCCAACGAACCCAGCGAGCCCGGTGAACCAAACGAGCCTGGTGAGCCCAACGAGCCGAATGATGTCTCGCCGTTGTTTATGTGGTCGCAACCGCCGATCCTGATCGGTTACGATCCGAACTTTAATGCTGTGCCATCCTTCTGCGGGGGATATGCCCCATCAAAGAGTACTGTGATGGAAACCGGACGCAGGTCCTGGCAGATTGTGGCTGATGACTTCACTTGTCTTGGCCCCATGCCCATAACGCGGATTCGGTGGTGGGGTTCGTACAAGGCATGGACGCAAACCGACCCTCCGGAACTACAGCCTGATGCCTGGCGCATCGGCTTTTGGACCCATGAACCGGATGATTCCGAGGAACCACCCTTTGTTCAAGTTTTGGTGCATGAATTTGAAATTTCTGCAGACCGAATTGTACGGGTTCCTGTTGGCCTGAATACACTTCCAAGCAACGGCCCTGAGACCCTGTTCCAATATGACGTTGCCCTGGAGCCTTATGAATGGTTCCACCCCTTTGAAATTTCCTCCAAGCATAATGTTTTCTGGATCAGCATCGTAGCGGTGTATCCTGAAGACATATCCAGACAAAATCATTGGGGCTGGTCCACTCGACCTGAGCCCTGGCGTGAACCGGCCCAGAGTTTTGTGCTTTATGACGACGGCCCCACGCCGGATGTCACCCTGTGGCCCGGCATATTATATCCAATCACCAGCAAAGCGATCTGCGCACAAGAACAGGACCTTGACATGGCCTTCGAACTACTGACCGAGTCTCCCTGGGTTTACCGGGATCAACCCTTTATGACGGTTGAAGATTGGCCTTTGGTCAGGGATGAGATGTCTATGCTCGTGGTCCCTCACGACCCGATGATTGAACGTGAAGCTGCTGACGACTGGCAATGTGAACAGCCGGGTCCGATTACTGCAGTCTCATGGTATGGGTCATATCTGGGTTATGCAAACGAAGCCTGTGCGTGTGATCAGGCGCCTGATCCACGCAGGCCGGATTTCTTTATATTATCCATCTTTGAAAATGCAGACCCGGACCAGGCAATGCCCTACGACCATCCGGGGGCAAAGATCTGGGAATTTTGGACAAATGAATTTGAGGAAGTCCTGATCGGTTCCGAATGGCAGCCTGCAGAAGAACCCAATGAAGCCGTCTTTCGCTACACGGCCCGATTACCGGAGCCGGAGTGGTTCATCTGCGACGGTTCGGTTCGGACTCTGTGGTTTAGTGTGGTTGCTGTGTATGAAGAACCACTTGATGCAATCCCCTATCAATGGGGCTGGACAACACGTACCCATGAATTCGGAGCCGGCGCAAAGTGGAAAGACGTTTCTGACCACATGAGTATGTCCCCAATATGGTGGCCGGCAAAGGACTCCGCGGATCAGGACATGGATATGTGCTTTACCCTGTACACCGTGCCTGCGTCGCCCGGCCCTATTGCCCTTTGGCCACTGGATGAGGCTTCCGGTGACATTGTCCATGATATAGACAACCGTCACAACGGCGTACTCCATAACGGGAGCTGGACCGAAGGTCGGATAAACGGGGCCCTTGAGTTTAACGGCTCTAATACGTATGTGGATATGGGTGACAGTGACCTGTTGGCTCCCGATGAAATGACCCTGGCTTTGTGGCTCGAACCGGAGCACATGGGCGGAGTTCGCCATGTGCTCAACCGAGCGCATACCGAAGACTTCACCGATTATGCCGTTCTGTGTCACCTGGCCGGGATGATTGAATTCGTATTCGACGAGCGAGGCTCCGGGCCGGGTTCTATAGTCAGTAATACTCGATTGGCTCTGGGCGAATGGGCGCACGTGGCGGTTACACGTGATCCGGCCCAGGCCGCTATATTTATCAACGGCCAAAGGGAAGGGGCAATGCCCTGTGGCAATCGCTCAACAGGTGAAGGATTCAAACTAACTATCAGCTCACGCCGGGGTCAGACTCGTTTCTTCCACGGCAGGATTGACGAAGTACATCTATATGACCAGGTCCTTTCGGATGAACAGATTATCCAGTTGGCCAGCATCCCGGAGCAATAACAGAATTTATATGTTCAGAATATCCTGCGTTTTCGCAGCCGGCCAACCAGAACTATGCCAAAGCCGCACAAAAGAACTGCATCCGGTATGGGCATTGCGGCGGTGAGTCCCGACACACCGTCGAAACCGACAGGCCCGATGAAGTTCGCTGCACCCGTATTCGGATTAAGCGTGAAAAGAGCATCGTTAAGCACAGCATAAAGCGTACCATCCGATGAGAACGTTAACCCGCCCAGAAAGGTTCGAGATACCAGGCCGGTAGGCCCTATCAGTGTAGCCTCGGCGTTCGTCTGGTTTATCGTATAAAGGTTATAGGAAGTCTGACTCAGGCCGTATAAAACACCATTTGCATCGAAATCAAGTCCATCAATACCAAAGCTCATATCTCCGATTGCGGTCGATTCCGGAATAGTCAGCTCAAAACTCCATAGCGTATTTATAGAAACAAAACTTCGACTCAGAAAACCAATACCATCGCGACGGAATGCTATACTTCCTTCCCCACTGGTAACAACGCCGATGTCAATCGTTGCCAGGGTATGCCCGGTCGCAGCATCGAGTTGCCGAATCCTGTCGGCGTTCTGATCGAACGTATAGATAGCCGCACCCAGATTCGAAAGACCGAATCCCTTCATTGATGAATCCAACATACCGATAAGCGTACCGGCGCCGGTAGCCGGATTTATGGAAAGAAACTCTTCATTGAAGGTAATAGCGAAAAAATGATCCGCCCGGACCATATCCGAAGATATAAAGCTCAGCGTTGCTATTGAAAAAATGAGCAGTTTTACCTTCATTATTTATTGTTTCGCCAGAACAAAACTAATGATAATACGGCCGGATACAAAATCAGACGGACGGTAAAAAGGATATCCTATTCATGGAATTGTACAACCTGTTGATATATATCGATTCTCCTCCTGATAGTGCATCACCATCCGCCAACTTTATTTCATCTCCTTCTGCTTTTACGGTAACCGCCCGAATACTACGGACGTCCAAAAAGAATTCGAGCTATGGCCCGGAGAGAATATCTGGCTTTGTTTGCACACTGATAATTGATGAATCGTATTTTTGTCAAGGATAATATCCATAAATTCTGTAAAATTCAGTTATTCATCACTAAAACTTACCGCGATATACAAACAAAGGAATTTTCATATAAAAGTGTATTTTCTTAGTGGTTATTGCAGGCCGTCTCAAAGTAGAGTATCTTTAACTATAATCGACACCAGTGGATAAGGATAAAAAACCGAATACTATTATGGAGTGCACGAATATGAGTTTATTCGACTATTTCGAGAAGGCCAGTGGCATCGGCATTTTGGCGACCGCAGATTCCGACGGTATGGTTGACCTTGCCGTTTACGCCAGGCCGGAAGTTATTGATGAAACAACAATCGCATTTATCATGCGCGAGCGTCTCAGTCATCAGAACCTCAAATCCAATCCACATGCCGCGTATATGTTCATCGAACAGGGCGAAGGATATACCGGCAAAAGATTGTATCTGACCAAAATCCGGGAGGAAACCAACACTTCCTTAATTGAAGAGATTGTCAGAAAAAAACCGGAAATATGTGACCCCAATGACGACTCGAACAAATACCTCGTGATTTTTCAGATTGAAAACATCTGGCCGCTCGTCGGCGAAAAAAAATAGTCGAAAAGGCGATAAATCATCGCTTGAGTATTTGGAAATTGTTTCTGATTCGATTTCTACCCGGAGCCGTATTCCTCGGTCTTGTGCCGCACGATCCTGCCGTCGATCATATAAATAACATCCTCGGCAATATTAGTTGCATGGTCGGCGATCCGCTCCAAGTGACGCGAGACCGAAAGAAGATGAATCAATGAAGACATCTGTTCGGGATGTCTTTGAATTGACTCCTGTATTTCGATATACATCCGGCGGTTCATGCCGTCAACTTCGTCGTCATCGACACAAACCTCATGGGCAAGTTCGGAACTCATGTTAACCAGCGCATCCAGACTCTTATTTAACATCTCCTCGGTCTTTTTACTCATGCTCGAAAAATCGAAATACGCCTGTACCGGCGATTGAGAGACGAGATAGGCCGACCTTTCCGCGATATTGACCGCCAGATCCCCGATACGTTCGAGATCATTATTAATTTTCAGGACCGCTACAATAAAACGAAGGTCAATAGCAACCGGCTGATGCAAAGCGAGTATCTTCAAACATTCCTCTTCGACCTCAACCTCGAAATCGTCGATTTGAATATCATCTTCGATGATCTTCTGTGCCAAAGCGGCATCCCGTTCCTCGATCGAGCCGATTGCCTCATGGACCGCGGTCTCGACTCTCGCCCCGAGGTTCAGGATTTTCTTCTTCAAATTTTCAATTTCACGCTGCAGGTGTTTAGGCATTATTCGATTCCTCATATTTTGAAATCTGTTTTAATTAAATCAGCCAAACCTCCCTGTGACATAATCTTCGGTCTGTTTTTCCCCGGGATTCCGGAATATTTTCGTTGTCTTATCGTATTCAATCAACTCACCAAGGCAGAAAAAGGCGGTGTATTCGCTGACCCTGGCGGCCTGCTGCATATTATGGGTAACAATTACTATCGTATAATCGCTTCGCAAGCTGTCCATAAGGTCTTCAATTTTTCCCGTTGCGATCGGGTCCAGCGCCGAGCACGGCTCATCCATCAAAAGAACGTTCGGCTTCGTCGCCAAAGCCCTTGCGATACATAACCGCTGCTGCTGGCCGCCGGAAAAAGCCAGCGCCGACTTTTTCAAATCATCTTTCACTTCATCCCACAGCGCCGCCGACCGCAGGCTTTCCTCCACGGCTTGCTGCAAATCGCCGCGTTTTGTAATGCCCTGTAATCTCGGCCCGTATGCGACATTGTCGAAAATAGTTTTCGGGAAGGGATTGGGTTTTTGAAAAACCATTCCGACCTGCTGCCGCAGATTGACCAGGTTGATTTGCTTTTCGTAAATATCCTGACCGTTCACAAACATTTTTCCTTCGACACGTATATTCGGAATAAGGTCGTTAATGCGGTTGATGCTTCGCAGGAACGTACTTTTGCCGCACCCGCTCGGCCCGATAATGGCGGTAACCGTACAGGGATAGATTTCCATCGATATATTTTTGATACCCATTTTCGAGCCGTAATAAAAACTGAAATTTTCCGCTTTTATCACCGCATCGGCACACTCCCGGACCGGTTTTGTTTCTTTCTTTGATTTACTCGCGCTGTTCTCTTTCAATCCTTGTATAACCTCCAGAGGACCATGTTCTTCTTCCCGGGCTTTTACCGATGACGACAACATCTTAGCATTACCTTTCTGCATTACAAATATTTTCTCCCGGCCAAGACCATTCTCATTGACCTTTCAATCGCTTAAACACTCTCGAACGAATTATAATTGCAAGGGCGTTCAAACACAGAATCAAAAGAACAAGCGTGACAACCATCCCGAACTGATTATGAGGCACTTGAGCGGAAAGTTTATCTCCGACCGCCATATCCCAGCTTCCGTAAGAAAGAGTCCGGGTGGTTTGAAAAATCGACTTTGGCAAAGGCCCTACCGTTATCCCCGCGGTAAATAAAATCGGTGCGGTCTCGCCGGCCACCCTGCTCAGACTCAATATAACACCGGTCAATATCCCCGGAAGGGCCGCCGGCAGTGTCACTGCCATAAACGTTCTGAAGCCGCTCGCTCCGAGGGCCAGCGACGCCTCCTTGTAAGTTTGAGGGACCGTCTTAATCGCCTCCTCACTCGAACGAATCATTACCGGCAGTGTCAGCACGGCAAGAGTCAGTGAACCGGCCAGGATACACGGTTTCGAAGGTCCGCCGAACAGGGGAATGAAAAATAAAACAAAAAAAGCCATGCCGAACAGGCCGAAAACAATACTCGGAACGCCGGCAAGAGTATTGATAGACATACGGATAATCCTGATGACCGGGCCTTCCTTTGTGCATTCGGTTAGATATGCAGCGCTAACAACTCCGAACGGGACAACAAAAATCATGCTCAAAAGAGTCAACAACAGCGTGCCGAAAATCTCCGGGCCGATCCCGCCGAAATAATGTCCCGGCGTACCGTCATCGATAAAATATCGCCAGTAAAAAGACCACCTCGGTTCGAGCATTTTATCAAGATTGTCCCCGATATATCCGAACAAAGGCTCCAATTCGGTCCCGGCGAATTGTTCGGCTCGACTGATTTCAGTTCTCACCAAGGACCTGCTCGACTCCGTCGCAAGGTGTTCCTTAGGGGACTGTTCGACCCACTTTTCTTTCCAGTATAATCTATGCAGCAGCTTTTTCGCCTGGTCCCAGCGAGTTGCGCCGTATCTGAATTGTGCCAGGGCCGACGAATCTTCGGCCGGTCCCCGACCAAGCAGTTCTGTTATAATCTGCTCCAGCTCAGCCAGTTCCTGTGCGTATTCATCCCTTTTGTCCAAATCGGTTGCCGCTGCCGCCTTCTGATATTGCCTTGCCAACTGAAAAAAAACACTCGCCGCCGTACCGACAAAACGCTCATCGTTTTCATACTGTAAAACATACTCGATATCTCGATGTATTTGCTCGATACTATTACTCGAAAAGGCATCCGTTAGCTTGTCGCGAATATCCCGGCTAAGCGAACGCAGTGCGGTATATTGCTCACGCGGAACTTCTTTGAGTCTCAGCTCTTTTCCAAAATCTCTGTGAATGTCTTTGGCCCGGTCTGTGAGCTGTTCGATATCAACGCCGCTTTTGAAATTGTCAATCATATCATACACGCTCGCCCGAACGGCGTCAGTTCTTTCGGCTTGTGCGCGAACCTGCTCCTGACCGCCATGTCCGAATTCGGCCAACTGCATCTTGCGAAACTCCACAGTTCCCTTGAAAAATACCGCACCGAATCCCCTGTGAAGCATGGGGCCGAGTATTACAAATAATACAATAACCATAGATAAAACGGCGAAGCCCGTTATCACCGTGAAAACCTTATCGAACATGGTACGGTAACCGGCTTTCATTTACGACTTTCCCAAAGATTTTCTTGCTCTTGTCAGAAAATATTCGCTTACGAGATTCAACATTAAAGTCATTACAAGCAGTAAAAGCCCGATTGCAAAAAGCGCCCTGTAATGGTCGGAGCCTTTGACCGTCTCGCCCATCTCTCCGGCAATCGAAGCCGTCATTGTACGAACCGACTGAGACATGTCCCACCATGGATGAGGAATCTGACTGGCATTGCCCGAAGCCATCCATACGACCATTGTTTCCCCTATCGCCCTCATCATACCCAATACAATCGCCGCAATAATCCCGCTGTGCGCCGCCGGTATGACCACCTTGAACGTTGTCTCGAAACGCGTTGCCCCGAGCCCGTACGATGCTTCTCTCAATTCCCTGCCCGTGGCCGAGATAGAATCTTCGGCGACACTAATGATGGTCGGAAGCGCCATAATCGACAGCAGCAAGGAAGCATTCAGGGCATTTGTCCCTGTGGCAAAGCCAAAATACTTCTGCAGCCACGGCGCCAGAACCAGAACCGCGAAAAACCCGTAAGCCACCGAGGGAATCGCCGCCAGAATCTCAATGACGGGTTTGATGATATTTCTTATCCGAAAAGGTACGATGTCGCTGAGGAATACAGCGGCCAGGACGCCTATTGGAACAGAAAATATAAGAGCGGCCAGTGTTACATAGACCGAGCCGACAATCAATGCAAGGGCGCCGAATTCGGGTTCACCATGCGCTTCGGGATACCAGGCCGTACTGGTCAGAAATTCAACGATGCTGAACTTTCCCAGAAACGGAAATGCTTCCAGAATGACAAACAGAAAAATCAAAAAGACAACCAGAACCGAGGTGCAGGTCAACAAAAAAAGGGCCAGACGACCAAGGTGTCTGAATAAAAATCCCTTGATATCCTGTCCAAACGTAAGAACCAGCGGCTGCTTGAAATCAACCGCCGGCCGTACTGTCTGTTCGGTATTACCGCCGTTCATTATTTTATTTGCATCTCAAAATGGAATCTTAATATTTCAGTAGCTTGTTACAGCCACAAAACCCTTGTCTTCAACAACTTCCTGCCCGCTTTCGGTAAGATGGAACGTGACGAACTTATGGGCCATGGAACCGAGTTTCGGATAACCGTTTGTGAACATAAACAAAGGTCTCGATACCGGATACTTCCCGCTCATTATCGTCTGGATAGACGGTTTCACCCCGTCTAAGGTCACAGCTTTAACACCCATCTGGACAAAACCGTAACCGACGTAACCAATCGCTCCGCGCGTGTTCTTCATTCGTGCGAAAGCCTGGGGATTCGAAGTGACATATTCGACGCTCGACGCCATTTTCTGCTTCTTCATAATGAAACTGTCAAAGGTGTCGTATGTCCCGGACTCCGTATCCCGGCTGATTACCACGATGGGAATATCAGGGCCGCCGAGCTCTTTCCAGTTCTTGATTTTACCTAAGTAAATATCACGAACCTGCTCGGTGGTCATCGAATCAACCGGATTCGAGGGATGAACCACGATGCAAACGCCGTCCATCGCAACCACATGGGCGACCGGAAATACGCCCTTGGCGACGGCATCTTTGAATTCCTGGTCCTTCATAAACCGGCTCATCGTCGCAATGTCACATCGGCCGTCGATAAGCGCCGCCGCTCCCGTGCCGCTGCCGCTTTTATTTACGGTAATTGTAACATCCGGATACATATCCCTGAACACCTCGGTAAAGCCATCCGCTATAGGCCCCACCGTCGTAGAGCCTTCAATGTGAAGCTTCTCGGCGCCTGTAGCGTCTGCGGCCGCAACCAAAGCCAGCATCATCAATCCGCATATAATTAACTTCCTCATTATTATACTCCTTAATAGACTTTATTTAACACACTTAACATATTCAGGATTTATTGCAAAAACATCAATTTACAGTAAGCATCTTGCTATCAGAATTTGAGCACTAAATCACACTGCAATCTTCGATAATCCAAATTACGACCTGCGGCGCCTGTACCGTCGTCATCGTGGAAGTATGTCGTTGCAGCCTGCACATTTTTAGCTACCTGATATGTAAAGCCGAATCTATGGCCCCTGCCGTCGGTACCGCCGCCAATGAAGTCCGAATCGCTCATGGCGCCGACAACCGCGTCCGCTGCAAGCACCCTGTAGTCGTAGGAGACTTCCCACGAGCCCGGATCTTTTGCCTTGTTAAGTTTGCCCCCGATAAGCCAGCCTGTATCTCTGTTGGTTGAGGCAACGAGATTCCGGACCCAGCTACCATAAAATGTTACCGGCATTGAGTCGTATTTGAAACCATATTCGCCAAAAATCTCAAGAATATCATAATCGCCGGCAAACATATTCGCGTCTGAGGTATTGCCGAAAAAGCTGCTCGAATCAGACCATGTGCTTTTAAGGTCGCCGCTGCCTTTTATATTGCCGTAGTCCCAGTAACTTGCACCGCCGAGAAAATAATCGGAATCTCCCATCTTGTGTTTGATATATGTTTGCGCACCCCACAACAACGTATCTACTCCGCTGGAACTTTCATCGACCCAGAAGCCGCCGCCATTGAAAAACAGTTGGTCTTCACCAAGAAACGGCTTACTAAGCTGTATCGCCAAGCCTTCGGGATTAAGGTCGCCGTCCCAGACGAGTTGATTTTTGCCGACTTTATAAAACGGATTCTTTACTTTACCACCGACTACATTGAATCCATCCATTGCTTTCGGATGCCAGTTGAAGTAAGCAAGGTCCAGCCAGAAATCCTTGCTGGAAAAGCTGTCTTCAAGGTCCTGATTCGCCGAGACAGGGTCTTTCGAGCCGCTGGCGAGTCTGAATGCTACATCCCATTCATTGTTGACTATCGCTTCAAGCATCAATCTCGCACGAATCCGATGGCGGTCAACACCGTTCTTCCATCCTACGGTGGTCGTGCCCGTTTCCTCGTCAATATGTTCATGACGATACCTCAAATCACCGGAAATCTTGACTTTTTCCGCCCACTTGAGGGCCTCCGGCAGTGTTAAATCTTCCGTCGTACTCTGCTTTGCCTCTAACCTGGTTACCTTCTCCTGTAATTCTGCAAGCTGCTCTTTCAGCTCGCCAAGCTCATCGGAACCGGCCTGTGCAGCCGACAACCGGCAGAGAACAATTGCAATACCCACTATCAGCAAAATTCCTTTCCTCGCTTTATCCTTTCTCATTTGTACATCTCCAATATTACTTCACTACTTTTTTGCGATGTTCCAAGCCGATCTTGAACAGCGATTTCGCCTTTCAATACTGTAAATTAACTAAGAATTGTTAGGCTAATATCAGGCGTATGTTAAAATTGTGTTAATATTAACAACTGCCACACCGACTTAGTTGTAAGTGTAATAAATTACCGAATTGCTACAGAATCATCTTTGGTCTTAACCAACTGACAAATACATAGTGAACGTACTACCGGCGCCGATTGTGCTTTGAACTGTTACATACCCGCCGTGCACCTCGGCGATATGCTTGACAATAGCCAGCCCGAGTCCCGTCCCACCCAGCTTGCGGCTGCGACTTTTATCAACCACATAAAATCGCTCGAATATTCTGTCCTGATATTTCCTGGCGATGCCGCAGCCGTTGTCACGGACCGAAATCGCTACCATACCATCTGTCTTGGCCACCGTGATTTGTATCCGAGCCCCCTGCTCGCTGTACTTGACGGCATTGTCAACAAGATTCAATACCGCCTGCTCCAGCAGGGCAGTATTCATCTTCGCCTGAATATCCTTATCGCAATCCAGATTAATTGTAATATCTTTCTCCTCGGCTTTTATCAAAGACATTTCAATGACCGAGGCGAGCATCGGCCGAACGGATTTCTTCTCAAAAGCTATCTTCCTGTCCTTACCGCCCTCTTCGAGACTGGAAAGGGTCAACAAATCCTCGACAATGGCATTGAGCCGGTCCGAATGCCTGGCAATTATCCGAAGAAACCGTTCGGCTTCCTTCGGCTCCGTGATAGCACCTTCCTGTAATGTTTCGACAAAACCCTTGATCGAGGTTATCGGCGTTCTCAATTCATGCGAGACGTTCGCTACGAAGTCACGCCGGAGATTCTCCAGGCGACGCACACGGGTCATATCGCTCAGAACGATAACGGCCCCGCTCCTGTGGCCCTTGCCGTCGGTCAGCCCGGCGCCGTCGAGCCGAATGATTCGCTCGTCCTTGCCGGATAAAACAATATCAGTCTCGCCGGGATTTTCTTCGCTCAGAATGTTCTGTACATATTTTTGCAGATCCGGATTGCGGATTACTTCCTCGACATTACGGCCCTGGGCTTTTGTCCGGTCGATATCGAGAAAATTCGCCGCCGCCTTATTCACACTGACAATATGACCCTGCGAATCAACCGCCAGGACGCCCTCAACCATACTTGAAAGAATCGCATCCGACTCGTTTCGCTGCCTGGTTATCGTTTCAAACTTCTTTTGCAGTTGTCTGGCCATTTCATTCAACGCAAGAGCAAGCTCGGCCAGCTCAATCTGCTTCGGCACGGGGACTCGCAGACCAAGCTCGCCCGCCGCAAACCGCTGGGCGGTGTCCTTCATCTGCTCGATAGGCCGGCTTATTCTTCGGGAAATTACCAGGCTGATTCCCGCCGCAAAAACAGCAACAATAAAAACGCTCAGAACAATCTTGTTATATATAATTTTAAGCTCATGATTAATAGCCGTTGCGGGGATGGCCGTTCGAATAACTGCAAGGATTTTACCCTGTTCTTCTATCGGGATGGCTATGTACATCATCTTTTCGTTCAGTGTATTGCTGAATCTCAAAGACCTGCCCATACCTTTTTCAATTGCATCCTTAATCTCCGGACGATTACTGTGGTCTCCCAATTCTTCATCTTTATCTGATTCACCGATAACCCGGCCGTCGGGCAGGATGACGGTAATCCTTGTCGAGCTGCTTCGACCCAGTATCTTCGACTGCTCGTTTATCTGCTTAAAGTCCAGTTGTTTTAGTCCCGGGAGGATTTGCTGTTCTACCAGGCGGGCGCGGACCTGAAGGTCGCCCGCTATCTGGTTATAATAAAACTGCGGCAATAATCGTGACAGATACACGGTAATGATTAGTAACGCTATAACCGTTATCAGTAAATACGCCGGGAAAAGCTGCCACAATAAACGTCGCTGAGACATTGATTAGTCCTTAAAACGGTAGCCGACTCCTCTGACTGTTTCAATATTACCGCCGCAGGAGCCTAACTTCCTGCGAAGCGATACTATCTGAACATCCACCGCCCGGTCTGTTACAAGATAATCATCACCATGAACGGCGTCGATAATCTGGTACCGGGTAAAAACAAGGCCGGGACGCTTGGCAAGGGCGTATAGAATATTGAACTCAGTAAAGGTCAGTGACACCGGCTTTTCTTTGACAAGAACCTCACGGCGGTCGGGATTGATTGTTAAATCACGTATCTTTATCGGCGGCCGTTCCAAATCTCTGCTGACCGTCCTGTGCAGAATTCTGCGAATTCTTGCCGTCAGCACTTTCGGACTGAACGGCTTTGTCACATAGTCGTCGGCACCAAGCTCGAGGCCGGTGACAATATCCGTCTCCTCGCCTTTGGCTGTTAGCATGATAATGGGAATCCGTTCGGTCTTGACGTCGCTTTTTAACTTCCGGCAGACTTCCAGGCCGTCTATACCGGGGAGCATTAAATCCAGTATTATCAAATCAGGCGTTTTGCCCCTGGCCTCGTTAATAGCTTCTTCGCCGGAAGTTGCCGTGACGATTTTATAGCCGTTCTTATTGAGATTATACCTGATTAATTCGAGGACATCTTCCTCGTCATCGACTACGAGAATACGTTCATTTGCCATGGTTCTTATCCTGACTTTATAACCGGTTTATGAACATAGTGATATATTCATGTTAGCATATTGTTATCGTTTTGTTAAAGTTTTATAAGCTTTTTTACACTAAAGCTCGGCTACACGTTTTTTACATTAAAATCAGGCATCCTTAAACAAAACACATCAATAACCGGCGCAAAAGCGGAATATTCTCTAAGGCAGTTGAGGAATTTGGTGACGCAATATACCAAGAAAACCAGCGGTACATGGCAAATGGAGAAATAAACGGAGCAGGAGGGATTCGAACCCCCGTTACCTTTCGGTAAAACGGTTTTCAAAACCGTCGCGATCAGCCACTCTGCCACTGCTCCATATTCAATAATCGCATTTCGTCAATCCTTACCCGGAACATTCATAAACCTTTCCGGGTATTTTCCCTATTCTATAACACAAAACCTGCTTTGCAAGCAAATTAGCGGCTAAATAACGGCACTATACACCCTGAAAAATTTTGAAAATTTTCCGATTTTTTAGTTGACATTACATAGTATGCAATACATAATAAGTATAACATAATAAAAAATACGATACAAAACATATACAAGGAGCTTTTATGAAATTCGAAAGTCAGCTACTCAAAGGTATCGCCCCGGTGGTCGTTCTGGAGATTCTCTCCCGCGGGCCTATGTACGGCTACGAGCTGAGCCAGTCCATCGAACAGCGAAGCGGTGACATCCTGAGCCTCGGCAAGGGCACACTCTACCCGCTGTTGTACAACCTCGAAGCTAAAAAGCTAATCAAAGGCAAATGGGAGACGAACCAGTCCAGCCGAAAGAGAAGATATTACTCCATAACCGGCAAAGGTAAAGACGAGTTAGTCAGACAAAAGGCCCAGCTCAAAGAATTGACTACAGGCCTGAATCTCGTCTTCGGCGGGGCACTCGCCACCGTGTAAGCATATTTAGCCCCCAAATTTATTTGGGGGTCCGTATGAAATAATACGAATTAAAATTTCCGAGGTCACTATGGCAAAGGAAAATAAAAAAGACCAAATAGAAAATCTTCCCTCCTGCGTCTGCGAGTTTATCAACCGGGTCATCAAAAAGATGCGTTACCGCCGTAATGTACAGAAGGACGTTAGGGCCGAGCTTACGGCGCATTTCGAAGACCAGCTTAGAGACTGCCCCGCCGGCAAGGAAAGAGAAGAAAAAGCGAGGCAGCTTATTTTAGAGTTCGGGGACGTTAAACTTCTGGCCATCCTGCTGCGCCGGGCGAAAAAACGCTGCCGGCCGCTCTGGCGAACTATTGTCGCAAGAAGCTTTCAAACTATCGGCGTAATAATCTTATCCTTTATTTTCTATTGCGTTTACATCTCCCTTGGTCAACCCAACATCAGCGTCAATTACGTCCGGGAAATGACAAACCTGACCAGGCCGGTTGTGGATGAGAGCCAGAATGCCGCACCGCTCTATCAAAAAGCATTCGATTTGTACAAAGAACCGCCGGATGTCGAACTCAAAGAAGAACCCGTTTTCGCAGATGATAATAAGCTCATGAAAGCGATTAGAAATAAAAATTGGGTCGACGAATTAAACGCTGAAGAACTGGCTTCTTTGAAAACATGGATTTCCAGTAATACCGAAGCAATCAAAATGTTCCAACAGGCAACCGAAAAACCGCATTGTTGGTGGCAGCGGGAAGCGAAAGGCGAAATCCTTCTGAATGTTCTTTTACCGGAATTGAGGACTATCAGGGATTTATCAAGACTGTTATCCTGGCAGGCGGTACTGAAAGCAAACAGTGGCAATGTCGAAGAAGCCTTCGATGACTTGTTGCTCTGTTATCGAGCCGGTCAACATTTTGAGGGCCCCAGAACTGTTGTTGAACAGCTTGTCGGGTGGGCGATACAAGCAAAATCTGTAAGAACAGCTTTTCTCATCCTGCAACATCGGCAAGTGGAAGGCCCATTGCTCAAAGACTTTCAGGCTAATCTCGAGGACCTGATAGTCAATGGGACCTATACCCCAGATTACACGACGGAAAGATTTATGATATTAGATTTCATTCAGAGATGCTATACTGATAACGGCAGCGGCTCAGGTCATATGATTCCCGGCCGGCTCAGTACTATTTCTTCTTCAGATTCAGATATCCTGAACGATTTCGACAATCCCTTTCTTAACTACGTCCAATACCTGGGATTGTCTCTGGTCACCGCCGACAGGGACAAAATGAGAAGGGTATTTGAAAATTTCTATGATAATGTGCAACAATGGGCTTACAAAACACCCAGGCAATTGCATCAGGAAAATATTGATTTTGAAATGGGCGTGTATGAGTGGTCGCGTCTTAAACAGATTCGTTACTGGCCTGTCATGGTCTTGATGCCTGCTTTAGGAAGGGTAAGCGAGATAGCATATCGCAGCAAATTAGAAGCTGAGGCTTTGGTAACCATGATAGGATTATTCAGATACAAACAGGACAAAGGAGAATACCCGCAGGATTTGGACGAGCTTATCGTCACAGGGTATCTCAAAAATCTACCGATGGATTACTTTAGCGACAAGCCGTTAGCCTATAGAAAAACGGAAGATGATTTTCTCCTTTACAGTTTCGGCCATAATTATGTCGATGATGGCGGCAAGCCGGCTTATGACAATGAAGGAAAATATCGAATGTGGTCGGACAAAGATGCCGATGCGGTCTTCTGGCCGGAGCCGGAACCGAAGACTATCCCCGAACAGCCGTACTCTCCGGAAATGGTATATCCGGGATATTAAGGAAGCTATTGGTTGGTTTCTTTTTTCGGCTTTTGCACCTGGCCAGTCATTGGGACAAACCGGACAGGCAGGACTTTCTTCTCGACAAGATTACCCTTTTCATCTTTTGTTATCAAAACCAAGTACTGGAAGTCACGCGGTCCCCCTACAGGAAGAATCATTCTCCCTGTCGGCTTTAACTGCTCGATGAGCGGTTCCGGCACGCGCCCCGCCGCGGCCGTGCCGATTATCGCATCGAACGGGGCATTCTCCGGCCAGCCGAAAAAACCGTCACCCGCTTTGACAAATACGTTCGGGTAGCCCAATTCCTTCAGCCGCTCTTTGGAAATCTCCGCAAGCTCCTCGACAATCTCGATTGAGAAAACATCCTTTGCAATTTCTGCACAGACGGCGGCCTGATAGCCTGAGCCGGTGCCGATTTCCAGGACTTTGGAATTGGGGTCAAGCTGCAGCGCTTCGGTCATAAAGCCCACGATGTACGGCTGGCTGATGGTCTGGTCGTAACCGATGGGAAGCGGCGAGTCGGTGTAGGCATATCGCTGCTCATCCGGCCGGACGAACGCATGACGCGGCACAATTCGCATCGCCGCCAGAACGTTCGAATCGTTGACGTCCCGCGACTGGATTTGCCGGGCAACCATTCTCGCCCGCTCTTCGATACGCTCTTTAAACGCCGGATGCTCGTGCTGCGGCCGGTTCGGGTCTGTTTGCTCCTGCTCGACCGGCTGATTCGCATCGACCGCCGGCTCATTGACATCGGCGGATTTGTCGGGCGAAGCGTGAACAAATTGCGGTTCTGTCGCCCTGTTGAGAACCAGACTAACGATAAACAGCACCAGCGGTATAAGGAAAATCAGAGATGCATAAATCCATCTCTTTTCCGCTTTCGTATATATTCTACCCATCTTACAAACCCCCTGCTTTCACGATGGATGATATAAAGATAGAAAAATCTCTACATCGCAAAAAACAAGCCGCATCGCAAGTCGGGATATTATAACATAAGGCAGGTCTGACGTCAAAACTTTTGGGCTTGCGCTCAGGATGTGCTCGACTGGCGGTTTTGTGCCCAAAAATTTGCAAAAAAAGCCCTTGCATAGCTCAAATATGCCTATATAATTATCAGAAAGTCGGGTTAACGGCAGCGCCAGAACCCGAATCACGAACATGCGGGCGTAGCTCAGTGGTAGAGCGTCACGTTGCCAACGTGAATGTCGTGAGTTCAAGTCTCATCGCCCGCTTTACGATAAGAGCACGGGAACGTAAGGACACAAACCTTGTGCCCTTGTGACTTATGCACTTATATAGTATCGGTGAGTTACCGGCTAATGATAGTTTGGCGTTGGTCTCCGGTACGCTTGGATCCGGCATCTATCCAGTTATGGCATACCGCCCAAATAGATGCGGGATTGAATTTGCGAAGACCGGGCTAAAACTCGTAGTCCCCGAGGGGGACGGAAAAAGCGGGTTGATGCCTTTTTTATTTATAATTTTAACGCCGCCAAGGCAGAATAGTTCAGGAGCACCGAAATGGCTGAAGAAGAACAGCAAACAGAAGAACTGACGGAAGAACAATCCACAACAACCGAAGAGAAACCGGAAGGTTCCAAAGAGGAAGAAAAAAAGCCCGACTTGCCGAAGAATGTCGTGACAATCGAAGATGCCGGGCCGTGCAAAAAGAAGGTCAGTATCGAGATTCCCGAGGAGACGATAAAATACTCCACCGATAATCGATACGAAGAGCTGCGCAAGGAGGCTATTGTTCCCGGTTTTAGAAAAGGCCGTGCGCCACGACGACTCATCGAGAAAAGATTCGGCAAGGAGACGACCGAGCAAATCAAATTGACACTATTGGCCGAAGCGAGCGAGGCGGCACTCAAGGACAACGAGCTAAAGACATTAGGTGAGCCGGATATTGACTATGAGAACATCGAGCTGCCGGAAAAAGGCCCGATGAAGTTCGATTTCGAAGTTGAAGTTCGTCCCGAATTCGACCTGCCGGCGCTCGAAGGCATCCCGGTAACCAAAACGATATTGGAAGTGACGGACGAGCAAATAGACAAAGAAATCGAGCATATACAAAAACTGGCGGGTATGTGGACGCCGCGGGAAGACGGCAAGATCGAGCTGGAAGACCAGATAATAGCCGATGTGCTTCTTAAAGTCGAAGGTCTCGAAGAACAGGAGAAGCTCGACAACGCCGAGATACACGTCAGGCAAAACGGTTTCGTCGGACAGGTGCCGGTCGAGAAACTCGATGAATTTCTTTTAGGAGCCAAAGCAGGAGAAAACAAGCAGTTTAGCGTCGATGTTCCCAAAACTTATTTCAGAGAAGAGTATCGAGGTAAAAAGGTGGACGTCCAGATTGATATAAAGGATATCAAATGGCTCAAACCCGCCGAGCTGGATGAAAGCTTCTTCCAGCGGGTCGGGATCGAGGATGAAAACGAACTGCGGGAAAAAACACACGACAAACTACAGAGCCAGATCGAGAGACAATTGCGGACCGAGATGAGCGAGCAGATTTATAAGTACCTGCACGATAATACCGATTTCGATTTGCCTTTGGATGTTGTCGCCCGGCAGGCCGACACCGTACTGCGGCGGCAATATATCAACCTGCTTATGAGAGGAATGTCACGCGAGCAGGTTGCAGAGCACATGGAACAGCTCCAGGCCGGCAGTGAGGAACAGGCCAAACAACAGCTCCAGACGTTCTTTATCATGGACAAAATCGCCGCTAAACTCGATATAGACGTCAACGATGAAGAGCTTAACGGCCATATCGCCGAACTGGCCAGGCAGAGAAATCAACGACCGGAAAAAATGAGAGAGCAGATGGAGCACGACGGCTCACTGGACCAGTTCCGTATGGAAGTCCGCCAGAACAAATGTGTCGAGAAATTGCTCGAAACGGCGAAGATAACGGAGAAAAAACCGGATAAAAAAGCCAAAAAGGCCGCAACGACAACCGAGAAACCCAAGAAAAAAACCGCTAAAAAGACGGCCAAAAAACCTAAATCTAAAGAAAAAGAGTCCTGAAAAGGCGAAACAATCGCGAAAAAATCAAATCGACAGGCAGGAATATCCGATTAAGAAAATATCCGTTGAAACTCGATAAAGGATATGAAACTGTAAGGTCCGTTTTTATCCGACGGATATGAAACGTTTTTTAAGGGAATTATGAATGTCTATTGAGCACCAGGCAAAAACCATGGACTTGTACAACCAATACGGAGGCGGCAGCGGACAATACCAGCGCTTCCGCCAAATGAGCCTCGACGATATGCTGCTGGAGAACCGCATCGTTTTCCTTATCGGCGAAATATCCTACGCAAGGGCCGCCGAGGTCATTATGAAAATGCTGTATCTCGACAATCTCAAGCGGAACAGCGAAATAAGCCTGTATATCAATTCTCCCGGCGGCAGTGTGGACGATACGATGGCCATCTACGATACGATACGTTTCGTTCGCTCTCCGGTGGCGACGTATTGCATCGGCAGAGCACAGTCCGGAGCAGCGGTAATCCTGGCGGCAGGCTCAAAAGGAAGCCGCTTCGCCCTGCCACACGCCAAGTTTATGCTGCATCAGCCCTGGGGCGGCGTAAGCGGGCAGGCGTCGGATATTAAAATTCAGGCCGAAGAAATACTGAAAGCCAAGAAAATGATAAACGAAATTCTCTCCCAACATACGGGCCAGCCGGTTGAAAAAATCGCCGCCGAGACCGAAAGGGACAGGTATATGACGGCGGACGAGGCCCTTCAATACGGCCTTATCGATGAGGTGCTCATAGAAGAAGAAGGAAAGAAGAAGAAAAAGGACGGAGAGAAAAAAGAGGAAAAGAAAGAAGGTAGTTCGTGATGCGTATTGCGTTCGCCGTAAGGTGTCCTGCCGGAAGGCATCTCATAAGGGACTAAGGGAATCCGTGATGCGAAAAACTCAATACGATATACGCAATACGAGGATAAAAAAATGAACGTGAATCAAAATTTAGTACCGATAGTAATTGAAAAAAGTGGCCGAACCGAACGTGCATACGATATCTATTCGAGACTGCTTAAGGACAGAATCGTCTTTCTGGGCGGGCAAATTGACGATACTACTGCAAATATCATCGTCGCCCAGATGCTGTTTTTAAGTAATGAGGACACGAAAAGCGACATTCATTTCTATATCAATTCGCCCGGCGGCTCCATCACGGCGGGTCTGGCTATTTACGATACGATGCAGTTCCTGCGATGCGATGTCGCTACGTATTGCATCGGGCAGGCGGCAAGTATGGCGGCCTGGTTATTGGCAGGCGGCCGTGAAGGCAAGCGATATCTGCTGGCAAACAACAGGATACTTCTGCACCAGCCGCTCATATCAGGACAATTAATCGGCCCTGCGACCGATCTCGACATAGAAGCCCAGGAAATACTTCGCCTTCGAACACGCATGTATGATATATTAGCCAAACATACGGGCCAGCCCTCCGAGAAGGTCGAAAAAGACTGCGACCGGAATCTCTGGCTTGACGCCGCCGAGGCAATCGATTATGGCTTGGCCGACAGGGTGCTGCAGAAAGCACCGGAGATCATTAAGAAGCAGGAACAGGAAGAATGAAAACCGAATGTCAAAACCTGATTCTCGATTCTCGTTTCTCGATTCCCGATATTCGACGAGTATCGAGCTTCGTACGTCGAGTATCAATCATTTTCGTTTTCTGTCTTCTGGGTTTTTCCGGCTGCAATAATGCAAACGAAAAAACCGAAATGCTCAAGGAAATTGAGCAGCTAACAAATCAAAATAAAGAATTAACAGGCCGGGCCGAGAAAGCAGAATCCCAGAACAAGCAGTTGAAAGGCCAGGTTCAGGTCCTCACGACCCTGCCTGAAAACGTCAGGGCGGAAAGTCTCTATAACCTGCAGCAAATCAGAATCGGCCGATATACCGATTTCTTCGATAAAGACCACGACGGCAAAAAAGAGACCCTGATTGTTTACATACAGCCGAGCGACGACCAGGGCGACAGGATTAAAGCATCCGGCTCCGTGGAGGTCGAGCTCTGGGACCTGAACAAAACGGACGGTCATGCAATGCTCGGACAGTGGAAAGTCGAGCCGGAAGAGCTGAAAAAGAACTGGTACGCCACGCTGATAACCATCAACTACAGATTGACGTTCGATATCACTGATATTGTCGAGGATTTCGATAAGCCTCTGACGGTAAAAATCAAGTTCACCGATTATCTTTCCGGCAAAACATTCGAAGACCAAAAAGTCATCAAACCATAAAAACAGCTTGCTCTTCTCATCCCGAGGCCAAGGCATAAGAAATCGAACTGCTCA
Organism: uncultured Pirellulales bacterium; assembly: GCA_964570855.1. GTDB lineage: Bacteria > Planctomycetota > Phycisphaerae > Sedimentisphaerales > Anaerobacaceae > JAFGPS01. Next base: position 25,682 of record CAZMZR010000028.1, read on the forward strand.
ATCTTGAATTTCAAATTTGAAATCTCAGATTGTTCCGGTTATGATATCGCCATGCAAAAATTTTTAGATAAGATTATATGCGGCGATTGCATCGAGTTACTCGGTAAGGTGGATGAGCCTTTTGCCGATCTTATCTTTGCGGACCCGCCTTTTAATATCGGCTACAAGTACGACAAATACTACGACAAGGTCAAAAAGAAAAACTACATCGCCTGGACCAAAGTTTGGATAAACGTCTGCAAAAAGGTCCTCAAGCCGCACGGCTCGTTTTATATCGCCATCGGCGACGATTACGCCGCAAATGTCAAACTTATCGCCGAGGAGCTTGGCCTTTTCATGCGCAACTGGATCATCTGGCACTACACGTTCGGCCAGCAGACGAAAAACAAATTCGCCCGGGCGCACACGCACATTTTCTATTTCGTCAACGACGAAAAGAATTTCACATTCAATGATCATGCCGTGCGGGTCCCTTCCGACAGGCAGCTCCTTTATAACGACAAGCGCGCCAATCCTGCGGGAAAAATGCCGGACGACGTCTGGAACGGGTACCCGAGAGTTTGCGGGACATTCAAGGAGCGCCTCGGCTGGCACCCATGCCAGATGCCGGAGAGCCTGCTCAAAAGAATCATCGCGGCAAGTTCCAATCCGGGAGATTTAGTACTCGACCCGTTCAGCGGTTCAGGAACTACCGCGGCGGCGGCGTATCAATTAGGCAGGCATTATGCCGGGGTGGAAATTTCCGAACAATACGTCGAAAATGCCAACAAACGTCTGGCTCAATTGAAAAAACCACGTGGAGGCAATCTCTTTTTGGATGCAATTGAACTGAACGAGCTCAAACAACTCTCGGCGGATATGGGAAGGCCGTTGAAGGAAATAGCAGAAGATGAAAATCTTCTGGAAATTTTTACAAACCAATTTTCAGTACGGATGAACGACCTGCTTCGACATTGCGCAAGCACGTCGAGCCGGAAGAAATACAGTTCGCAACAAATCGCCACGGCGGTAAAGGATTTGACCGGTTGCCCCAGGGACTCTTAATGGAGAAAAAAGTCCAGTTGAAAAACAATTCATTCTCCGTAGCAGAGCTACTGCGAAGGACGAAGCTGCTCTTTGCGGCGCCGTTTCTGGCAAGCGCCGCGATGCTGATGGTGATTCAGGCGCCGATCGGCTGGTGGCCCCTGGCGTGGGTGTCACTGGTGCCTTTCATTATCGCCTGTTCGCCCGGGACAAAGCCAAAGCGGTTAATTCTTGTCACCTTCGTCATTTCATTTTTTTACTGGATGGGAAATTTATACTGGATAGCCCCGATTACGATAATCGGCTGGATAACCATGTGCCTGTACCTGGCCGTACTCTGGCCCGTGCTGGCGCTGTGCCTACGTTACTGCAGAATAAAAAAAGTGCCGTTATTCTTGGCATCGGCGGTCCTTGTCGTCGGGGTCGAAAGGATGCAGGGCCTTTTCTTAGGCGGTTTCTTCTGGCGGTTTCTGGCACACAGCCAGTACGAGAATATCACAATCATTCAAATCGCCGATATCTTCGGGGCGGGCGGAGTCTCGTTTCTTATTGCGATGGTCAACGGGCTGCTGGCCGAATTGATTTTAACAGCTACTACCAGGTCCGGCCGACGTATTACCAGATTGACAACTTTTCTTAAAACTGCAATTGTCGGCGCGGCAGTAGCAGCAAGCATTTTCTACGGTCGATGGAGAATCGCTCAGGAAGCCGAATGCATCCGGCCGGGGCCGATGGCGGCGTCACTGCAATCGAATGTCCCTCAGTCGGTCAAAAGGTCATTCGAATCCGGCGAGGTGTTATTTAGTGACCTGATGGAGCAGAGTAAAGCCGCCGCCGCGGCCGGTGCCGAGCTGATAGTCTGGCCGGAAACAATGGTACAGGCATACCTCGATTCAGGCATTTGGCCGTACCTGGAATCTCCCGAGGAACATGCGATTTATGACCAGAAGCTAAAAGACCACGCTAAAGATACCGCCTATGTACTTGTCGGCGCCTATGGCGCGCAGATAGAACGAAACAAAGCCGAACCCAGCGTGGCCAGATACAATTCGGCGTTCCTTTACAGGCCGGACGGCCAAAAAGCACCGGAAAAATACGATAAAATCCACCTTGTCCCCTTCGGCGAAGCGCTGCCTTTTAGAAAGAGCATACCGTCGGTTTACAACATCCTGATGAAATTTACCCCCTACAACTACGACTATTCGCTCGACTACGGCAGTAATTACACCGTCTTTAATATGGCCGGCGATCCCAACCGTCAAATCCCGGATTATAAATTCAGCGTAATGATTTGTTATGAGGGCACCGTCCCGTACATTGCCAGAGAGTTCGCATTGGACGAACATGGCAAAAAACAAATCGACTGGATTATCAATATCAGCAACGACGGCTGGTTCGTGCGATTCAGGGACAACAAAGTTATTCCGAGCACGGAGCTGCCCCAACATGCGGCGGTCTGCGCTTTCAGGGCGGTTGAAAACAGGCTCGCCGTCCTGCGAAGCGTCAATACCGGCATCAGTTGTCTGATTGACAGTTCCGGGCGAATAAAAAACGGGTATTCGGCCGGTACTCTGCCATCCGAAGCTATGGCCCGCACAGGCCTATCAGGCTGGTTTATCGACAGGATTCCGATAGATAAGCGGACATCTTTTTTCAGTAAATACGGCGAATGGCTCGATTTTTGTTGTGAACTTTGCGTTTTTTCGTTGATAATACTATCGCTTTCAACCAAATTTGTCCGATTGAAAAAATGAGAAAGACATATTTCGGAGTAGCCAAATGAATACAAGGCTCGGAAAAATCAAAGCGCATAAAATGAAAATATTCACTTCCATAATCCATATTTCATTTTTTATTTTTCCGATATTATTCGCTTCCGGCTGTGATTCCTTCATGATAGATTCGGCGGAGCGCGAAAGCAACCAATTGACTATAACACAATCCGAAGCCATCCAAATCATCGGCCAGTCTCTGAACGATATCGATCCGCTGGTCAAGGCCAATGCCATTGAAGTGGTCGCCACCACCCGACAGCTCAACTTCATGCCGCGCGTTCAACAACTGCTTCAGGACACATACGCACCCGTCAGGTTCGCAGCCGCCCTGGCCGTCGGAGACATGCACTACTCCCCCGCCAGAAACACGATAAACCAAATGCTAAAGGACCCGGACAGCAATGTCATAATAGGCGCATCATACGCAATGATTAAACTCGGATACCTCGGGTATATCGAGATTCTTCGTGGATCTATAAACGACAACAATCAGACGGTAAAAGCCAATGCCGCTATGTTGTTAGGCAAGAGCGGTGACAGGGACTCATTAAAACTGCTGTATATGGCTCTTCAGGATAAAAATTCGGACGACAAAGTGGCGTACCAGGCAGCCGAAGCAATAGCAATGCTCGGTGACGAGTCGATATATCCCAAGCTTTGGGCGATGCTTATCAGCGCCTACGCCGATGTAAGAGTGATCGGGATAAGAGCAATGGGCACCCTCGGAACCAAAAAGGCCGAAGACGCTATAATCACAATGCTGGATGACGGCGTCCTGGAGGTACGTATCGCCGCGGCCGAACAGCTCGGAAAACTTAACAATTCTACAGGAGAATCGATAGTTATCGATGTTTTCAGGAAAAACCTCACCAACCAAATGGAAACCGAGGCTCGTGATCGGATCTATGTCCTTTCGGCACTGGCAATCGGTCGAATCGGCACGCCCGACCTGATGGAATACCTCCCCCGGTTAATGAAAAATGAGTCGAAATTTGTCAGGTTGGCCGCGGCACAAGCCGTTTTCCAAACCACAATGAGATAAATTTCACCCGAACAGCCAATCTTATCGGAGCTTTCACTGTCTATAAGCATTCTCGATATTAATTTAGGGTATTTATTAAAAATAACTTGACCTTTCCGAGCTTTAAGCGTAAAATCATACTGTACTGCTTTGATAACAGGGCTTGGATCTTTTTTCCCTGACCCTGCGTAAAATGAAGCTAAGTTTCATATCACACTGACGCGGGCGGGGAAGCAGCCTTACCAAAGGCAATATATAACTCCGGGATGCCCTGTCATGAGGTAATGGGTGTACTGAAAAAGAAAACGCAAATCAATTGAAAGGAGCTTGTTTTGAGCACGCTTACGAAGATCCTAATAGTCTTACTGACGATATCATCGATCTTTTTATGCGGCGTCGTTGTGACCTATGTCGGAAGTGCCGTTAACTACAAAGAAAAATTTGATTCCCGTCAAAACCAGATTAATTCCATAATGCGGAGCAAGGAAGCAACGGAAAACACATTAAATAAAACTATCGAGCAATCACAACAAAAAGAAGCGGAACTGAACGAGTCGATCAAATCGCTCCAGGCTGATATAAACAGGTTACAGGCCGAGCTGGCCGATGCCACCAGAAAAAGAGACGACTCCATCCAAAGAATGGAAAACTGGCAGGCGATAGCGATGGATTTCTCCAAGACCACCGAAACACAGGTCAAGCTGGCCAAAGACGCACTCAACGATAAAAACACGATCGATACCGAGCGAATCAAGAACCTCAAAGAGCTCGAAGAAAAGACCACCGCTCTTATTGAAAAAATGGCTTTAATAGACCAGTTGGAAAAAGAATCGAGGCGTCTGCGTGAGGAAAACACCGCATTACAGAACAAGCTGGACCAGTCTATACAACAATACGGTAAAACTGTCACCCAGCCGATACCTGTTACACAGATACTTGAAAAAGCCAGGGTAGCTCCACCGGTCTCGGATATCGGCTTAAAAGGTACGATAAACTCGGTCGATATAGAAAATTCATGGGTGGAATTATCGATCGGCTCGGCAAACGGTGTGAAAAAGAACATGGTTTTCCATATTATTCGCGGCGATAAGTTCATTTGTGACGCCGTTATTTTCGAGGTCGATCCCGAAAAAGCGGTCGGAATTATGGAACTTGTGCAGGAAACACCGAGAGCCGGTGATACAGCAAGCACAAATTTATAAAAGGCTATGTGAGGTTGACTTATGAGTCCCATTATGCAGGCTCAGGACAAACGAAGATCGGCAACTGATAACCTTTATACAGTTGTGCTGGCCATGGCGTTCCTTGTAGTTCTGGCTACCGCCGGATTTGTCGCTTATATGTGCTATACACAATACGAATCGATCTTCAAAATTGCATCGTAAATCTCTATTGACAATGCCGTTCGCTTTAGATATAAAGATAAGCCGACCGGAAATTGTCAGTTGTGTAAAATATAAACCAGGTATATCATCGCCAAAACAGGATTTCGGTGAACTTGCCTGATTGTTAATTACTTTTTGGAAAAATACTTCAAACAAAGGATTACTTCTTTTCAAAGTATATCCAATCTGCAGTTTGCACTAAGATTGTTTGAGAAAGGAGTCGATAGTGCTACTGGATACAATCTTGGGTTGGTTCAGTATGGATATGGGTATCGACCTGGGTACCTGCTCTACTTTGGTTTGTGTCCGCGACAAAGGTATTGTCCTCAATGAACCCTCCGTAGTTGCCGTCCGCAAAGGAACCAATATTGTCCTCAACGAAGGTCAGGCCGTCGGCTTGGTCGCCCGTGAAATGCTCGGTAAAACACCCGGCTCGATAAGCGCAATAAGACCTTTGAAGGACGGCGTAATCAGTGACTTCGAAATTACCGAAGCGATGCTGGGCTATTTCATCCGCAAAGTTCACGGCCGTGGCGGGCTTGTCAGGCCACGCGTGGTTATCGCAGTGCCGAGCGGAATAACCGCGGTCGAACGCAGGGCCGTTATCGACAGCGCCGAACGCGCCGGCGCACGAAAGGTCTTTCTGGTTGATGAGCCGATGGCCGCAGGAATCGGAGCGGGACTGCCCATTACCGAACCGACCGCCTCGATGGTGGTCGATATCGGCGGCGGCACTACCGAAGTGGCTATAATGTCTCTGGCGGACATTGCAACCGCAGAATCAATCCGCATCGGCGGCGACGATATGGACGAAGCGGTAATAAATCATCTCAAGAAAACATATAACCTTCTTATCGGCGAGGCGAGGGCGGAAAAAGTAAAGATACAGGTCGGCTCCGCCGCCCCGCTGGAAGAGGAATTGACAATGGAAATTGCCGGCAGGGACACTATTTCAGGCCTGCCGAGGAAAATTGTAATCACCAGCGAGGAAATTCGTGAAGCCCTCCGCGACCCGATTGCAACAATAATAGATACCGTCACTATGACACTGGAAAAAGCCGAACCGGAATTAGCGGCGGACCTTATAGACAACGGCATACATATCTGCGGCGGCGGCTCGCTGCTTCGCGGAATGGATACCGTCCTGGCAAACGCAACCGGACTAAAGGTCGAATTGGTGGAAGACCCACTAAGCTGCGTGGCCCGCGGGACCAGCGTCTATCTCGAAAATCTGGAGCTGTGGAAGGATACAATGGACCACAGCGAATACGGATGGGAATAGATAGTCATGCGTATTGCGCATTGCGTCGTGCGAAAACAATCAAATTAATATACGCGATACGCTATACGCAATATAAAAATAATTATGGCATGGAAGCAAGGAACATTCAGGACTAAAAACCGCCGGAAATCACTGCTGGACTCTCTGTCCAGGCAGATGCTTTTTACCTGGCTTATGCTGGCCGGTTTTATTCTGATTCTCGCCCCGCAGCAATGGACGAATAAATTCCAGTTCGCGTTCCTTCGTATTTTCCGCTGGCCGCTGAAAATCGGCAATGACATCTCGCTTGCCAGCTCAACCCAACAGCAGTTCACAGACTCGTCGAACCAGACAATAATCCAGTACAAAAACCATATCGCCAACCTTGAGCAAAACCTCGAGCAGGCAAACCAAAAAATTAACCAGCTCTCCGGCCTGCGTAACAGATTCCCAATGCTCAAAGGGGCGAAATTAATACCTGCCGATATCTCGACGGTCACTATCGGCGGGACGCAGGCGGAACTTATTATCAATCGCGGCACAGACGAAGGCCTGGCGAGCAACCAGTTTGTCATCGCCGACAACAGCATCGTCGGGACCATAGCCGAAGTCTCGAACCGTATCGCCCGTGTGAAATTGTTTACGGACAAATCATCCAATATAGCGGTGCAAGTGGGCAAATCGGAAGTTAAGAGGGTAATGCAGGGCGTGGGTAACTATTCGGCCAAAATAATTCCCGATATACCGACAACCACTCCAGTCAAGGCCGGTGATCAGGTATTCGCCTGTAAAAAACCGGGGCTTCTGGATGTGCCGATGATTATAGGAACAGTAACTCAATGTAAAAAGAACGACCGACAGCCATCGGTCTGGGATATAACTGTTCAACCGGCTTGTGATATTACCAAGATAGAGAACGTGACCGTGATTATAATGAATCCGTGAGGACAACCGCGGCTCCGCCGTCAGGCGTCCCCAAGGGATTACCCGGGGATAATTAAATGCGATGGTACCGGTTTGCAGTGTTAGTTTTGTTGGCTACGGTTCTGCAGGCCGGATTTCTGTCGAATTTCACGGTTAAGCCCGACCTGCTGCTGATTCTTCTTGTTTTTTTCGCCGTTTACAGCAATACGTCGGAGGCGATCATAAGCTCCTTCACGATAGGTTTTGCCGCCGATTTAATCGGCCCTGCGATGGGACCGCAGACAATCAGCTTCGGACTTTTCGGAACGGCCCTGGCATACCTGCACCAAGTCATCGCCATCAGGAAGATGCCCTATCAGGCGCTTGTGATATTTGCCACCGGAATCCTTGCCGGCACTATGGTACACCTGCTGAACCTGCTTAAGAGCGAACCGGGCCCGGCAGAGATTTATAGCGATATTTTTAAGGCGGCCTTATACTCAGGCATCGTGGGACCTTTTCTTTTCCTGCCGTTGGCATGGTGGATGCGCATAAAAACAAATCGCTTCCGCAGAAACAGGATAATGAGATAAACCAATGAGTGCACAATTCAACGCTTTGTAGTAAATTCATTTGCTTACAAACAATCATGTACGATAAACGAATCAAAATTTTCATTATCTTCAGCTCACTGCTGCTGCTGGTTTGCCTGGCACGGCTGGCCCAAATGCAACTGATCTCGATCTCCAGTGTTCAGCAGGAGGTCGCCGAGCTAAAAGAACGAAGAGGCCTGACCCAGCAGCTCAACACACTTCGAGGTAAGATTCTCGACCGCAGGGGCAGAATACTGGCCGCCGACGAGCCAAGCTTCTGGGTGCACATAGATTATAAACTAAGCTGCTACCTGGATGAGCGCGTCCAGAAAAGTTTAATCATCAGCACGGCTAAAAAGGACGACCCCGAACAGACAATTTCGGATATGAAAGAAGAAATCCACAACAAAATCGAGGAGCTGCAACAGATAATCAACGTTTGCGCACAGCTCGGCTCTCTCGATCCGTCGGAGATACAGGGGGAAATCGAAAAAATTAATAATTTCATCTGGAACAGGCAAACGTTTCAGGCTTGGCGACAGAAGTTCCCGAACTCGGAAGTTTTCGATAATTACGACAACATCATCAGCATTCCGCTTTCCGTGGCAATCGCCGATTTCAACGAAAAACTGCCCGATCCCGACAAACGTATCGAACTTATAAGCAAAGCCGACATCTCCGAGATGAAACGGAAATGGCCGTTGCTGAAGCTCAATACCGACGACGACATTTTCGCCGCCCAGTTGGAATTTCTCAACGTTGACGGCGTTGAAATATTCCCGATAGTACAAAGGTCATATCCCTACGGCTCCGTCGCCGCCCAGACTATCGGCTGGGTCGGGCCGGCAACACAACAAGAAGATAAAGAGCTTTTCGAGAACGACAGAATGCAACGCTATCTGGAAGGCGAAGTCTGCGGAAGAGAGGACGGCGTCGAGTATGTCTGCGAACCTATCCTCCGCGGCCGGCGGGGTGAAAAAAGTTTCGACATCGACGAACAGCTCGTCAGCCGGACCGAGAGCCGCCTGGGTCAGGACGTCGTGCTGACGCTGGATATCGAGCTGCAAAAGAGAATAGAAAAATATCTCACCAACTACAATCACGACCCGAACTGCGGCCCCGGAATGTCCGCCGTTATACTCGATGTCGCCACAGGTGACATCCTCGCATTGGTTTCATTGCCGGTTTACGATCTAAACCGTATCAGGTACGACTACGGCGACCTCGCCGCCGATGCGGACAAACCGCTGATAAATCGCGCTATAAACGCGCGGTATCCGCCCGGCTCGGTAGTAAAACCGATGATTCTTATCGCGGGCCTGGAAACAGGCATGATTACAACCGACAGGGTCATCCCCTGCCCGGCTCAACCGGCGCCTGAGAACTGGCCTGACTGCTTGATTTACAGAAAGGGTCGTTCAGGCCATAGTCTCATGTGGGAAAACAACGCCCGCAACGCCATCAAGGGTAGCTGCAATATTTATTTTTCCCGCTTGGCCGATAGTATCGACCCTGTAATTTTACAGCACTGGCTTTATATGTTCGGCTACGGCCGGAACGCATTGTCACCACCAAGGACATCCGACGGGAAAGAAATCGACAGAAACCTGCGCCAATTACCCGGTATCATATCGAGCAGAATCCCAAGAGACAAAAACCTGACCATGGAGCAGATGCCGCCTTTGAGGGATACCGAGAGAAGATACTACGGTATAGGCCAGGGAAGCCTGCGGGCAACACCGCTGCAGGTGGCCAATGCAATGGCCACAATTGCCCGGGGCGGTTTTGCCAAATCCCCGCGACTGTTTTTGGAAATGCAGGATTCCGAGGTCGTCCCGCTCAATATCTCCGAAAAAACATTGTCTACGGTCTATGGCGGCATGTACGCCGTGGTCAATGAGGCACACGGAACCGCGAACAAGCAATTCGGCCCGTTCCTGCAAACCTTAACCGAGCAGGACGTCAAGCTTTACGGCAAAACCGGCTCTACGGAAGCCCCGGAACACGCATGGTTCGCCGGCTTCGCCGAAGACGGTATCGGCCGAAAGCTCGCATTCGCCGTCGTGGTCGAAGGCGGTCAGCACGGTTCAAGTGACGCCGCTCCGCTGGTCCGTGACATCATCCAGTTCTGTATTGAATCCGGCTATATCGGCAAATCCCTAAACTCCATTCAAGACATGTAACAGCCAAACTCCATTGTAAAATCACTCACAAATTTCCTTGCAAACAACAAAGGGACAACCTATCATTTATTTAAAGTGAGTTGTACAAATTAACTTATCATATATATTAATCGAAAGGAAAGTGTTCATGTACTGTCCGAAATGCGGAACGCAAAATCCCGATAACGCTCAATCATGTGGTACCTGCGGCGCTCTATTACCCGCGAGTCCACCAACAGCCGCCGAACCAATAATACCCAAAACCAGCGGTCTTGCGATTGCATCGCTTGTCTTTGCCATCTTAAGCCCGTTTACATGCATGATTGCGGCAATCCCGGCAATCATACTCGGAATTGTCAGCCTGGTAAAAATAAATAAGAGTGCCGGGCAGTTAAAAGGTCAAGGCCTAGCCATCGCCGGGATTGTTGTTCCCGCCGTCATGCTGCCAATTGTTGCACTGCTTATGGGGATTCTGATGCCGGCACTGGCCCGGACAAGACAGCTTGCCTTCAGGATGGTCTGCGGGACAAACCTGTCCGGCCTGTCGAAGGCAATGTTGATTTATGCCAATGATTATGACGATAAATATCCCACCCCGGAGAAATGGTGCGATTTACTGGTCGAATATTGCGAGGTAGATCCTATTTCCTTCCACTGCAGAGGGGCACCGGAAGGCCCCTGCAATTATGCCCTCAACGAGAACATAGCGGAACTGGGAATAAAAACCCAGCCGGATATAGTCCTGCTGTTCGAGACGCATCCCGGCTGGAACCAGGTAGGCGGCCCGGAAATTTTGACCACCGACAACCACCAGGGCGAGGGCTGCAATGTCGCCTTTGTCGATTCGCACGTGGAGTTCGTCAAAGCCGGGGACATTGAATTTCTAAAATGGAAGCCCGACTGACGATATTGCTTTTTCTTCCTGAGTTTCCCTTGTCATTGTCATTCCGAGGTGCAGCAGAACGGACTCGCGGTGACTATATCAGCGTCATTTCGAGCGCAGCGAAGGACCTGGGTTTCAAACTATATTGTTATTCCGTTCGTCCAATTTTTTTCGCCGACCAGATGCTTCGCTACATTACATTTCGCTCAGCATGACAGAAAGATTTTTCATCCTGAGCGCAGCTAAACGGACTCGGGGTAACTATTAGTGAAATAGTATGAACTGCTTTGTTTTTATCTGTTCTCAAGATATGTCAGGGTCTTTTCGATAATCCTACCGGCGACAGGCGAAGCGACCGCCCCGCCGCTGTCACCTTTGCCGAGCCTGCCGTTTGGTCTGCGGATGGAGACCAAGACGACAATCGCCGGGTCTTCGGCCGGTGCGCCCGCCACGAATGAGGCAATGTTGGAATTATCTTCATAGCCGCCCTGGCCTATCCGGGCGATGTTAGCGGTCCCGGTCTTTCCGAATACCTGCCATTTGTCTAATTTCGCCCGCCAGCCGGTCCCCCCGTTGTTTCTTTCGTTCACAACACCGACCATGCAATCATTGACAATCCACTCGGCAACTTCCCTTTTAATAATATACCCAACCGGCGGAGGCGGCCGTTTTATCTGGACGATTTCGCCGTTATTATCAACGATTGCTTTGACCATGAACGGCCGGACCAGCCGACCTCCGTTGGCGAGGATACAGTAAGCCTGGAGCATTTGCATCGCGGTGACATTTATTTCATAGCCGTATGGTATCCGGGTGACACTATAACCGGACCACTGATCCGTAGGTCGCAGCAGACCCCCTACCTCGCCGGGAAGCTCAATCCCGGTCTGGGAGCCGAAACCGAAGAGCCTGAGCCCGTCGTAGAGTCTTTGTTTGCCCATCTTTTGCCCGATTTTGGCCATGCCTATATTACTGGATTTAACCAAAACTTCCCTGACACTCAAATCGCCGAATCGATGGTTCCTGTATTCGTTGATTCTCCCGAAACCCTTGCCGTAATAGTTTCCGTTTTCGCAGAATATCGTCTCATCTTTTCGAATCGCACCGCTATCGACCGCGATTGCAACGATAATCGGCTTTATCATACTTCCCGGCTCGAACGGGTCCGTAATCGCCCGGTTGCGCAGGCTGTTCGGATCGACGGAACCTCGCTGCCTCGGGTCGAAATCGGGAATGGAAACTATCGCAAGAATCGCCCCTGTCTTCGGGTCGGCGACAATCGCCACGGCCGACTCGGCCTCGAATTCCTCGTATTGTTTTACAAGCTCATCCCGTGCAATCTGCTGGATAGTCGCATCGAGCGTCAGAATCATTCCCACGCCGTTGGTAAGGGTCCCGTTTTGTTCTTTCAGGCAGATGGGACGGCGACGGACATCGGCGAAGAATATATTACTGGCGCCCGAGCCGCTGAGCTGCTCGTTGTATTTCAATTCGATGCCTTCCAGGCCGCGATGATCGCTGCTGGTAAAGCCGACAATATTTCCCACCAACTGGCCCATCGGGTAATTTCTCTGCCAGTCCGTTTGAGTGCCCACGCCTTTTATCCTGCGGGCGGCGCTGCATTGAACGGGATCGGCGTCGGCCATGATTTTTACATAGCCGGGATTATTGCTTTCCAGAATCTGCCGACAGATTTCATGCGCACCGATATCCACAATCTCGGCAAGCTCGTTGGATATGTCTTTCGCGTCCGCAATCGTCCGAGGCTCGGCGAAAATGGTTTGAGTCCTGTTGCTTGCGGCGAGCACCCTGCCTCGACTATCGAGAATCACACCTCGCTGCGGCTGCCGGAACTGTAACGACCGTTTCTGTTCGAGGCAAAGCTTGCTGTAATGGTCGTTCCTGAAATACTGCAGATAAAAACACCGCACCGCCAGTCCGATAAAGGCCCCGACAAGAAGCAATAAAAAAAAGATGGTGATTCGTGTGCTTTTCAACTTTCAATCATCATTATTCAATTCGTTCAGGCGCCGCGAAACAGCGGCCGGATTGATTAAACTTTCCAGTTGCAACTGCTTGGCGCCGAGTTCCTGTTTTAGCTGGTTGAGTTCCGCCATGTGCGTACACAGCCTGTAGAAAACCCGATTGTTGGCGTCGCGAAGATAAACGGCAAAAATTAAAATCGCCGTCAGACAAAAAACGGCGTAAACAAAACGAAATTGTGACACAATAAACATAAATATTATGACGTGCTTTATTACGTTGTCGGACTCTTACCCCTGCTTATGCAGGATTTTTCGCCTGTGTATTTCATTTAGCGGGCAGCCGCAGACGCATTCCGGCCCTGACACTGTCTTCATCGGGTAAAATATCGGTGTTGATTTTGCTGATTTCCTTGTATCTGGCTCCCTGACCAAGCTGCTCGGCCGCTATTGTCCATAAACTGTCACCATCTTTGACCACATACACTCTGGTCGATTCGGAGCTTCGGCCTATCGATTTTACCCGCTCGAACAACTGACCGGAAAAGATACTGCTGCTTTCATCCGACGACGTGCCTGAAAGCGACGGTATCACAAGCTTCTGCCCCACAAAAATATCATCGGCCGACTTCAACAACTTTCGATTGGCTTCGTATATCCGGGTAATGTTGGCCAATTTGTTACCCTCAACCTGGCCGTAAAATTTCTTCGCAATGTCCGAGAGTCTGTCGCCGTCCTGGACGGTATAGGTTTTCGGCTGGGCCGGACTAACCGGTTCCGGCGCCCTGGCCGACGTTTGCACAACTTTTTCGACCGAAGCAGCCTGTTCGGCCTGATATACCGGTTCCCCGGCGCGATTTCCTTCCATTACCGAAGCGTTCGGCGTTAACGGCATAGTAAAACGGACGCTGTCCTGACTGTCGGGGTTGAATGCAACCACGGTGTTATCCGGCAAAGACGCTTCATAGCCGGTTCTGCCGCCCTCATTCGCAACCGGCTGTAAATTCCGAGCCGTCTCGGATGCGAACCG
>CAZMZR010000029.1:0-16732 GCA_964570855.1 uncultured Pirellulales bacterium
GAGGCTGTGGTTCTTAGGTACCTACAGGAATTACCTACAGACGAAATCAGTAAAATCTTAAGAATATCAAAAAACACCTTACACGTCCGACTCAGCCGGGCAAGAGAATATTTGAAGCAAGAGCTTGCAGAATTAATGGAGTCATAATTTATGACAGAAGAAAAACTCAAACACCTCTTACAAAAAGCCGACTCGTTTGCAGGTCCGCCGGATACGGCTCGGATAAATCTATCGGTCCTGCGCCGACGAGCGCATCACAGGCATATTAAATATTCTCTCGCACCTTTCGCTGCAGCCGCGATCCTGTTGATTGCCGCTGCTATCTGGAAACTTCCGGCAAAAACTCCTGATACAGCACCGGGGCAAGATAAAATCGCATCACTCGAATCCCAGATAACAAAGCTTCAGGCGAGCACCGATGCGGCAATCGACCTCATCCACCAGGTTCTCGAACAAGAACGAAGACAAAACCAACTCAATGAGCTCGAAGTCCAACTAGCAAGTATTCCGGATCCCCTTGAAGAGATCCAGCAGCAGGTTGACAAAACGGCTTTTATTCTCGTTTATCAGGCCGACCGTTTGTATCGTGAGTTAAACCAAACCGAATCGGCAGTAGAAACTTATAAACGAGTAATTGAACTTTTCCCGGAAAATCAATGGGCTCAGGTTGCCCGCGAGCGTTTGACAGAAATCAAAGAAAAACAATCCTACAAAATCGATTTGAAAGGAGATTCAAAATGGAAACTACAAAACGTATAACTTTTATTCTGATATTGATTCTGCTTATAACCGGGACCATCATACCGGCTGAACCAAAAATCTCAGACACGCGTACTGCAAGCTGCCTGCTTAAGATAACATCCGACCCAGCTATTTTACCTCTTGACGACACGACTATCGACTACTTATTACACAGTTCCGGTGTCGCGGGGAAGGCCGCTCGCGAGATACTTGAAGTCCAACTCTCCGAGGAATCCATGCAGGAAGCCATTACAACCGAGTGGCTTGCGGATGAATCCGACATGATGTCGCTCGGCGCTTATGGAGGAAACACATCTCCGGAAGAAAATATGACAGGAGAAAGGCCGGATTACGAACGTGAGATTATGCAAATGCAGGAGATGGAAGGTATGGAGAATCCATATCAAACAAGACGGCCTGTACCTGCTCGCAGCACAGGAAGAAGGATGATGATCGGAGAACCTTTAAATGTCACTTATGAGCAGACGATCCTTTTAAGACTCGCAGTAAATATTGATGAAGGGATCGTTGGCAAGTGCAAACCGGCCGCAGAGGAATTTATGAAAGCAATTATTACAAACCTGGATGAGACTTTAAGAGGCGCCTACAACAAACACATGCAAAGACTCCAACAACGGCTCGAGCTTGCTCAGGAAGAAGCCTCCAGAACTGAACATGAATTACAAAACATGCAAAAAGGGCTCCGGAATATCGCCGGCTCGCGCATCCTTGATAAAGACAGAATCCTCGGCGAGATTATGGACAAACGGCATAACCTTCAGGATACAAGAATGGACATGGAGTCCGACAAGGTTATCATCGAAGAAATCACCAAAAGAATTGCCGAAACACAGACAAAACTGAAAGAGCAAATCACCACAGACGAGGTAATCAAAGAATTACAACAACTAATGGAAAGTCAAATGCGACAAATGGAAGAAGCAAAATTACAAGTCAAGAATGGAGTAATCAGTCCCAGCGATCTTGCAGAAGCCGAGAGAAAACTTGCCAGAGCAAGAATAGAACTGGCACAACGACGAGGTGACTTGAACAGATCCTCTGGTGGAAATTTGATCGAGTCTCTCAACAGAGAATTAGCCGAACGCACGATGCGAGCAGCTCAAAACGAGGTAAAAATTACCGGCCTGACTCGGCAGCTTGCCGAAGCGGAAGAACTGCTTAATAAGACCGATGATCACGAGTTACTAATTCTTAAAGCCGAAATCGCCAGACAAAATCTCCGGGAAGCACTTGTATGGCGAGACAGAATAAGCCGTAAAATCCGCCTAATCCAGCCGCCAGCGGTTTCCGTCCTCGGTGGTGATTAAATTGTTTTTGAAAAAAAACGGCGCCCGCAAAATCACTCCGGCGGGCGCCAATTCAAATCTCTAATAGAAACGAGTCGTTTATCACGTGATACTCACGACAAGATTAATGTTTGAAATGCCGTTTGCCGGTAAATACCATCGCGATTTTATGCTTATCGGCGGCGGCAATAACTTCATCGTCTTTTTTAGAGCCGCCCGGCTGAACAATTGCAGCCACACCGGCTTTAGCGGCATTATCAACATTATCCGGGAACGGGAAGAATGCATCGGACGCCATCACACTACCTTTTGATTCTTCGCCTGCATGTTTGTATGCAATCAGGCCGGATTCAACTCGGTTCATCTGTCCGGCCCCGACACCGACAACCTTCTTGTTTTTAACGAGCACAATTGTATTACTCTTGGTATGCTTGGCGGCAAGCCAGGCGATCCGTAAATTCTCAAGCTGCTCCTTGGTCGGTCTTGCTTTGGTAGGATAAGTCAATTGGTCCGGCTCCCAGCCAACCAAATCTCTTTTCTGCAACAGCATCCCGCCCACTATACAACGAACATCATATTCATTGCTGTCGATTGTGGCCCTTTCGATCGGCCCGGTCTCTACCAGTCGTACTCTTCCGCCCCAGGCTTTTAACGTTCGGATTATCTCAATGGCATCCTTATCAAATTCCGGAGCGATAATAACCTCGGCAAAGAAACCACCGGCACCAAGCGCTTTTCCGAATCGGCTGTACGATTCCATGATTGTTTGTGCCAGTTCGACGTCCACCTTCCTATTCAGGGCAATAATTCCTCCGAAGGCACTAACGACATCGCCCTCATAAGCTTTGCGGTAAGCCTGGCAAATATCATCATCAATTGCACAGCCGCAGGGATTGAGGTGTTTGACAACAACCGCCGTCGGCTCAGTAAATTCCTTAACCAGCTCAAAAGCCGCGTTTGTATCCAATAGATTATTAAAACTAATAGCCGTGCTGCCTTCCAGCAGCTTGCCGCTGCACACCGAAGTCTCGCCGCCGGATGGCAGCTTATAGAACGCAGCGGTCTGATGTGGATTCTCTCCGTAACGCAATGCCGCTTCCTTCTTCAGGGCAATCGATACCTGTTCCGGATATTCCACACCCGCTCTGAAATTAAGATACCTGGATATTGCCGCGTCATATGAAGCCGTCAGGCTAAAAGCAATCCGAGCAAAATCGCTGCGAGTTTGCTCGCTTACAGCTCCATCTTTTTTCTTCATCTCTTCAATCACTAAATCGTACTGGTCAGGATTTGTAACGACTGTTACGAATTTATGGTTCTTCGCTGCCGAACGAAGCATGCTCGGCCCGCCAATATCTATATTTTCAATCGCCTCGGCCAACGTACAATCCGCTTTGGCTATCGTTTGTTCAAAGGGATAAAGATTCACACATACCAAATCAATCGGCTCGATATTATGCTGCTTCATTGCAGCCGAATGTTCTTTTTTATCACGAAGTCCTAACAGAGCACCGTGAATCTTCGGATGGAGAGTTTTGACCCTGCCGTCCATCATTTCCGGAAAACCTGTAACGGATTCAATGCCGATAACATCCAACCCTTCGCTGCTGAGATTCTTGGCCGTTCCCCCAGTGCTGATAATTTTAACTCCCATCTCGCTGAGTTTTTTCGCAAAATCAACAACGCCGCTCTTATCGGAAACACTTATCAATGCTGTCTTAATCTTAACATCCATTTGCTCATTTTCTCCTTCCTGAACATTGTTCTTATGTATCTGTGTGCTATTGGAGAGGTTGTATGCAGGCAATCTTACCGGATTTATCAGCGATGTAGATTTTCGAGTCAACTAAATTGGCTGCATATCTTGTTACTCCTGTAACATTTATCGATGACAACCTTTTCTTTTCGGTATTATCCATAATTACCAATGTCTCATCCTTCGTTATAACATAGGCTTTGTTATCGGCCTCGGCAAGGAACTCAACGCCTCCCGGTACCGACCATAAGAAAGTACCGTTGTTTTTGTCTATCGCCGTAAGTCCTTTACCATATACTACCTGATAGACAACACCCCTGGTCACACGCGGAGCAGTATTGAGAATCCCATCCGTTTGATACTTCCAGACAAGCCGCCTTTTTTCCGGCGTACCGACCATATCCAAGCGATAAACATTCATATCCCCGCTGGCAAAAAATAGTGAAACTCCGTCTCTGACAATCTTCCCTGAAATTGCGGCCGAAGCATCAAATTGCCATAGACGTTTAGGTAAATCCGGAGCAATACTGATTATATTACCCTTATCAGTACCAAAAACCACAAATGTCTCACCGGCAAGGATTGTAGTTATCATTGAATCGTTCTCGGCGGCAACGTTAAAAACTTCAACTTTACTGTCTGCTTTGAGTGTATGCAGACGCCTGTCGGAACCACTTAAGTAATAAAATAAGCTGTTACGGACGGCCGGACATATTATTCCAAAATCAACACTCAGAACGATGCTTTCAGTCCCTGTATTCGGATCAATCTCAAATAACTTACTTCCCACAACAGATATAATTCTATCGTTATAAAGACTCATATCCGTGATTTTCACACCGCTGGGTGCAACTACTCTGCCAAATGCCCTTTCTCCGTTTTTCCTGTCGAGACTAAGCATATAATTTTTATCTGAGATGACATATATATAATCGCCGAGAATCAATAATCGTTCCAAATTCTCGCCCGTTCTGGCAGGTAAAACATTTTCCCACAATATCTTCAAACCGGCATTTTCAAGTAATATCGGTGAAACAAGCCTTTGTTCCTTTTCTTCTACAGCGAAACCATTTTGTAAAGCGGACAATATTATGACAGTCGTTAGTAAAAGAAATCTCCATTTTGTTATTCCTGGCATTTTCCGAACTCCTCACAAAAGATTGTAATTTCGAAGCCGCATTATGCTATTTATGCGGAATTATCCGTTCAATAAAGTAAAGTAACAATTTCTCTGTGCTATTAGACTATGAAAGTTCCACATAGTCAGCTAAGTCAATATTATGTTCATTCTCGAATTTCTGCATATCTTTGATGCGTTTGATATCGTCATTTATCCGATTCACGAGCTTAAATATATAAGGTTTGCCGTTGAGGCGATTATTAAGGTCATCAAGCATCGGCTCCCAGGTTCCACCATAAAGCTGCACCTTGAGCACAACCAACATGCGGTGTTCATCGCTCAGACCGGCAACATATTCGTCAACTACCCTTTTGACAGCAGTTGTGCCGCCCTTATTGCTCTTTTTGTTCGGCTTTTCCATTCGCCAAAACCTCTTTCGGAGCGAATACTAACGCTAAAAACTAAAAAATGCAACAAATTTTCACAAATTAGACCTCACATACAACATTGGACTTGATTACACAGACAATTTTAGAGAATCACTATTCCGGCAGTACTTATACCGATATCTCCGGTGTGGTGTTTTTCAGGTTTTTTTACTTAAAAAGTCAGATACCGCTGAGCCTTCTCCAATCTGATACCCATCTTCCCCACATCATCAATCCTCCTAATCTGTCTCACCTTTCTTTGCTCCAAAATCCGTCCTACAGTTACCAATCCAAGTCCGGGAACTCTCAGTAGTGATATTTTCGATGCCTTATTTATATCCACTGGAAACACTTCAGGGTGTTGAATCGCCCACATTTCTTTGGGGTCAGTAGTTAAGGAAAGATTCCCGTTATTATCAAATACAATTTCAGATTCCTTGAAGCCATATTTACGCAACAGGAAATCCACCTGATAGAGCCTATGTTCCCGCATCAAAATATCGGTCGGTTTCACAGGATCAACCTGTTTAGATACCAAAAATCCGTCCCCCAGATCCCTTTGAAAGGCACTGAAGTAAACTCTGTGCATTTTCAATCTTTCATAGAGACCATACATATACCTGACAATCTCGTTATCCTGTTCCCCGGCGGCCCCCACAATAAACTGCGTTGTTTGCCTGACCCTCCCATATCTGGCACCGGGCCCTGTCAGCCTGCTTATTAGTTTAATCGGCTCAATTATATCTTCAATATACCGTTTCTTCTTCGAGAGTTTTTCGAGGTTCTTTTTACCGGGAGTTTCAATATTAAGCGACACAGCGCTGGCCAGCGACAAAGCGTCTTCTATCGCTGCATCACTTGCGCCGGGTATAATCTTCAGATGAATATATCCATTAAAACTATATTTTTGTCGTAATATTCTCGCCACACCATTGAGCCTGTCCATCGTGACATCCGGTGAACCCAAGACACCCGAACTAAGAAATAATCCGAAGACTTTTCGTCGATTGTAATAATCCAGAAAAACTTTTGCAGTCTCTTCGGGCATAAGACTACAACGGCGAATATCCATTTGTTCCCTGAGAGGACAGTACCTGCAATCATTGCTGCAAGTGTTCGACATTAATGTCTTAAAAAGTGTGCTTCTACCGCCATTTGGAAGTGTTACCGGATATATCCACTTTCCGTCTTTGTTTCGACGTCGGTGTTCATCTTTATTTGTGCTGCAGGCACAGGCAAGATCATATTGTGCATCCGCACTGAGTATCTCCAGCTTCTTCTGAGTATCAGGTCGTGATGCAATGCCAACCATTACTTTTTAACTCTTATAGGTCTTTTCAAATATAATTAATATACTGTAGTTCTGCCTGCTGTATTAATTCATTTACATACAATACCAAAGCAATACCAAAAACGAACATAAGAAAAATACTCAACACTGTAATCCCCATCCTGTTATTCAACAATCTCCTGCTGCTCTTCAGGAATGGATTGTTCCTCTTCCGGAGCGGGTTGTTGTTCAATTATACTCACCAATTCAGCAATTGTTCCCTGCTGCTCGGCAATAGTCGCCCGCTGCTCCTCGACAACCGAGTTTAGTTGGTTAATTTCACTTTCAAGATAGCTGATTCTTTCACTTTGCTCATTTATCTTGGTATTCAGGTCGTTTACATTTTGGCCTGTCGTTTCGGATTGTTTGACCGCATTGTCATGGGCGGCCGTCAAATTTCTGACCTGCTGCTCAAGCTGGTCTCGCATTTGCTTAACAGCCTGCAACTCATCGCTTAATAAGTTCAGGTTACTTTTTGCTCTTGCTAATTCCTTTTCAAGTTTGGGCACTAACAATACCGCCACCGCTGCTTCTTTATTGTCCTCCTTCTCTTTACAACCCATGAGTATTACCGAACAAACAAAAACAGACAAAAATAACAGCGATGTTATACCTCTGGTCATCTTCATACTCCTTTCCTTTTGGTCTGAAAATGATTATTCGAAAATTTTCGTAAATTCTCGTCTTCTCCGCGTATTCCAGTTATGCTTGTGATATACATAACTAACTATCAAAGGTAATACACAGAATGATCGTGCAATCTTAATCGTTTATCATCACATTTAAAATCTCGGCGGCTTTCGCCGTATCCCTCGCAGTGAAGGACATATCCTTCATAGCTTCGATTATGTCGCTGGAATCAAACGATTTAATATCTATATGTTTTACCGGTTCTTTTAGTAAATCTTTCTTTTCCATCTTAATCTTTGAATTTGTAGCTCAATAGTTTATAAATAAGTTTTGCAGCAAGGAAATCCGGTGCTTTGTTATCATCGTTAGGGCATAACTCAACAACATCAAAACCCACTACTTCTTTATCGTTAAAAACCGTTTTTAACAATTCCAATACATCATACCATAATAATCCACCGGGTTCCGGAGTCCCCGTTGAGGGCATTATAGACGGGTCAAAAACATCAAGATCTATCGTGATATATACCTTCTCGGATAGTCCGGATATTACCTTCTCTATCCATCCTTTGTCTCGGCGGATATCTTCTGCAAAAAATATTCGACTCTTATCAAGAGCCACCTTCTCCGAAATATCCATACTTCTTATGCCGACTTGAACAACCGGACATAGCTCGGCAATCCTTGCCATAACACATGCATGATTATATCCGGAGCCTTTGTACTCATCCCTCAGGTCGGAATGGGCATCAAGTTGCAAAACAGTTATATCAGTATTTTTTTCGACATGCGCCATGACCGAACCAATACTTACCGAATGCTCCCCACCGACAACCACTATAAACTTGCCATTGTCAATATAGTGTTTAACATTTTCTCTTACCGCCTGAACCATATTTTCAGGAAGTACCTGTTCATCGACCGGTTCTGCGGTATATATTCCCCTCCGATAAACTTCCGAATCCGTCTCGATGTCATAGATCTCCATATGGGCGGAAGATTCAATCATCGCCTCCGGACCATTTTCCGCACCTTTAATCCATGTGCTTGTACGGTCATATGGAACGGGTAATATCACAATCTCCGCCTGTTCCAGGGTAGAATATTCCTCCGGCAAATCCCCAAAATTCGCTTTCCGTGCCATATCAGGTGCCTATTAATAGATTGAGAAAGTGAATCTTAATTTACATTACTAATCGAATAGAAATACTGCAAGTGCAACCGTAGTAGTCCACAGATCCTGCTGGCCTCTCGCCGTCTGAGTTATATTAGTCGTTCTAATGATAAGACCGCTCGACTTGTAAACCTGTTCCTTTTCTGACCAGGCCTTGTTTGGATCAACCTCGAGTCCCAAGGTTGTTCCCAGCATACCGGCCGCCAAATCTTCAGCCATATCTGCCGCCGTTTGTTGATTCATTCCATAGCCGTGCACCTCGCTGAGGTATCCCCACTGGCTGCGTTCTCTCGGAACAGCAACTCCTATACCGGACGCCACTATCCTGCCGTGCTCATCGGTGTCGGAGCGGGCTAAAACACAATAGCATATCTCGCCGGGCTTTAATTTTTTAAGCCCATTATCTCTGCTGATCATCTTACACTTTGGCGGCACAATTGACGAGACCTGCACCAAATTCTGTTGTGCTACACCTGCCGTTCTCAACGCTTCTTCAAAGGACTTTAACTGGTACTTGTGCCGACCAAGACCTTTGGTTAGAAACACTTTAGTAGGAACAAGAACGCTCATTTATATCTCCATTACCATAATGTATTTACAAATCCTTTCCAGCCGTTTGGTTTGAAAATTATATATACCATGGCATCAACTACACAATGAAAATCCTTCAAATTAAAAATATTTTATCTTTTTTGCAATGCCATATTACAGAAATATCAGGATATCGAAACTGAAAGGAACCAACACAATTAACAAAATAATGGTAAAATCACATGCAGAATAATGTCCGTTGAAAAATGTGAAATCATAGCCGATTCCAGTCCTTTTTTCCAATATAGCCAACCAAAAACAACACCGGCGATGCCATTTAAAAGAACAGCACGAAAAACGACAAGAGAAGTAATCTGCTGAAATTTCGCCGTCATTGGTAGATGGCCAAGCCCAAAAATAACACTAATCAGAATTATTGCGATCCAAACACCAAGGCTTGTCGGCAAGCCGGCTTGCGTCCTTCGAATCTTTGACGATATCCAGACAATCAAAGTCATCAAAAAAAGCCTCATACCGATTTCTTCATTGATCCCGCCATAAAATGATACCAGAAATCTCTGCCATAATGGCGGCCCCGCCTGCGATGCGGTTATCGGCTCGATAAAAAATGCAAATGCAATTCTATCTAAAAAAAAGATGGATATCCCAACCAATACACCAAGGAATATGGAAAGCTTCAAAATAGACATCAATTTTTCTTTAATAGACTCTGCTCTCAACCAACTTTCGAGAACAGGCGCCCCCAGACCGACTTTCTTTCCAAGAAACAGGCCGGCAAAAATCGCTACTGAGAAAAAAGCCGTGGCTTGGAATAGCTGAATCAATACAGCTACCGGCAAAGGAACCGGCAATTCTGTTGTACGCATAAGAACCAGAGATAAAGCATAGGGTATGACAGAAATGTTTGCGAGAATACTGGCAACAAGCAAAATTAAAAACAGCCCTCGATTAACACCCGCCCTTTTAAACAAAGCCATTACTATTACTCCGAAATCCAGATCTTACAGATATGTAGTTTCATTCAAAAAGAAAATTTTACACTTTGTCATTTCCGAACCTGTTTTCACAGGTGCAGTGGTGACATCATCACTCTTTATTGTACGAAACAAATGCTTTTTAGTTCTATGCCGCTTCGCCGGCCTTCGTCGGATTCTGGTCCTTAATCACGCTCGTTGCCGCCTTGATAACGCCGGCTATATCAGCGAGATCTGTGGGTATTATAATCGAGTTGTTTGTCTTTGCGAGATTGCCGAACTCATTCAAGTATTGCTCTGCGATTCGAAGGTTCACAGCGTTAATACCGCCTTCTTCGTTTATAGCTTTTGCAATTTCCTTGATTCCGAGTGCGGTCGCTTCGGCAACTCTTTGAATCTCAACCGCCCGTCCCTCGGCTTCGTTGATACGTCTTTGCTTTTCACCCTCCGAGCGGGCAATCATCTCCTGCCTGTCACCTTCTGCCCGGTTTATCTTCGCCTGCCTGTCACCTTCGGATTCGGCAATACTCGCTCTTTTTTCGCGCTCGGCGCGCATCTGCTTTTCCATAGCATCCTTAATGCTTTGAGGCGGTAAAATATTCTTTACCTCATATCTTGTCACCTTGACCCCCCACGGGTCAGATGCCTTATCCACGGCATCAACGATCACGCTGTTAATAGTCTCCCTTTCCTCAAAAGTCTTATCCAGTTCGAGTTTGCCCATGACGCTACGCATGGTCGTCTGAGCTAACTGTGACGATGCGAAAAGATAATTATTTATGCCGTAAGAGGCTTTTTTGGGATCAACAACCTGCATATACAGGATACCATCGACCTCCACTGCAATATTGTCCCTGGTAATACATGCCTGGGGCGGAACGTCCACCGCCTGCTCTTTCAGGGTGTGCCTGTATGCTACCTTGTCAATAAAAGGAACAAGAATGTGAAATCCAGCCTCCAGTGTCTTTGAATACTTGCCGAGACGCTCAACAATAAACGCCTGCTTTTGAGGCACAATCCGTATCGTCTTGAAAAAAGCAACGAGTGCAAACAGCAATATTCCAACAAGAATGATTGTTAATATATAATCGCCCATGGTTTTCCCCTTTCCTTAAAAGAGTTTTTATTTCGTCCCTCTATATTTTTGTTCTCTAATGTCCAAGTGTCGCTATTCGCTTCGGCCTTCTGACAATAAGATAAATCAGCGCCCCAATAAGTTGTGCTACGGCGATAACGACCACCCACACAATTCTTTCATTGCCCTGGTCGGATTCGTTGGTAATACAGTCAATCAGCGTCCATATCCATAAAATCATTCCGCCGAATCCAATTATCAAAATGATTGGTATTAATAATAATTCCATAACTGGTTTTCCTATATAGCCTTGACTTTAAGTGTAATATTATCCTTGCCTATAATCTCAACAACCGCACCAACTGCGATTTCTCCATCCGCATTGGCCTCCCAGTTTGTCCCGTGAAATTCCACCTTCCCGCCGGCCTTTGGTGTAATAGCTTCTATAACAATCGCTCGCTCGCCGACGAATTCTTTTAGGTCTTCTGTCAAATCCTGTTTCGCTCCGGAATGTCCCAGAAATACTCCCTTGACCCACTTCCTTAATATCAATAGTGACAGGACCGAGCTGATAATAAATATAATCAATTGGGCGTTTATCGAGCCGTAAACATGAGAACTCAAAAGGCACACTATCGCCACAATCCATGCACCGACACCGAAGAAAAAGATAATTAATCCCGGCAGTGCAAATTCCATAATCAGCAGGACAAGCCCTACCAGGAACCATATCAACTCCGGTCTGAGGAATTCTTTAAGCTGTTCCATATCTTTTCCCTTCAAATCATCTTATCAGAAATCGTTACAGGACTGAATCATTTTAATATACGCTTGAACATTCGGATTCTTCAAAATAAAATTACTCAACCACTACAGCAGTTCCGTAAACTAAAATCTCCGCGGCTCTGCCCATAACCTCCGTGGTCGAAAACCTTATTCCCACAACGGCGTTGGCACCCATCTTCTGCGCTTCCTCAATCATCCGGTCAATCGCCTGTTCACGTGACTCGGCCATCAATTTCGTGTACTCCTCCACCTCACCTCCGACAATATTGCGAAGCCCGGCCATGATGTCCCTTCCTATGTGACGCGCACGAATTGTATTGCCACGGACAAGTCCAAGCTGCTTGGTAATTTTCTTGTTACAAATTATATCTGTCGTCGACAAAAGCATTGCTCTATCTCCTTACATTCTTATATCTGTCTCTTCTCCAGAAAAAACACCGCTCCCGAAGTACCGAGACGAACAATATCGCCAGACCTGCTAAAAGTATCAGCAGGCCGACTTTGAAAATCATCTCAACGTTAGGGTCTTTAATAATTTCCTCTATTGCCTTGAAACCGCCGTAGATTACCAGAACGATACCGGCTATCGAGAATAAAATCCAGCCCAGACCACGCTCAATCCGGTTATAAACGCCGCCCCAGTACTCCTGCCATATTCTGTCTTCAGGTTCAACCAGGGTCACCTCGTCGGTTATCTCTTTGAGTTTCTTAAACTCTTTAAGCTCACCGGCACATTCGGAGCAACTTTTTATGTGTTCTTCGAATCGTCGCCTCTGTTCATCGTTTAGTTCGTTGTCCAGGTAGCCCATCATCATGTCTTTCCAGTCATGGCATGTCATTTGGCATACCTCCTTTCCCTGTGCCCAACAATTCTTCCAATTTCTTGCGAGCATAGTACAACCTGCTCGTGACAGTGCCTTTATTGCAAAAAAGGGCATCAGCAATTTGATCGTATGACATATTCTGAAAGTGTCGTAATATAATCACCTCGCGATGTTTTTCATCCAGCTTTCCGATCGCCTGCCAGACTTTATCTTTGATCTCATTTCTCCCGGCTATTGCCTCGGGCGAAAAGCAGTCCGTCTGCGCCGCCACTTCCGGGCATCCTTCGGCATTAAGGGAGCTGGTTTGTCTATATTTTCTTCTTCTCAAATGGCTCACACAAAGATTCTTCAATATCTGATAAAACCAGGGGAAAAATCTTCGGTCGGGCTTGACATGTTTTATATTACGATATGCTCGAATAAAGGCTTCCTGTGATAATTCAAGGGCATCATCATGATTACCTACAAGTCCCAGAGCAATGAAATATGCGTCTTTCATATACCTGTTCACAAAAACTTCAAACGCCTTCCTTGAGCCCCGCCGACATCGCTGCATAGCTATTAGTTCATCTTGACAGATGCTTGGCACTCTTTTCTGCTCCAAAAGCAGGCCCTTTACTTTACATACATAGTAATATACACACCGAGACGCTTATTTCTTCAAATTATTTTACATCTTTTACTTTAATTTCCCTAAATGCACACAACGACTGTTTCTTATAATATTATGATCCTTTGGCCCGTTTTTACCTGCAATGTATCGTTGGCATTTGCATTTTTGAGGCTAATCTCCAGGGTATTGTTTGAACCTTCGATAATGAACAGTTCGTTATCCTTTGCTAAAGCATAATTCGGATAAAAATTCATCCCGTAACGTTTCCTTCCAAGTTCCACTTCATACATATCTTTACGCGGGCTTGTGATGTTGGTAATGATATTTCCGAATGTATCGATTCTTACAATTATTCCCTCATTTTTACTTCGAAAAAGTTTTAGTTCCTCAATTTCTTTTACTTCGATCCCGACGGTTTCAAAACGACCCAGCTCGACATCTGCCGCGGCCCTGGCAAAAACGTCCCTTCCGTGAAAGGTCCGGCCGGTACTTTCGGAAATTTCAATCATTCTGACTTCCATGATTTTCTGTTCTTGTAGTGCTTCCCAGAACAAACCGTTGTCCGGCCCGATAAAATAATATTTATCTGTCTTTACAGCTATCGCTTTTCTTTCCGTGCCGACTCCGGGATCGACAACACAGCAGAATATAGAACCATGCGGAAAATATTTGTAATTATTACTAAGTATCCATGATGCCTCGATGATGTTTTGCGGCGAGATATTATGGCATAAATCGACGATTTTAGCTTCGCAGGATATATTATAAATGACTCCTTTCATTACACCTGCGTATTCGCTTTGCCCAAAATCCGTCAACAAAACTATCATATAAACCTCCGGACGATTTTCCCTCACCCTGCTATTAATACAATTAGGCATAATTATTATTCATCAATAACCAATAATCAATCATAAAGCTTCAAAACTCGCTGAAAAAACGTACACTAATCGTAATCCGATGATTTCCAGTCTGCGACGCAATCTACAGCGCGATCATATAGAAATTTTAATCGATTTGACTAAATCAGAAAGCCAGTCAACAACAGCATACAAACCGGTTGCCAATTTAGTTGTAGCGGAACTGCGTCAAATTAAAGATGATATTGACAATGTGATAAGAGCAAACAAAAATATCGATGAGTACACCAAAGCGCATTTGAAAGATGCAGGCATACAAATCGATAAAGCTCTGGAAGCACAATATGTGTATAAAGTCTTATTTTGATACGTCAATAAATTGTGACGAATTGATCACATATTGTATCTTTAACAGATCAATCGCTGTTGTCATCTGTTTTCCTGAGCTGTTGATTGAACATGCGTAACTGCACATCGATGGCGCTGAGTATCCAGTCGATGTAATGCAATTTGTGAACAGGTCGATGGTGCCCTTCGTTCATCAGACCTTCCTTTACAGTTTTAATAAACTTGTTAATTGTCTGATAACCAATTTCCGTAGGTCCTGCGGCCCATTGCTTCAACTGCTCATATTGTTCCTGAAGTTTCGGTTTGCCGCTTAACTGCTCGGCCGTCAGGTAGTCACCGGGATTATATGCCAATTGCAATCCCTTTAAGCACATAATTAAAGGTTCGTAGTTTGCCCTCTTTTCCAGACGGATAAACTTGTACTGCTGAACATATGTCGTTGCCTGCGTGGGAGATTTGTCCGCTATCTCATCTCCACCGAGATACCACTTTCTTTTACTGGTTCTGGCAAAAACGAGCTCTTCAACGTATTTGTATTGAGAGCCCGAAACCGTTTTGTCGGCCCTGGGAATTTTCTGCGTTATCTCATCGTGCACCATCCTTGAAACCCATAATCTGCCGGCCCCCTTGAGTTCCGGACCACCGCCGAGAGCAAGCAGACACTTGGCAAAACCCAGAGGAAGAATTTGTTGATTGTAGATCTGCTTTTTCCGAAGCTGGAAAGAAAGATGAAGACTGTGCGGACGAACATCATAGAAATCAACGATCTCATTGATTAACTGATTAAGCAACCACGGATCTGCAGTTGCCGGACGAGAAAGCTCCCCGGCTATATTCAATCTTCCGGGTGCAAGCTCCAAGAAACCGGATTTTTGTTCCCGTTCGGTCGAGCCGGTATGATCGTCGATATACCCGCCGAGTTTCCATGATAAAATATCCAGGTAAAAATCGTTGAAATATTTAAAGCCGTCGTATGCCGAGTCAAATACATTTTGTGCGCTTCTTTGCGGCTCAACCGCCGCAGGTCCGAGGTTACTCAATTCAATTTCAAGACCAAGAGGAATCAGTCCGGGCTGAAGGTTTGAACGAATCTGATCGAGCCTGGCCTGTACGATACGACTTTCAAACATGCTTCTCGCCGCATTAACCGAGTATTTTATAAAGTCTATGAGGTCGTATTTTTCATAAGGCATAGTTTGAAGACACTTCTCAATAATCAGTTCAATAACCTTACTGTTTGTATTTATCATTTGAAGTGCGATAAGCAAACTTATCGACCGCTTAAAGTATCTTTCCGAAGTACGGGTATGTTCGAGCTCAAAGCGATATTCAGACTGTATTTGTTCTTCAAGCTGGTTAAGAAGAACCTGTTTCATAACCAGGGCCAGATATTTTTCAATAAAAGGCCGTACCTTTTCGTCCTTATATAAGTGCCTTATAGTGGGCCTTGGCCGATCGAGTTCTCGTTCAATATAGTAATCGCTCATCGCATCGGTGCCATAATGGCTCATAACCAGGTCACGCTCGGTAGTTGCAAGAAGCTCTCGATCTGCCCGGCGTTCCGATTCGGCGTCAACCGTTCGTTCGCCGGGACGAATATGCCTTTTGAGAAATTTCTCGATGCGTTTTCGAAGCCAGAGCTCGTGTATCAGATTAACATGGAACCTGTCACCGAAATGTTTTTCCATCGAATCGTGAGAGGCAAGATATGCCTGCGATTGAACCGTTCCCCCGGCCGTATTTACTTTTACTGTCTCTCTTTCGTAACGTTTGCCTTCATACCTGTCAATCTCAGCCATTGCACCGGCGGGAACGTCGTAAATTACCAGTCCTTCAATATTTGAAGATGGTGAAGCGATTGCATAGAAATACACATTGTCCGGACTGACTTTACGATAACCCGGCAGTAATGCGGACTCGGCAAAAAGTGTATTGTCGTCAATCTTGCTTTCTTTTTTTGTAAAACTCAGGCCGCTGACAGACTGGAAAATTCTCTGATCACGCAGAGAACCGTAAATGAACAAGTTGAATTTGTCCTTACACATAAACTATATAGGACTTTACTTTACCTTAACTGAGCTTTCATTTCCCTCTTCGGATTCGTCCATACAATATAAAAAGCTCTTTAAATGCACGAAGAACCACACGAATATTAGCACCGGTTTGTGAACCGGCCGTGCGGGGATAATGATTGACTCCCTTTTGCGTAATTCG
>CAZMZR010000029.1:16832-38792 GCA_964570855.1 uncultured Pirellulales bacterium
TCAAACTGACCGTCACCGTCGGTATAAAATACAAGCTCCTTTGCCGCCGTCCGAAAACCGGACTGCAATGCAGCACCATAACCGAGATTTCCTTCGTGGTGCACTACTTTTACCCTGCCGTCTCTGCCGGCAATATCGTCAGCAATTCGGCCGGTGTCGTCGGAACTGCCGTCATCGATGATAATAACTTCGAAATCGATGTTAAGTTTTTCGAAAACGGAAATTGCATTCTCAACTATTCTGCCTACATTTTCCTGTTCATTATAACACGGGAAAAAAACACTGATATCTGTCGAGGTATTACCATGCTGGTCTGCACTGGAATTACTTGCCTGATGCTCATCATTCGGTCCGTGGGATGTATTATTAGTCATAGATCCCTGGTTATGAGATTCAATTACCACAGATCACCACTTCATTCCCCGAGTTATACTAACCAGTTGATTTACACAGTCGTAATATTGAGCGGCGTGAATCTTCGCCTGCTCCATATCACCCCGTGATCGGGCAACTTGCTCCAAATGGAAACTTGCCAACCGTGCTGCTTCAATTTTTTGGCGGAATCCATCCTCTTTCGACCAGCTATCCTTATTTTCGTTATACATGCGAATATATTCGTCACAATATTCGATAATGTCAGGCCATAATTCGGCAAAATTCGATGCAAGAAGTATTATTTCCAGCATAGGAGCTTGTGATGGTTTCGCATTACAGGCATCGATAGCAAATTTCAGCCCTTCTCTTTTCTGCTCAACCGTTCGGTAATACATCAACCATGAATGGGCGCGAATCAAATTCTTATGGAATTCATCCGGATAGATTGTCTTGCCGGTAAATATACCCTCGAAAAGCTCCTTGCCGCGAGGTGTCGTAACGTTGACATATATTTTCTGCTTGTTGTTCATGAAAACTACAGGCCAGTTCGGATCGTACTCTAATCCCCTTATTGCATGATAGTAATTGTTTTTATCAGGATCGTTATATACCGCCGACGGCATCATGACCAACCAGACATCCTCGCTTCTCAACTGCTGATCCATCCACCGGCCAATCTCTCTATAATCGGCGGCGGTCGGTTCTCCTCCTCTGGTATGCGTGCGTTGGAGCACCTGGTATGTAATCGGCCCCCCCGACATAAAGTAAGACCACAGATCAAAGGCCTTGCGGTTATAGGCGGCCTGTGCTCTGCCATCCATGAATAACCGCAGTGGCGTTCGGCCTGTATTCGGGTCCGGATCCTGACCCCAGGCAATAAATCCCCCCTCGGTCCAGTAATTCAGCATTTTTCCCGATAATTTGTTGTCCCTGATGAACTTCATCGCATAAAACGGTTTGGCGTCCGAGGCGGTCATCCGCATGAAAACCGAGCTATATTTCGGATCATTTAGCCACGGATTGAGATATATATGTCTGAATTTCAATCCCCACCATGTACCGAAAAATACGACCGCTACAGCACCGGCTACCGTAAAAGATATCTGAAGATAACGCGACATCGCAGGTACTCTCATGTCATTTCTTGTACGCAAATTCCATTCCGCCGAAATTGCACGAACCAACTGGTCTATCAACAATGCTATAACCGGACAGCCCGCTACGGCGGCGATCGGTATGAACCTGCGAGAACGAATGGCCATATATATCGTAAGGGCGGCGATAAGCATCAGCGGTAAGTCAATTTTAGACCATTGATACCTCTGAGAACTTTTAACTTTTCGTTTAGGATGCTGGCTGCCCTTGTGGGAGGTTCTAATCAGTTCGACAGTCCATGCTATAAGAACCACCCATGCAATAATAAACATAACCAGAAAAGGCACCGCGGTACCGACGGGATTGCTCCAATCGAACGCCGCCTGCCATTCGTGAATCTCACGCCACCTTGCAGCGTGTTTGCTGACACTGATAACAAATGTATGTGTCAGATTTGTTAAATGAAAAGGATTGAAAACAATCACCGCAATAAAAGCTATGAGTGACGCCGCAATAGTATGATATAAGCCTTTCCATCCGATTGTAATAAGATTCTTTTTATAGAAAATAAGAACAATATCGAAAACTACCAGTAAGACAGCAAACAGAAGTGTTGAAACCGTCAGACCTGCCTTCGTGAAAATAACAATTAAAAACGGCCATGCGGCAACATTATATAAAATGGCCGTCCACTTTTTATTGAGATTTGCCAAAAGGTGCAGCCCAATGAAGGGAATAAGCATAATAAAAATGTAAATATATCCGCCGTGAACGTTACACCAGAAAACCGCCACCGGGATAACCAACCATATATACAATACATTCCGATAAGTTGTAAGAGCAAGCACAAGCAGGAAAACCGCCACAAGCATATTCGAAAAACCGGCTGGGCGAACGTCGAGGAAGGAACGACCTATGAACAACGCAAAGCAGGCAAAAACCACCGATAGGGCCGGATCGGCACCAAGCAAACGAGAGGTGTAATAGATGCAAATTACAGCTATTATGTATATTGCGAATTTCCAATAAACCAAAGCGTTAGATGTAAAGCTTACCCCGTCTGCATAGGAGGATTTCGGCACCAATTTATAAAAGATTTCGTGCGCTAACCAGTTCTGATTAATCCATCCGGTCGGATGCCACTTTCCGACCGTTTCAATACCGACTTTATTTGTTATCCATTGCGCCCAAACCGGCCATTTTTTAATCTCTTCTTCCGTCGGTCCGGCTTTATGTGAGTTTGCGCTGAATGGTTCTACGGTGTCCACTCCGTGATTAACAAAGTGACGGCCGCAGGCCATTGCAACCCACGTATCTCCGGCGGCAACCATATGTGTGCAGGCATGAAAAGTGAAAATTAGCATAGCCAGCCAGCCCAAAATCATAGGCCAGCCGGACAAGGCGCTCTTTCCGCTTTGTTTTATCGGCTGTTCAGAAGCTATCGAATCGTTCGCCTGTTGATTTGATGGTACATTCTGTTTTTTGCTCTTTACTGATTTAGCCATTCTTCCAGTCTATCTAAACCTTTTGTAATTTGCTCAAGCGAACAGGCAAAACTCAGACGCACATTATTATCACACCCAAAAGGCAGTCCAGGAACCACAGCAACATTTGCCTGTTCCAAAAGTGCCTGTGCAAAATCCATACTTCCGGTAATCTTTGCACCATTAATATTTCGGCCATAATGGCTCGAAACATCAGGGAAACAGTAAAATGCACCGGTCGGTTCGGAACATTCTACGCCTTCTATGCCATTTAGCCGCTGCGCCATGTACTTTCCTCTGCGCTCGAATTGCTGCCTCATTTTTTCTATGGCTTCATGGGCCGGTGCACCCAATGCTGTGATCGCCGCATACTGACAAAAGGTTACACAATTAGAGGTCATATGTGACTGAAGACGTCCCATTGCCTTTATGACATTAAGCGGCCCGGCTGTATAACCAAGACGCCAACCGGTCATGGAAAATGTCTTACTAAAGCCGTTCATTGTAAGAGTTCTGTTATATGCATCTTCGCTAAGGGAGGCAAAACTCACAAACTCGGTCTTGCCAAAAATCAGCTTTTCATATATCTCATCCGAAATAACACAAACATCGGTTCCTTCGAGAACCTTTGCAAGCGCCTTTTGCTCATCAGATGTATAAGTAAAACCACCCGGATTGTTCGGTGAATTTATCACCAGCATTGCAGTTTTTTCCGTGATGGCGTTTCGCAATTGTGTGGGTGTCATTTTATAACCGGTACTTTTGTCGGTCTGAATAATTTTTGCTTTAGCACCGGCAAGCTTTATCGTCTCAGGATATGTTACCCAGTAAGGCGTGGGCAGAATAACCTCATCTCCCGGATCAAGCACCGCCTGCATAGCTTCGTAGATCGAGTGTTTGCCGCCGATATTGACAATAATCTGGTCGGGACTGTACTCAAGGCCGTTTTCCTTCCGCAGTTTATCGGCAATAGCAGCTCTCAATTCGACTATACCGGCTGCAGACGTATATTTTGTTTTGCCCGCCTTGAGTGCTTCAATAGCGGCATCTTTAATATATTCCGGCGTATCAAAATCCGGAGCTCCTGCACCGAAACCGACGACATCCACACCCTGGGCTTTTAGTTCCTGCGCTCGCGATGTTACAGCTATCGTCGCTGATGCCGGCACACTTTGAGCTCGTTTACTGATCTTCATATTCCTTTTTTCCTTTCTGAGTTCAATTAATTTTCTGCATTATTAAAACATAATATTAAAACAGGTCAAGAAAATTGGCATATTCTCGATGATCTATTTGTGCATTTTAATCTTTGTAAACCTTAAAATACAGGGCATCAAATCTGTTGACAATCGCCGGGATAACTGTTAATTGTTTTTTTTATGACTCGTGCCGTTCAAATCGCGGTCTTTATTTGCCTGAGCTTCTGGCTGACCGGTTGCCCCGCTCCGGAAGAAGATACTCCATGGGATGATATAAAGATCAAAGATCTGTCCCCCAGCTATAACGACAGTAATTCACAGGAAAAACATTTACAGACAATAAATTTTGACCTGCATATTTACGAAATACCGATCGATAACATTAACAAACTCGATGACATCCGAAGAGAACTGGATACCAGGCCGCTGCGATACAACAGTCGGCTTGCATTCAGCGCCAATTCATTCTCAGCTTATTTCGGTCAACTCCAGGAATGGAATACCATCGCCGATTTGCTTATTGCCGCGGGTGGCGAAAGAAGGTCAAGAATATCACTATTGCTGCCCGATGGACAGTTCGAGGATGTTACTATAGCCGGATTTAATTATCCGCTGACCATATTTTTCATTTCAAGCCGTAACTCAAAGGAAGGAGCCCGTGTCGAACCCGGTATGCTTTCGATGCGAATAAAAGCAGCAAGTGCACCGGCGCCGACAAACATTTCAAATATTACAGTTTATCCGGTCTTCCTGGCGCCGACCAACAGCACCATTCCGCAACTGGATGCCCGTATAAAACTGCGGGAATTCCCTTTTACCGCCGCCGCTTTCGGTTTGAACATGAGCCCTGGTGATTTTTTCATTTTAGCTCCGGAAAAATATACCGATGACTCATCATCTTTATGCAGCTTGTTCTTTAATAATCCGAAGGGCAGTCTGTTTTTTAACGATGAGAATAAACGTAATCCCCCTGAACAAAAACCCGCTGTTAAAGTATATATGCTCACATGTACCGGAATAAATAATTGACCGCCGTATGTCCAATCCAACAGTGACAATGACTCAATGTGACGATTACAGCAGCCCCAAAATCACCGAGGCTATAGAAAAACAATTCATGCTTCAGGGCGGGCCTGAGAAATTTGTTCGTCCCGGCGACTCGGTTCTGCTAAAACCGAATTTCATAGCTCCGAAGTCGCGCCATCACGCCGCCCAGACCGATCCGGCGGTAATCATCGAAACGGCCCGACTGTTAAAAGATTTCGGTGCAAAGCCTTTTATCGCCGATTCGCCGGCGTGGACTAACGTACAGACCTGTATCAGAGCATTAAAACTGGAAGAGCCGCTCAGAAAGTTATCCGTGCCGGTAAAGCAGCTCGATAAACCGAAAAAATGCAGAATCGGAGCCGACAATATAAGTATAGGAATCAGTTCGATAGCTCTCGATGCCGATGTGATAATAAATCTGCCCAAGTTCAAATCTCATCAGCAACTGATCGCCACATTTGCTGTTAAAAACATGTTCGGCTGTGTCAGCGGTAAGTATAAGGCCCTATGGCATTTTAGAAAAGGAAAAAAAGCAGATGATTTTTGCAAACTGCTCATCGAGATATATAAGTTCATCAATCCAGCCCTTACAATCATCGACGCTGTTATTGTTATGGACGGTCCCGGGCCAATCAACGGCAGAGCAAGGCCTTTAGGCTGGCTCATCGGAGGAACCGACCCAATCGCCTGTGAGACAATCTGTGCCGGTCTGGTCGGAATCGAACCGGAAAATCTGCCGATTATCAAGACAGCAAGACAATTGAAATTCGGCTGTTCGGACCCGGCTGAAATTCAAATCGGCGGCGATCGTTTCCCCAAACAGGTGTGCTCGGATTTCAAGCTACCCGAAATAATTCCAATAAGATTCTCGCTCCCGCATGTCTGTAAAAGCATCTGCAAACAAATTATATTACTAACCAAATCCATAAAAACAAAGTAAAGAACCACCAGATAAAACTGGTGGTTCTTTACTAAATCCGAGCATGAAAAATTCTCGAAAGACAAACGAACAAAACCACGACAGCTTATCAAAGACAATATATCGCCGCATAGCAATATTTCCGGTTTGCACTTTATTGATTTGTACTGTCATACACCTGGATTGTAATAGACATCAAACGGACCAGTCCGGCCCGGGCGGGCAAAGAGATTCGAATACATATCTTACAAATCAAATAAATTGGGCACAGCGGCTGGAACTGCCGGGCCTTCCGAATTTCTATAAGGTCTCGGATGACCTGTATCGAGGTGCTCAGCCAACCGACGAAGGGATGAGGCAATTAAAAGAGCTGGGTATTAAAACAGTCGTCAATCTGCGCTACATACACTCGGATCGTGACGAGCTTGGTGAAACCGGATTAGCCTACGAGCATATCAACATGACGACATGGTATTCACAAACCGAAGATGCAATTCGCTTCCTGCGGATTGTCACCGACAGCAACAGCACTCCCGTTTTCGTGCACTGCCAATACGGTTCCGACCGAACCGGTACAATGTGTGCAATTTATCGCATCGCCGTTCAGGGCTGGAGCAAGAACCAGGCCATCGAGGAAATGACCAACGGCGGTTTCGGATTCCACAGAATATGGAAAAACCTGGTTAACTATGTCCGCGATCTGGACATCGAGCAACTCAAACAAAATGCAGGTTTAAATGAGTAAATCATTTCGACGATCGTTTTGTTCCTTGTCCGGATTTGCGGATTTGCGTCAGTTGTGTCGGTGAAGCAGGCAGGTTTTGAAAGCTAATTATTTACTCAAATTCAAATCGAGTTTGGTTTTATCAGAAGACTACTTCTCTGCTGTTAAATACCGGGCCGTCTTCACAGCACATTTTATAAACAGTCCCGCTCGATCCGTTCACTCGGCATTCGATTGCGCAGCTCTGGCACAAGCCGATTCCACAGGCCATTCGCCGTTCCATACTTACCTGACAATCGATCTTCCAGTCTCTTGCAATTTCAGATACTCTGGCCAGCATAACTTCAGGCCCGCAACTGTAAATAATCATATCTTCACAAGCCATATCAGATTTTTCAAGCCATTCTGTAAAGCAATCGGTAATAAAACCTTTATATCCGGCCGAACCGTCGTCCGTAGCAATTATCGATTCAATACCGTACTTTGCAAATTCCGGCAAAGAAAATCCCAATTGCTGCGATATTTCGTCCAACCTTCCTTCGAAGGGTAACGCCTTTACGGTTTTTGCCCCGGCAAAGGCGGTGACCTCGATATCGGCATGATTGGACGAAAGGATTTTCGCCAGGTGCTGTAAAGGCGGAGTCCCCATTCCACCGGCGACTAAAAGTGCATTTTTTTTACCGTTCGGAACTCTGAAACCGTTTCCAAGAGGTCCGATGACACTGAGCGAATCACCGGGCGATAAAGTCGTCATCCGTAAAGATGCGGGACCGACCACACAATAAAGCAAATCGGCAATAGTCTTATTGCCCTGAATAGTGACATCGGTGAAACTAAACGGTCTGCGAAGAAGTACATTGCGACCGGATACATCATACAGATCAGGCGGTATTTTTTCCTGTGCCGGCAAGGCGACGCCTGAAATATCAAATTCGGCAAATTGTCCCGGCTTGAAATCGGAAAATTCCTTTGCCCCATCTCCCGAAAACACAAGGTTGAGCTTATGGAACCGCGGTCCAATCTGTTTATTGGATGACACAACAACCTTGAAAACACCCCTGGCTGATTTGGTTTTTTCCGACATAACCGCCTACAGTCCCTGTTATATAAGACCTTCGAAAACCTTTACACCATCTACTACCTTGCAGACATGTACGGCATATTTATCGGCAAAGTCAGGCCGGCTTCGAGGATAGCCCGCTTCGACAGCCCTTCTGACCGCATTTACGCTGTCCGGTCGTACCAGAGCACCAGAGGCTCCTTTATCACCGCCACCCAACATCCGTTCGCCCAGAACACCCGGTATCGTCCTGACAATATCGCACATCGTTTCCAACTCCGGGCCGGAAATTTTATAATCATCCCGAAGTCCGATGCCGTCCCGTCTAAATATCCTTCCAACTGTCACAATGTCGCCGGATTTCCACGCATCGAGCATTTCATAGAACCGCTTTTGGGCGCCGAAAATATATTTCAATCGATCACACAAATCCGGATAACTTCCACCGAATTGCCCTGTGATCTTTTGATATACTTCTTGCTCTCTGATATCAGCCAGGCAGGAAATGTCATAGCCGGCTTTTTGCAGGATCGATACCAACTCTTCACATTCGCCGCGGCGAATTTTGTACGTCGATTTCTCCAGACCCGGTCTTTCAGTACCCGTATCCATAACGACGATTCGAAAATCTTCGGCTCCTTTGCCAAGTGGAACATAATCTACAGATCTCTTTGCCGGATTGTAATATGTCCCCATTCCCTCGCGGGCGAACAGTATCATAATCTGGTCGAGCTTGCCGCATGGTGAGCCGATGTAATCATTTTCGACTGCCTGAGCCAGATCGACTATGTCCATTTTATCTTCCAGTTCGATATTGTTGACATCGAACAGCGAGAGAATCAGATTCAGACTCAAAGAGGCTGAGCGGCTCATTCCCCCACCGGGGATGTTACCGTAGATGACACCATCGATCCCCTGCGAGAGTTTGTGCCCTCCACGTTTGAGGATGTAATCAACGCCGTATGGAAAACGTCCCCACGTATGCGATGTCTCTTCGGACTTCGGCTCAGGGACATCTCCGAGTGTAAATTCGATGACGCCGTCATCGGGGAAATTCCCGCTGAATAGCCTTACCTTATCCGTTCCATTGGGCTTATACGCCATCCAGATAAACCTGTCCGTTCCGACACCGAAAAGCTCGGTTCCGTTATAATCTCCGTGCTCGACGCCAAGGCAAAATCGTGATGAAGTCCGCCGGATTTTGCCACCTTTGATATCGATTCGGTTATCTTTTGCGAACTTTCGGATTTTCTCCAAAGCCGCCTGTCCTTCTTTCGTTAAATCCATCTTATAACTCTATAGCATAAAAGTTCGTTTTTATCAGGAAGGGTGTGCAACGCACACCGAAAAACAATACTATTTCAGTAATCCAATCGGACTGAATAAATAATACAGAGACAGTGTGATTATCACGACAACAACTCCGGCTATCAAAGCACCCCTGGAAGAGCTTAGATTCAGCTTGGATTGCTGTTTAAACACAATTGGCTGAGCCATGGGTTTAACTATACTGATAATTGCCATGACCAAAATGCACAAGCCGAAACAAATCGCCATCCGATTGAGAAACTGGATCTCCGGGCCGATTTTGTATCGTCCCATCAAAAACATTCCGCCATATGAGACTATATTGGTCAGCAGCCCAACCACACCGGCTATTGGTGGCGCCTTCCGCACAATCAAACCAAATACAAACACCGCCAGAATACCAGGCGAAATAAGCCCCTGGCTTTCCTGAATTACAGTGAAGATACTATTCCTGATCTTCGGATCGCCCAATTGCGGAGCCAGCATTACGGCAATAACCGAGAACACAACAACGCATATCCGTCCGAGAAGAACCACTGTCTTCTGACCCGCTGCCGGTCTAATGTATCTCTTGAAAATATCCATTGTAAAAATCGTGGATGCTGCGTTTAACATCGCTGCAAGTGAGCTGACGATCGCCCCCAACAGAGCCGCCAAAACGAAACCTACCAAACCTGTCTTTTGAGGTAGAACGCTACTTAGTAGTTGTCCCAGAGCCGTGTCATATTTATAAGCGATGAACTTCTCGCTTGTGACATTTACCCCTGCCGCCTTAGCAGCATCCATCACAAAGTTGTTGTATGCCTCCAGCTCCACCGCCAACTCGGGGAACGCCGCTTTCCATGACTTGTCATCCGATTCAAATACAGAATATTGCGTCACTTTTAGCTCATCAAGCTTCTGTTGCGTTAGAGGAAGAACAAACGGATTCTGCGTCTTAACGGCTCTCAAAGCAGCTTCATCCGGATAGACCGCAATCATGAACCTGCCTCGAGGCCAGTTCGCGATGGCTTCTTCGCTCGGCGCCTTGATGACCTCTACCAATTTTGTATTATTATTAGCCATCATGTATTTTGCAATCACCGGGGCGTTGTCACCAACCGATTGATTCTGCATGTCCTTTGAATACAGGTTGAAGGCTATGATACCGGGAATCACTACAACAAACGGAATCAGCAGTTTCATAAATGCTGAGAACACGATACCCTTCTGACCCTCAGCCAGAGACTCCGACGCAAGCGTGCGCTGTGTGATATACTGGTTCAGACCCCAGTAGTAGAAATTAGGTATCCACAAGCCAAGAAGAAGTGCCGTCCACGGCAACACCTTGTCATCCTTCGGCAGGAACATATTCATTCGTACTTTGTTCAGCTCCCAGAAACGGTCTATCGCCCCGGTATCCTGAGCAAAGCTCTTCAAACCAACGGCGCCTGTTTTAACATTTTCCACAAAGGCAAGCTCATCAGTCGTGGCACCGAGCTTCTTGAATGCATAGAGCATCACAACCGCCCCACCAAGGATAAGCGCGCTTCCCTGGATCAAATCCGCCCAGGCACATGCCTTCAGACCCCCGGCTGTCACATAGACCATCGCAATGAAGCCAATTACCAGCGCCGCCTTCAGTATCGTGACGTTATACCCCATCTTACCCGCCATTGTGTTAATCGTCAAGGCACCGGCATACGTCACTGAACCTAACAGAATCATGTAGATGAAGAGTGTCGCCACAGCCATGATTGTCCGTGCCGTAGAATTGTAGCGCACTTCTAAAAACTCAGGCATTGTATAAATACCTGCCCGTAAAAAGTAAGGCAGAAAAGCGAACGCCACAACCACAAGTGTAATCGCCGCCATCCACTCATAGCTGGCAATGGCCAAACCGACGTGACTGGCGGCATTTCCGCTCATTCCTACCAACTGCTCCGATGAGATGTTAGCGGCAATCAGTGAAAATCCTATCAACCACCATTTCAGACCCCGACCCGCCAGGAAGTAGTCTTCACTGGTTTTCTCGTGCCGACTCTTCCAAAGACCGATTGTGATCACTGCGATTATGAAACCTAAAAATACCGCAATGTCCAGAATGTTAAATTCCATAACAAATCCTTTCACTGTTTTAGCATGTACTCCTGACTCGTCTTATAACCTTAGATAAATAAGATCAACCATTATTATATTTTGTTTATTCCCTTCTGCAATAAAATATCAATGTTAGGGGATATTACTTTTCGATCCGACCACAATTGCTCAAGGCCTGCAATTACTCCGCGGTCAGCGTTTCAAGTGTATCGATGACAACCGGTATATGCGTATAGGCCGGTCCGCCACCCATCATCACCGCCACAGATGCCGCTTCGAGAATCTTCTCTTTTGTCGCACCTGCTTCAAAACATTTTTTCACGTGCAACCTGATGCAGTGTGAGCAGTTTGCCGCAACGGCAATACCTACGGCTATAAATTCTTTCTCCAGGGCGGTTAAAACACCTTCACCCATTACTTTGGAGGACAATCCGCCGAACCCATTTATCATATCCGGCGTTTGTTCCTTCATTTTCGCCGTGTCTTTTTAGAACTTCTCGAAGAATTCTTTGATTTCCTGCGACATTCTCTTTACTACCTTCCAAATAATATTTTACATTTTCTTAAATGCTTCCGGCAGGGAATCTACGATATCCGTTGTTATCATTCCCACCTGTCCCAGTTTATCTGCCGCTATGTCACCGGCCAGACCGTGGACATAAACTCCCAAAACCGCGGCATCGAAATCACTCAATCTCTGGCCGAGCAGCGCCGTTATCACGCCGGTCAGAACGTCCCCTGAACCGGCGGTCGCCATACCGGGATTGCCCGTCTTGTTTATATAGACCTTTTCACCGTCGGTGACAATCGTTCCCGCTCCTTTAAGCGCAACGACTGTGCCCGTATGTTGTGCCAATTGCATCGCCTGTTGCTGCCTCTGGTCAGGCAGAGGCTCTCGGAAAAGTCCCGACCAGAGCTTTTTCATCTCACCCGGATGCGGTGTCACAATCATTTTCGCTTTTAATATGCCCGGCCAATCTCTTATGCCTGCCAGGTTATTCAGGCCATCGGCATCTACTACGAGCTTTAAGCCTTCCTGTTTGAGGAGTGTCTCCAGAACAGAGCGAAGTCCCCCACCGGTACCGACGCCCGGACCGAACGCAAGGGCATCGTTTTGAGCGACGGCTTCCAGAATAATATCTATCGCCTTTGCCGATATTCGCCCGAGGCTGTCTTCCGGCAGCGGGATAGTCGTAAACGAAGGCTCTATCGAAGCAACTATCGGCAGAACGCTTTTCGGTGTCGCCACCCGCACAAGCCCGGCCCCTGCTCGCAGGGCGCTTCGACCGGCAAGGGCCGCCGCTCCACTCATACCGATACTGCCGGCAATGATACAGACCTTGCCGAAATCGCCCTTGTGAGCGTCAACCGCCCTCGGCTTCAATTTTGGAATCGTATCAATTATCTCCATTACTATCTTTCGCTTCAATTTTTCTGTTTATCAAGGTGGCGGTAATGGCGGCGGAGAAGCCATTGTCGATATTGACAACTGTGACGCCGGAAGCGCAGCTATTGAGCATCGTCAAAAGAGCCGAAAGTCCGCCGAAGTTGGCACCATAACCGACACTGGTGGGGACCGCAATGACCGGACAACTAACCATACCACCGATAACGCTCGCCAGGGCCCCCTCCATTCCCGCGACAACAATAATAACATTAGCGTTCCGCAGTTTCGGTAGATGCCCAAATAATCTATGCAGGCCGGCCACACCAACATCACAAATCAATTCTGTCCGCTGCCCCATTATCTCAGCGGTCACCTTTGCCTCGGCGGCAACGGGCAGATCCGATGTCCCGGCGGTTACTATCGGTAAAATACTTTTAGAAGGAGGGAGTTTTTTCTGCTCAAGTACAATCGTCCGTGCCAATTCTTCGTAGCGAACATCCGGAAATTTATCTGTTTGAGCCAACGCATGGTAAATATGCGGCTCGGCACGGGTGGCCAATACGTTATTACCTTTTTCGGCAAGGTTCTCGAATATCTGAATTATTTGCTCCGTGGATTTGCCGGGGCAATAGATTACCTCCGGGAAACCGCGGCGAATCTGGCGATGATGGTCAATACACGCAAATCCAAGATCCTCGAACGGTAAATGCCGGAGCTTATCAATTGCAGCATCGATTTCCAACTCGCCGCTTTTAACCTGCTCCAACAAGTTTTTTATCTGTTCAACCTGAATATCTCACCTTTGTCACTTGTCTTACCGCTCCCTCACAGTCGCGGCTCTGTTTTCCATCATCTCTCGTTTATCCGGTCGCTTTTGGCTCAAGGGTCAAATCTGCAAAGATGCCGGCCCTGAATTTATGATATGCCAAAGAGGCTACCATAACGGCGTTGTCCGTGCAATATTGTTTTGGGGCGGCCAGGAATTTCCTCACCGGAGTCGTCGAGTTGCACAATTGTTTAAGGGCCTTTCTCAAACTGCTGTTAGCAGCAACACCGCCGCCCAAAAGGATGGTT
Source organism: uncultured Pirellulales bacterium (assembly GCA_964570855.1). Classification (GTDB taxonomy): domain Bacteria; phylum Planctomycetota; class Phycisphaerae; order Sedimentisphaerales; family Anaerobacaceae; genus JAFGPS01. Next base: position 30,584 of record CAZMZR010000029.1, read on the forward strand.
TTCGCCCCTATTCTATCGGCGGCCCGTTGTGTCTTTTTAACCAGAACGTCAATTACCGCTGCCTGGAAAGAAGCCGCGATATCGGCGATTTCCTGTTCGCTCATTGAATCGACTTTATCCTCGCCCTTCATATCTTGGCCGCGACAATAATATAGAACCGCCGTCTTTATGCCGCTAAACGAGAAATCCAGCGAGTCCGGCCCGAGCATCGAACGGGGAAAATCGATTGCATTCGGATTCCCGTTTTTCGCCGCTTTTTCAATACTTGGCCCGCCCGGATACGGAAGCCTGAGAATCGTAGCAACCTTGTCGAAGGCTTCACCGGCGGCATCATCGATGGTCGAGCCTAACAGGGTCAGTTCCAGTGGTGATTGGCAATCGAAAAGCGAGGTATGCCCGCCCGATACAATAAGGGCCACCGCCGGCAATTGTAAATCTTCTTCGGACAGCATTGCCGACTGAAGATGGGCGTGCAGGTGATTAATAGCAATAAGAGGTTTTTCCCAGGCGAAGCTGAGCGTCTTGGCGGCGGTGACACCCACAATCAAAGCAATGCTCAGGCCCGGTTGATTGGCAACAGCGATTGCATTAATATTATCCTTTGTAACACCGGCCTGTTCCATCGCCTCGGCGATGACCGGGTATATTTTTTCGATATGGGCACGAGAGGCAATTTCAGGGACAACACCACCGTATTTTTCATGGAGCTTGGTTTGCGAGGCCACCACAGATGATTTGATAATTCTGCCATCGGCCACAACAGCAGCGGCCGTCTCATCGCAACTGGTCTCAATGCCCAAAATATTTATACACTCGTTCCTTAATTTCATTAAAAGGGATATTAGCCCGGAAAGCGTCAATTGTCAATATTTGAGGGAATGGCGCTCAAAATATGCCGGATTTTCTTGCCGGGCGTATCATAACTTTGTATGCTAAGAAGCGCGAAAAATTTAACTGAGACAGTTAACGATTTAGACACTTAGAAAATGTCGGAAATGGTCACAATATACACTGCGCATCCGGACAATGTATCACAGATAGTACATTTACTTGAGAGCCGTAACCTCCATCCGGTTGTTGTAGATGACGTCGGTAAAATAGGGTCCTACAGAAACCATCAAATAAGAATCGCCGTTCCACTAACTGAACGTGACATGGCCGTCGGTATTCTTACTCAAGCCGAACAAAGTAATAAAACGCGGCTCTGTGAACTTGTCAAAATGACAAACACAATCTTCATAATCATTATCGCTCTGCTGGTACTTGTTGCAATCGTTGGATTTTTCGATAAACAGGGCAAGTGGTTTTTCATTATCTGGATGCTGATAACAGCATGTGCCGGTATCGCCCTTATTCGATGGGCCTGGCACGATAAATCACGTGATATAGACCAATAGACAACCGTCACCGACAGTATTTACGCCACCGCTGCGGTTTCCTCCTCTTCGCCGAAGCGTACGCTTATCTTCTTGCTCACGCCGCGGATTTGCATCGTAATCCCGAACAGCACATCAGCTATGCTCATCGTTCGCTTGGCGTGGGTAATGACAATAAATTGCGAATCTTTTTGGAATTCCCTAAGCAGCATGTTGAACCGCTCGTTATTCGCTTCATCAAGGGCGGCATCCACCTCGTCGAGGAAACAGAACGGGGAAGGTTTGGCCTTGAAAACCGCAAAAAGCAATGCAAGCGCCGTCATTGACTTCTCTCCGCCGCTCAGCAGCGATATACTTCTTGTCTCTTTGCCGGGCGGTTTGGCGATAACCTCTATGCCGGCTTCGAGAATATCCTCGGCGTCCTCAAGCATGATGTCGGCTTTGCCGCCGCCGAAGAGCTTGCGGAAAATCTCCTGGAAATGTCCCCGGATTTCATCGAAGGTTTCCTGGAATTTATCTCTGCTCTTTTTGTTCAGGCGGTTTATTAATTGCTGTAGCTGGGCCCTGCTGCTGTTGAGGTCCTGCACCTGCTCACTCAGGAAGTCATGCCGTTTCTCAAGGCTCTCCTGCTCATCGATCGCATCGACGTTCACGTTGCCCAGCCGCTCAATTTTACCTCGAAGCTCTGTGATCTCCTGCTTTATCTGTTCCCAGTCAACTTCCTGCTGGGTGTAATTCTTATAAGCCTCCGCCAGGTCGATCTGCAACTGTTCCCGGACTCTCTCAATCAAGTCCTGCTGCTTGACCTGCAACTGTCCCAATTCCACACGAAGCTCATTGATAATTTCTTCGGACTGCTCCTTCTCAGCCCGTCTGAGTCGAAGCTGTTCTTCGGCCTGTTTTCGTTCTGCCAGAAGTCTTTCTATCTCCTCCTGTAGCAGTCGGCTGCTCTCCTGGCTCTTTTCCTTTTCAACGAACAGCTCCGATACGCCCGTTTCAGTGTTCAGAATGTCCCTTTGTGCGGACTTTTCCTGCTCGATACAACTTTTTATCTCATCCAGTGCCGTCTGAGTCGCCGTAACGTTCTCCTGCATTTGTTTTTTCAGACTCTCGATAATCTGTCTCGATGCCTTGCTTTGCTCGGTAACCTGACCGAGGTCGATTTTCAAATCGGTATGTTTGCCTTCCAACGTTTGTTTTCGTTGTTTTTGCTCTGCGTATTTCACTTCGAGCAGCTCTATCTGAGTCGTTCGCTGGTCGTTGACTTCCTCCAACTCCTGCAATTTTTGTTTTGACTCGTATTCTTTATTGACCGACTGTGCGATCTGCTCGGCCAGCAGGTCGATCTCGCTGGTAATCAAAGGCTCTTCATCCCGAAGCCGCTTGATGTTCTGTTCTATGACGCTGAGCTTCGAGCCAACCTGCATCTTTTCAGTATTGGCCTCATAAACGGCGGTCCGCAGGTCTTTGCATAATTTTTCAAGATGAGAATTCGACTGGCTGTTTTTCTCAATCCGAGCTTCAATCTCAGTTATTTCGGTACCGACTTTGGCAATGGTTTCCTCCAGTTGCCTTAGCCGACTCTTGCGTGATATCAATCCGGTCGCTCTGCCCAAATGTCCCAGTTTAATGACCCCATCATTGCTCAACAATTCACCTTTTAAGGTAACAAACTGGTACTGCTGACCCGCGTTCCGGGCCAGTTCGACCGCATCCTGTAAGGAATCAACGACGAGCGTTCTGCCGAGCAATTTCCAGATCAAAGGTGCGTATTTGCTGTCGTACCTGACAAATTGAACGAGCCTGCCCCTGACATTTTGGAATTCCGACCAGTCGTTGTTATCCAAAAAAGGCTCGATTTTATCAAGGCATATAAAATCGACACGCCCGTCAAGTTTCTCAATCATCTCTGTGTCGGCCAGCATTCTGTCCATGCTGTTAATGACCAGAGCATCCGTTCGGCCTTCAAGGGCCGCTTCAACGGCATTTGCATACTCGATATCGGTCGATACCATCTCAGCAAGTATTCCTTCAATATAATCGTATCTGCTGTTTTCGGCCGAACGGTATTGTAGAATACTCTTGACATCGGACTTGAGTCCCTCGCAGCGTTTCTCCATATCCGTCAATATCATCAACTCACTGTTAAGCGCGCTTCGGGTTTCTTTGCTGTGGGCCAGCCGTTTATTGTCGGCCGCAAGGGATTCGCTGATTTCCTCGCTTTCTTTTCGTTTGGCTTCCAGGTTGTCCTTCAATTCACATAACACCTTCTCGATGTCACCCAAACGGGCATCGTGTTGAGCTTTTTCGGTCAACATCTCTTCCAGTTCAGCTCGTGCAATCTGTGCCCGGCCGGCAAGACGGTCCTTCTGGCTGGTCAAATTATTACGATAAACAGAAATGCTCTGGACTTCGTTATGAAGTTGTGCGGTCCTTCGGACAATATCTATAATTCCGGACTTTTCATCTTCCAAATTCGCTTCCAGAGATGCACATTCGGCGTTCACCTGCTGAATCTCTTTCTGGATAAGCTCGATTTGACTGTTTTTCTCTTCGAGTGTTTTCTCGCAGTTTGCCAGCTCATTACTGTATTGGGCGAAGTTTTCCTCGAAAAGGTCCTTCTGCTCCTTGAGTTTTTCAACCTTCGCCTCGGCGGAATCCTTTCTCTGCTGGAGCTCCGTGACTCTTGCCCGCAGGAAATCGATACGCTGAATCTGCTGCTCGATCTTACTGCGAACAGAGACAAGGCGGTTGCCGGCATGATTTAATTTGTGCTCGGTTTCTATGATATCCTCGCCCAGTCTGCTTATCAGGCTGTCCTCTTTTGCCACTTCGGCCGTCAGATGTTCGGACTGTTCCATTTTTTGCCCGAATGCACCTTCTTTCTCCGTCAGTTGTGTAAGATTTTTATCATATTCCACCAGCGAGTAATTCACCTGCAGCTCTTTGAGCCTTTGCGTATATTGCAGATAATTTCTTGCCTTGCCCGCCTGCAGCTTGACGCTTCGCAGCCTCTTGGCAACCTCTCCCAGAATATCCGCCAACCGAAGCAGATTTTGTTCGGTCCGTTCCAGTTTTCGCAGCGCTTCTTTTTTGTGGGCCTTATACTTGCTGATGCCGGCCGCTTCTTCAAAGATAAATCTTCGGTCGGTCTTGGATGCGCTTACCAAATGGTCAACATGTCCCTGCTCAAGAATCGAATAAGACCTGGTTCCTATGCCGGTGTCCATAAATAATTCCCGGACATCTTTCAACCGGCAGACCTTGTTGTTGACGCGATATTCGCTCTCACCGCTTTTATAAATCCTTCGAGTTACCTGCACTTCTTCGGTATCAATCGGAAGCTGACGCCTGCCTATACCTTCAGGATTTGACAAAAACAGGCTCACCTCGGCGGCACCAAGAGGCTTTCTGCTGGTACTTCCGCCGAATATAACATCCGCCATCTGTCCACTACGCAGACTTTTCACACTCTGCTCCCCCAGCACCCATTTAACGGCATCGACAACGTTACTCTTGCCACAGCCGTTGGGCCCGACAATTGCGGTAATAGGCGAATCGAAAACAAATTCCGTTTTGTCGGCGAAGCTCTTAAATCCGTTCAGTATAATTTTTTCAAGTCTCATTGATTATCCTGTTATTAACGTCCGGTAACTATTAATATAAAACACAAGCGCCATTTTTAAGAAAATACGCAATATTGTTATCGGCCGAGGGTTTGTTATTTCTTGATATTAATACCGATTTTTGGCATAGGGCCGGCACGAAACTCTGCGTTAATAGCACCTTTGTCACACATTTGTTTCAAAAGAGCTATCATATCGGCGTATGAAACACCCAAACCTCCACGGCTTTTTTCACCTTCGATCGCCGGTTCCATACAAAGCTTGCGGATAATATCACCAAGTTCAAAAGAACTTTCCACCTGTGCTATAACACTGGGCCGTTTAGGATGTGTGCGGATTATCGAGACATTTTTATTACCGAGGGGCGCATCTATCGTTACTTCCCCATCGGGTGATTTAATAAAAATTCCCCTGTTGCAATAAATCGGGGCGCCAAATAATACAATTCGCGGCTGGCCGCTGCGAAAAGCAAAAATAACTTTCTGCTCGCTTCGTACAACTTGTTCCATATAAAAATTCCGATTGATCGCCTCACGGGTTATGCTTACATCATCCAACTTTCGCAACTGTTCGTATGCAGCCAGACAAATTTCGAAATCGTCGTCGTTTAACAACTTCCGGGCAACAGAAGAGGCTTCATCAGGCCTGGCGGCGGTGGTTATCGCCTCCAGAGCCTCGATTCTATAAACAGAATCCCTGTCCAGGGCAATCTGCCTGAGGGTCTGTAAACCTGTGTTACTACCCAGATTAAGTACACACCTGGCAGCACGTAACCGAACATGCTCATCAGATGCTTTCAACAAGGCGGCCAACTCGACAAGACACTGGTTGCCGATAGCCTCAAGGGCAATTTCACTTTCTTCATTTTCCGGTGTTCGTGCAAGTTCCTTCGCATAGTGATTAATTCTTTCAAGGGTCATTTCCGGCGTCTCCGTAAGATACATTGCCCTGACTAACGAAATGAACCTTTTTCTGTGCTCTCTATATATGTTAGGGATTTTTAATTCAATTCGGCCCGATGAAACCGCCCTTGCAATGTCACGACCAAACCGCTCGTTCAACCGATTACGAATAGCATTGGCCAGCTTAAAATCGGGCTTCTTAAGAACCAGCCTGACATCCTGCTCGGTAAGGTTTTTACCGCCCGCGAGAATATAACCTGTCCTTTGATCAACATCGGAAGTGCCTGTTTGATCAATAAAAACCGGTCCTTCCGCATCAGCTAAAATATCTGTGGCTATACCGAAGCTCCCGGCAATCTTAAGTTCACTGCGATATAACCAACCACCCTTCAAAGACGTTGTTTGAGTGCCGGGCAAAGCAGTAACCCTTACATCGAAATACTGGCTTTTTGCATCCTGAATGGGAATAACCGCCTCGACAAAAACTACCGCCGTATCGGTACTGTTAATCAGGCTCTCGGCCTTGGACATTGTATCGGCAGGTAATTGCGCTATAATATATTGGGTAAGATACGATCTAATCTGCGGCGGGCATTCCATCGAGCCTGTTCCCATAAGTCCGCCGACAAGGCCAAAACCTTCTACGGAAATCGTTTCAGGGTAAACTACTTCAACCGCAGAACCTATCGTAGTGCCTAAATCCTGCACAGTGCCGCCCCTGGCCGGCGAACTACAACCTGATAGACAACAAACAATCTGTACTGCCGTTACTACAATAATCGCTTTTCGAATGATAATACCCATCATCCTGCCCGATAAATTATAACTAAGCTTAATGTAAGGTTCAGAATTCTTTAGAGATAGTACGGATTCTATCCGTTCTCGTCAAGCTTAATCCAGCCCCACTCATTCGCCGATTATCTGGCAAACGACCGTTCTTGTCCTTGATCTGGTATCAAAATCGACCAGGATGATTTGTTGCCATGTTCCGAGTGTCGGTCTGCCGTTAACCACAGGTACACTCAAAGAAGGCCCTAAAAGCGAAGCTCTGACATGGGAATGGCCGTTATCGTCATGCCAGGTCTCTTCATGCTCATATCTGGCGTTCTCCGGGGCGATTTTCTCAAAAGCCGCCGCGATATCGTAATTAACCAGTCCCGGCTCAAATTCGGTCGTCGTTATTCCCGCCGTCGAACCAACGTTAAACAGCGTAACTATCCCGTCTTTTATCGTAGATTGAGCCACCGCTGCGCAAACCTGTTCGGTTATATTGACGATGTCACAATTGCCTTTTGTTTTTATCCTGATTTCCTGCGTTTTAACCATTATCGATACACCTTGATAGAATCTTACGGTTTATTGTACACAACAAAATAAAAATAACAGAAACAAGCCCCTCTTTCAAGTCCGACGCGTTTCGGCCCGGAACGCTCTTACTTATAAACTTTTTTCCTTGCAATAGTCGCCACGCCGACCATAATACCAAAAATTAAATTATAATATATTAACCAGGCACCGGCCCATGGCACAGGAAGAAAAAGTACTTGTAATCGAACGAAAAGTAATCGAACAGCTCGGCACGTTTCACGGTCTGGCATTCGACGTTGATCGCTATCTGGGCAGGATTTTCGTTCAGGGCGTCCCCCGCTTTATGCCGAGATACCAGGCTGAACAGGACCCTTCCTATAAACAGCTCATCCCCTATGTCATCATGGCCAACCAGGGCAGGTATTTCAGCTATATCAGAGGCAGGCGCGCGGGTGAATCCCGCCTTGTCGGAAACCGCTCCATCGGTATCGGCGGTCATATCAATCCTGTTGATGCTGATAATAGTTCTTTATTCGCTCACTTATACGAAAACTATCTTATGGCCGTTAAGCGTGAAGTTAATGAGGAGGTATCCGTAGAAACAACCTACACAGACAGCATCGTTGCACTGCTCAACGACGATTCCAACGAGGTAGGAAGCGTACATCTTGGAATCGTCCACTATTGGAAGCTGGATGCCCCGGAAGTACGGAAAAAAGAGCAGATGATTACACAGATGGCTTTTATGACGCCGGATGAGTTACAGCAGGTCCGAGATACATTAGAGACATGGTCGCAGTTGTGCCTCGACGGACTCGCGAAAATGGAAAAGCACACGAAATCAGATGTAGAAAATAATATTACATATAATAAATGACGAGAGATTCGAATGATGAACTTTAGCCCCTTCCCTGCACTCCTAATCCACCCCTTGAAAAACAACGGCTAAAAGTCAAAAATATTCCGCTATCCCAAACAAACCAATACAAGCAACTAA
>CAZMZR010000030.1:0-36945 GCA_964570855.1 uncultured Pirellulales bacterium
GATTGCCGCTGCTGAGTATTCTGATTTCTTTGCCGGAGCTGCTTTTATCTTGAGGTTTGAAAAGGTCAAGATTTATTCCATTGAATATATCGAATGTTTTCTGGCCGTAATTCCGCTGAAAGTAGTCCCGAACATGCGGGGACACTGCAATTCGCCCCACAGGCAAAGAATAAAGAAACTGGAAAATTGTTTTCGGAGCCATCAGAGAATCGTATGTCGATATGTAATAATGATGGTCCTCGATTCCCTGAGACAAATGATATATCATCTTATCACTCGTATCGCAACAGTAGAGCAAATCCTGCAGTTCCAAAACAGAATAAACAACAATCAAAGGCTCCGTGATTGCCGAGTATCTCTCCCGTGTATCCTTAATATAATAAAATCTACCTTTTATATCGATCCAATCAGGTGGTATGTCATTAGAGTAAATAGCAACATCAACACCCAAATCAGACAACCAGTTTGCATATTCAAATACATTTAATGTCCCTCCTCCTATGATTGATGAGTAATTGACAGTAAAGGCGACAGAAGGCCGCTTATTAACGCCTGATCGCCCCTGGAGGAATTTCGAGCGAGCGGCGAGAAAATCGTAGTCCTGTTTCAGGGCTTTAAAAATATCTTTGGCTGTCACCAGCAGGTTTTCCCCTGTTGCGGGATCGACAACTAAAAATTCCTTAAAAGGATCGCTATAGGTATTGGTTATTTTTTTATCCCATTGCTCGGTCTTGTCGGCGAAGATAAAGTTCAAATAGTATAATCCATCTGATGACTTCTTTGGTATGCAGAGTTTAGAGTAAGATATGTTGGCTCTTTCTGTCTTAAGCAAGCTTTCCTGTAATATAAATTCCTTGGTCGTAGGTACTAAATCGGAATATTCAACTTTTTTGCAGGCTAAACTAAATGTAACATCTTGATTACTCAAGATTTTATCAGCAAAATAACAATAAGTGTTATCGAATTGATTATAATTTTCCAATGTCAGTAAATTATTGAATTTTTGAGAAATCGAATCTCCTGCATACCAATGAATACCGATGCAGTTCTCCGGAATTTGAGTATGTTTGAAATGAAATACTTCCTCCATCCTATCAAATGTCCAGGGATAAAACAGTTCCATCTCATTATTATATGCCTTTATATGTGGATAATATTGTTCTATTATTTTCCACAAATCCAACCGGGATATGTCAATCTCAGAAGAAGTATTAGAAATCTTTTTTAACCAGGAATAAATATTCTCAACACCAACGGTCTGATATTTTTCCACGTGAAAGTTATTAAAAGCATTTCGGAAAATATCTCGGTAGAAATTGTTATTTATAGACGAACCAAGAAAACCAATAGAAAAATATTTGTTCCGGTAGCATATTATTGTGTTATATTTCTTTACTTTTTCATAATATTGATCCATCGGCTTGAGATATAAAATATCGATATCGGAATAAAAACCGCCTTCTTCTGATAGCTTCTGCCATTTGAAAAAATTACTTTTATGAGAAGAACAGAGTATGCTCGACCAATCCGTTCCTTCGACATTACCTATATCCCATTGCTTGATGGTTATATTGAGTTTTTCTATTTCCTTAAAGTAGTCTTTACCACCAAAATTAAAAAAATCCTGAATCGGCGAATCATTCCACGGTTTATACTCTATGGTATTGGGTTTGCATAAGTGCAACTCTATTTTCCAATCAGGATTTAACTTTCGAAACGAGTATAATGTCATATACCTCATCCAGGACATATTTTCATTCGCCCAGAAGAAGTACATTTTCCTTGGTATGACATTCAAATTCATCTTATATCTTTGCAGGTCTTCCCTTATCTTTGGTACATCTTTCAGTATCTTTTCATAATATTATTTTGTTGTGGTGTTAACATGCGTTCTCTTTTTATATAAAATTTGAGGCACACATCGAAAATTCATATCATGAATCGTCGCCTTGATCATCCAATAAAAATCTTCACTATAACTTAAATGCTCCGGAAAAGTCCCCGTTATATCAAATATTTTCATCGGGATCCAAATCCCGGTAAAACCAATAGGGGAATCCTGCCAGACAACATCTTTGAACTCTTGCGGCGAAAATCTTTTCGGTGATACTTGACTGATATATTGTCCATGTTCATCAATAATCATCCAATCAGAATAAAATATGTCATCCGGATAATTTTGGGCCTCCTCGTTTTTGACCTCAAGTAGATTGGGCAACCATATGTCATCGCTTGGACACCATGTCCATACATTACCTTTGGCTTGCTTTATGCTTTTATTAATAACAACACCTACGTTGATAGATTTATCAATCTGGAATGGTCTTATACGTTTATCTTTTTTTGCATAACTTTGTATAATATCCCATGTATTGTCGTTGGAACCATCATCGTAAATTAAATATTCAAAATCAGAATACGTCTGATTTAAAACGCTTTCGATTGCTTCAGGCAAAGACTGCCCCTGGTTATAGCATGAAGTAAATACGGTAATCATAGTCCCCTGCTTTCATTGTTGTCGTTGAACAAATATAACATGATATTAAAATCCGAGTCACTTTATCAAAACATACTATATGTTTCACAAATACAAATAACCCATCAGAATCCTGACAACCAATTCACTGACGTTTTCTCTTAAATATTCCTGTGGAGCGGTCCAGTCTTTGCCCAGCGCCAGAACAGTCCGTACGCACTCGAGGATCGTTTCGGTATCGGCACCGCTTAGTATATTGCTTCCACATTCAATTGTCTCCGGACGTTCGGTTACATCGCGAATAGTAACTGTAGGAATCCTGAAGATTGCACATTCTTCCTGGACGGTCCCGCTGTCGCTTATGACACAAAATGCATTTGACTCAAGAGCAATAAACTCGAAAAAGCCGAACGGAGGCATAAAACGAATCTCATTGTTTTCCGTCTGAATACCGAATTCCGCCATTCTTTTTTTCGTTCGTGGATGAGTGCTTATAATTACCGGAACCTTATATTCGGTCCGTAGTTTGTCCAATGCACCGACGATTCCGGCCAACCTTTCCTCGACATCCACATTCTCCTGGCGGTGCATAGTAACAAGAAAATATCGTTGTACTTCGAGATTTAGTTCTTCGAGAACGGAGCACCGCCGTACCTGCTTATCATAATGCCGAATGACTTCGTAAATAGGGTTGCCGGTGACATAAATGCGCCGCCCTTCGATTCCCTCACGCAACAGATTGGCCCTGCTCCTTTCGGTATAAGGCAAAAGGACATCGCTCGAATGGTCTATAATGCGGCGATTAACCTCTTCGGGAACACGGTCGTCATAACAACGGTTTCCGGCTTCCATGTGATAGACGGGGATTCCCATACGCTTTGCCATAATCGCCGTCATGCTGCTGTTAGTATCACCTAAGACGAGGAATTTGTCGGGCTTTTCCCGGCCAAGAATTTTTTCCATCTCGGCCAGCATAATACCGACCTGCTCGCCGAATGTCCCCCTGGCATTTAGAAAATAATCCGGCTTTCTAAGCTCAAGCTGCTCGAAAAATATATCGTTGAGGTTGGTATCATAGTTTTGACAGGTATGTACTACGATTTGCTCGCAAAGATTATCGAGTCCGGGAATTATCCTGCTTAATCGAATTATTTCCGGCCGGGTTCCTATAATGGTCAGTATCTTCATTCCTGCAACCCCCCAAATCTGTAATCAAAGACCGCGAGTTCCTCGACCATTTCGGTAATAGTCGGCGGGCGATTATCGTACCCGGCATTTTTCCAAAGCTCGTTATTTAATTTTTGGTTTTCCGTGGCCAGCCTTCTATCAATAACGCTTTGAGCGTTGACCGCTGTTATCTTAATATCGCAGCGCTGATAACAACGTGCAAAACAGCATAAAAGGTCGTGCTTTGTAATCTCTCCATCCGGGACTATATGCTGCAAATGAGGTAAAGACATATTCTCTTTTATAATACCGTGACAGATTTTTGCAAAATGCAGTGTTGTTAAGCCGTTCCAGGAATGATTTGTATAACCGGAAACTTCCGCATCCGACGGCTGACGCAGAAACCATTCAAGTAATGAGACGTAGCTCTTCGGTTCCGGGCCGATAATCGAACAGCGAAGATGACTTACGTTTGGCAGCCATACCTCGCCCAGGCTTTTTGTCTTGCCATAAACATCAAGCGCATCGTGTTTATCACTTTCGATATAGCATCCTTTAGTGCCTGAATACACACAGTCGGTTGCAATTTGTAATATGCGAGAATTCTTAAAAGCTCTGGCCAGCCAATGGGGAAAACAGGCATTAACAATAACTGCACGTTCAATCTCCGCCGGCTGGTCGTCATGTATATAAGGCTTGATTATTCCGATCGCATTTATTATCCAGTCGAAATCGGGAAATTCCCGAAGTTGTTCTATCGTCCAACTCTCGTCTTTTATATCAAAAATATTCCATTCGACATTATCTATAAGATTTTTAGCCCTTTCAATAAGTTCGGAAGAACGCATTGTTGCGGTTACAGAGAGATTCTCATCGCGAGAAAGGTAATCCGTCACCATTGAACCGAGCATACCGCTTGCACCGAGAATAACAACTTTTGGTTTGGACATACCCGAACATACTCCTTAAGTTTCTAAGTTCCCAATGATTCTACTTTTCTACGGATCCAAAAGCTGCCACTGATTGATCGATACTTTTCAGGATTGTAATGCCTGAAGGCAGAAGAAAACTCCTTTCTTCGTTCTGTCATTAAATATGCCATTGTTAGTAATATCTCAAATTGACTGTTAAAGCACAAAAAAGCCTGCAAAAGATAACTTTCTGTCCAAAATACACGAAATTTTGGATTTTTAAAATAGACTTTTGGGTATTCATAAGGCATCGGAATATCATGAAAGTGAACTATCACACCCGGTGCAAGCCGTGGCAGGATTTCTAAAATCAAGTAGTTTACATCGCTTCCTATTCTCACTGTATGGCCCGAGTCAATAAACAGTACATCATTTTTTTCTAAACTTTCAAAAAACGCCACATCAAGCAATTCGACCCTCTGATTAATAAGCTGCGTCACTCGTGGCAGAGTATTGATAAACGGCTGTGAATATGGATCGATAATGATATATTCTGTTTCAGGTGTTTCGTTGATACCAATGGCAGAAGAAATAACTAATGATGAAAAACCGGAGCCGACTTCAACAATTTTTCGAGGGTGGAAGTAACGAGTGATACAATGCAAACCGGCTGCACATCCATACCCGAAACGGTCATTCTCCGTATAATATTGATAAGGGACTTTTGTGGGTTCCGTAGGCCAATCACACTCGTGACCAAACATCTTACCAAGCTTGGCAAGGAATGCCAACTGTTCTTCCTCTCGCCAGAAAATCCCCGGGAGCACACTGCGATGGCTGAAGTAATTTCGTCGCTCAAGGTCGTCGATATCCGGCACAGGAGAGTAATAATGCACACGTAAAGGCAGGCACTTGTGTCGCAAACAAGCATCTGTTCCTATGCCGGTTTGAGCCATCAAACTAATTGTTTTTACCAGGCTTTCTGCTTGTTCAGCGGTAATTTCCTGCATAAAACTGCACCTTACTTTGGTTTTTGCCTATTGAATGTTTTCTTATCTTATCTTGATAAACATAATAAAGGTTCACCTAATTCGGCCTGGATTTCCGGTAACGACAGCAAAAGCTCCTCAACTTGTTGAACGTTTAATTGCTCGGTGTTGTGTGAAGTATAGTCTTCGATGTTTAACTCTCTCGTGTCGCCTTCCGTGAAATACTTTGTATAATTCAGGTTACGATCATCAAGAGGAATTCTGTAGTAGTCTTTCATATCTTCGGCTCTTTGCAATTCCTCTCTGGTTGCAAGCGTTTCGTAAATCTTCTCTCCGTGTCGTATCCCGATAATTTCAATTGGAACGTCAGAGTTAAATATATTCTTTAACGCATTTGCCAGATCGATAATAGTACAGGCCGGCGCCTTCTTTATGAATAAATCTCCTTGTTTGGCATTCTGGAATGCGAAGATAACCAGATTTACCGCATCATGAAGCGGCAAAAGAAAACGAGTCATCTCGGGAAATGTCACAGTTAAAGGTTTGTACTGCTTTATCTGACTGATAAACAGAGGTATTACCGAACCTCTGGAGCACATAACATTACCATAACGAACACACGAAACAATCGAAGAAGTTTCGGGTAACATCCTTGTCGACGACAACGCGACTTTCTCCATTAACGCCTTTGTCATACCCATAGCGTTAATAGGATAAGCAGCTTTGTCGGTACTCAAACATACCACATGCTCAACGGCATGCTCTATTGCAGAAGTAACGACATTGTGGCTGCCAAGAATGTTTGTTCGAACCGCTTGAATAGGGAAAAACTCACAGGAAGGGACCTGCTTCAAGGCAGCGGCATGAAAAACGAGATCTACGCCCTGCATAGCATTATCAACGGTATCCTTATCCCTGACATCTCCAATATAGAAATTTATTTTGGGATTCGCGTATTTGATTCGCATCATTTCCTGCTTAAGCTCGTCTCTGCTGAGAATGCGAATTTCTTTGCAATTAGTTTTTAAAAGCCGATTCAAAACAGCCTGTCCAAATGAACCTGTTCCACCAGGGATAAGAATCGTTTTGTTTTCTATGCCGTGCATAGCAATTCTCCTTACAGCTTAGAGAGCAATTTTATTTCATCTATATTCAGGAAATTTATCGTAAGGTGTGGGATCCTGTGCCATTTGTTTAATCATTTCCGGCCAAGAAGCTGGTTTGAATCCGGTTTCGGACCTGAACCGTCTGCTATTCAGACTGCGATCAATTACCGTGTTAATTTCTGGCTCAATCTCTATTTGTATTCCAAACGCATCGTGTACCAGACACAAAAGCGTATACTTATCAATCGAATCCTTGGCAGCTTTAAGCTGCTTGATAATCCCAATGCAATTTATGACAACATCCGGCCGTAATCCTGCCAAGATATCAACAATCCTATCAAAGTTGTTAACATCCACATCGTCAATAATATCGTTGGAGTCAAAAATACCATACTCCGCATAATTCGTATATGAGGAGCGAACTGTCGCCCAGACTCTAAAGCGGTTTTTATGCACTTGGTACAATTTATGCCCTAACATGCCTGCTGCACCTAAGATGAAAACATGCTTTTTTTTAGATGTAGTCATGCCACTACTCAACATTCACAATTCGCTTGAATGTATCGCTATCTGCATAAATATCCGGTACTATCTACAACTTCGCTCAAATATTATTACGATATGTCGCGATCGTCTTTTTACCTTTTTGTACGCGGCACAAATGCTTAGCAGTTTCAACTTTTCGAGTTGCGATAGCCGGGTAGAGGCCGTTGTACAGTTTTTTTAACTGTTCCCTTCTATCCTTAAATTGATCCGATTCAAGAATTCCCGCTCGTACAATCTTTTCTACAAGAAAATTTGTCCGCATAGATAATTCTTCAAATCTTTTTCCACCCGGATCTCCTTTATGAGCAAGTTCAATTTGCTTTTCCAGCAGATCCTGCAGCTCATCAATCAGGTTCGTTTTTTCTTCGATAATTACATTTGTATCATTAACACTCATACGGTCTGTACGCCCGCACTTCCGGCCGAAGCCATACTATGTTCGACTTCTTCGAGCAAATAAGCCGCGTCTCTGTGATTACGATCAAGTGTCAGAATATCCTGAAGTACTTTTTGGGACTTCTCCAATCTGCCGTCCTTCATATACAGTGCGGCCAGCGGATACATAACGGATACGTCTCCGGGGTGCATATTTAAATATAACTCAAGATAGTGAGTGACCTGTTCAAACGACCCCATCTGGCAGGATGTCTGGAATAGGCCTAAAATACCTATAAGATTGTCGGTGTCAAGCTCAAGACATTTGAGAAACATATCAAACGCCCTCTTGTAATCACCTCTCTGTTGTGCAACCAGACCCAGACCGGCATAGGCCTTAGCGCATTTATTGTCCAGCCGGCAGGCAACCTTAAAAGCCGTCTCTGCATCATCAATTTGACTCTTATGTATTGCAACTACACCAAGACCGACATAAGGCCCAGCTTCGTCGGGGCACAAAACCGCCGCTTTTTCATAATATCGCTGTGCCTGTACATAGTCACCTACAGAAGTGTGACAGTCACCCAGTTCCTGCAGAGCTTCATAATGCTGGGTTGAATCATGCTCTTGATCTTCATTTTTTTTTGTCATGTCCATATCAATTCATATCCTTGGAGTGTGTTTTCTGCTGTTGTTAGCAATTCAATCGCCGAATCATACTTTTTGTTTTTACGTTTGAGTTTTGCTTCCAATAAAAGAGTATCCACCGTCGGCCTCTGCCGGTTTATCTGACGGCAAATCTGCTCGGCTCTACTATAGTCTTTCGCCTCGTAAAAGGCCTTTGCCGCCAATATCTTCATCCATATTACATTTTGATGCCGGTCGGCGATATGTTCGTACATTTGCGCCGCCTGGAACCAGTTTCCCTCATTCTCAGCCGAAAGGGCATTGTGATATAAGTTATCGAATTGGAAAGGAAGCTCCTCATTACCCGGATATCGTAAAGTAATACCCGCCGCCGTCAGAGATTCCGAAACGGATAAATCCGGAAAACTTCTTCGGGCAAGAATTAAATCGTCTCTTTTAACCACCGCTGCCCAGAGTTTATCCGTTACTCCATCAATTATAAATCCCTGTCGATTATCCGAACAATTAATCAGCGCATAGAGCGGATTCTCTATCCACAAATCTTCAACAGGAAAACCACTTGGTACTATTGCTATATATTGTCCCCCGCATTTTTCCAATGCTGCATCAACCTGTTGGGCCTGTGAAGACAACTGATTAACATTCACAAAAACCAGATTGGGCATATCAGTATTTAATCTGTCAAAATCCGTTTCAGAAATCGGTAGAAATAATTCGTAGGGATAGAAAGTACGCTGCCAGATGGAACCGATTGTTTTCCCCGCCTGTTTGTCTAACCGGTCGGCAACAAAAATGATGGACAGATCCTTAATCTTCGGCCAGGGTTTGGGAGGCCTTGTGGTTAGTATCGTTAAAACATTCTTCATATATTCGTTCTTATCTTTGCGGCGTTGAACGGATATTCTGTCGGAATCCCCCACCGGATGCGAATATTCCCCGGTGACTTTATGAACATGAAAAAAATCGGAAAAGAAAACAAGCCGTCGCGTCATGTCCCAGTCAATCAAAACGTTGAGCTGTTCGTTGTAAGGCCCGGTTTTCTCGATCATGTCCCGGCGATGCATCAAGCTTACATGCAGAACGTGGTTAAAAACCAACATCAAAAAGCGGTCGAAGTCACGGCTAACCTCCACAACTTTACTGAGAACCTGCCGGCTGCCGTCCGGAAAGACTTTACAATATGCTTTGTACAAATCGCTATACGCAACCTGACAATCGGTTTCATTCTCCAAAACATCAACCAGCGTTTCGATATGAAAGGGATAATACATATCGTCATCGTCAAGATATGCAATATATTTACCTTCGGCCCGATTCAACGCTTCATTGAGCGAACAGGCCTTGCCGCGATTTTCTTTTCTATTGATATAGGTCAGCCTGTAATCATTAAACGAATCGATTATATTCCTTACATCTTCCCCACCGTCGTTGATAACAATAATCTGCAGATTCCTGTAGCTCTGTTTTAAGACACTGACCAATGCCCTATATAAAGATTGCGGCCGGTTGAATGTCGGGACAAGCACACTGACAACCGGTCTATTGTTTTTCTCAAAATTTTCAAACATTACAGGGGTATTGAAAATCCTTAATCTGCGGTTAATCCTGCCTTTTCAGGCTCCCGATCCCGTGAGTTACTGCTCGAGACGGCCGAGTTATGTTCCGAATCTATTTTCTTTTCGAATTGAATCAGAAGATTATTGATCTGAACCAGTTGTTTCTCAAGGGGATAGTGTTCTTCGACAAAACGGCGATACTCTTGAGGTTCGTACGATGCAGAGCAAATCTGCCCGCAGAATTCCTCAGCGATATTGAACAAGAATTCGGACGGGAAAATCTGGTCGGCACCCGGAAAATTATGGATAATCGGTTTTAAACCGCAGGCCATTGCTTCAAGTAATCCCATTCCCTGGCTCTCCCCAATACTGCAAGAGACAATATATTGTTTGTCTTTTAGCCAGACATTTACATCTTCCTGCCAGCCGTCAAAAAACACTACATCCGTTAGCTTAAGTGTTTGAACGACGTGTTTGATATACTGCTCGAGCATTGAGTCCTGGAAATTTCCGGCAAAAAACAGTTTATATTCCGGGTCAATGTAATGTAGCTTCTGCATACATTGCAGAAGGAACATCGGATTCTTTCTCATATTCAGATACCCGACGGATGCAATATTCTTGCCATGAGATTTGCCGGTAAACTCGAATTTATCGAGGTTCACGCCGTTAGGAATTGTAATAAGTTGTGTCTTATTTCTAATATACGGAACCTGCTTCAATAGCGCTTCTTCGACAAATGAGTTGCCGATTGTAATGAGGGTATCAATATTCTCCCATAGAACCTGACTCGGCCATTGTCCATAGGCCTCGAAACGGTGAAGCCTGACAATGTTCCTGCATACCTTTGGCAGTTTTGACGCTTCTATTGCCATGTCAGTACACCACTCGAACCATGAAATGTCGCTCCATTTCATCAATTCATACATTTGATTAACATTTTCCCCCTCAAAGAACCTGACATTGAAACGACGTTCGGTAAATGCATAAATATCCTTTAGAAATTTCGTATCACCTTTCAATCCACAGAAAAAAGCTATTTTCGGTCTTTTGGAACGAATTACCTGTACCATAGGTGAGAGGATTTTTTGTTCGGGACAGATTTTCAGGGAAAGGATAAGCATTTCAACTGCGCCCGCCTTGTTACCCTGATTCAAAAATACATTGGCGGTCCTGTTCAATACATCCACATTTAGCACATTCATCCTCTCCATATCACCAAAAAGCTGCTTCGCTTCTTCCGCCCTGCCCGTTGCAAGATATGCTTCCACCAAATTCCAGACTATTTCAGCCGAGTCCTTCTGCATTCTTCGGGCTTTGATTAAATGATTTATTGCTTCATCCGAGCGACCGAGACAATGCAGAATTGCACCCGTATCATTTAAAACCTGTACATCCTCACCAGCAGTATCAAGATGTTTCTGCATACAATCAAGCGCCTGCTGATAATCACCGACCTCGGCAAATTCCAAACCTCTCTCGTATAAATTCATGTTTTCGAACCTGTTATCCTGATTCTGCTCATTATGCGAATTCGCATTATTTTCGAGAGTCATCTGTATTACTCCTTTAATCGCCTTGCGAACAGATTTTCATTATCAAAACAGTCCTTGTTTTCAATGCTTATGTGCAAATTCTGTGCCGTTCGTCCGTGTCTATGAATAATTGCGGTTTTGTGGTGTTTTTCGGCCTGAAGCGTATAAATATCAAACACTTATGTTGTATAATACTCATCGAATGATTACCTTATTCTCCAAGCCGCTAACCGATAAAATCCAGCAAAGATATAGACATTAGTTTCCCGGCTATTGATAACGACATTTGATATAAAACCTCAAGGCGAGTGAGGTCTATAGCTAATTGGGCTACATCGGCCTCCTGTAAGCGAGTTGCCTCATCCTTGGCATCGTAACTAAGATTAGTCAGATTTCCTTCGAGGTTATCAAGAAAGTTGATTTTATATCCCAAAGAGACCTCAGCCTGAGCGAGAAGATCATTTACCTCATTAAGAATGCTTAAAGGGATGTCCAGCATATCTTCCAACTGATCTTCAGGAAGACCCTGCTCGTTGCTCAATATGTCCCGAATACAAATAAGTGCGCTGAAAACGTCATAAGTTCCGGGTATGCTGACAAGGTCGGTCCCGCTGCCGGTAATTTCAGTCGTATCAACATACAGGACTTCCCCCGTTACAGAATTAGTCACTGCAAGATTGGTATCGGTACCATCGGTGCTGAAAGTACTCAGACCACCGTCGATGGAAAGAGTGTAATTATCCTCGGAACCGGTCACCGTAAGCCATGTATAACCGCGCACACTGGATGTTCCTGTGCCGGCCTTGGCGCCTGTATTACCCGAAAAAACAGCATCACCACGATCGTCACAGCGAAAAATATTATCCCCTACCAGAGAAATTGTTGACTCCAGACCCGAAGCTACTTCTATCTCGCGGTTTGTATAGCTGCCCTGATAAGTGACACTTGTTATTTTTCCATTCGTACGTTCTACAAGATACGGATCCGAAGCCGTATTGCTTCCTCCGAACAGGTGTTGTCCCGCATGTTCGCTGTTCGCCAACGTAACTAATTGCTCTAATATTTCATTAATACTTTCAGCGGTCATTTCCCTGTCATCTTCGTTATAAATACCGCTGGTGACCTGAGTCAGTTGCGTCATAGTTTCCGAAATCGAAGAAATCATATTCTGAATAATCGTGGAGGAATATTCAAGCGAGTTGACAACACTCGATAGATTGTCTATATAATTTTCCAAAGAGCTTTGCTGCGAATTAAGCCCGAGAATTTGATATGCAGCAGAAGAATCATCGGAGGCCCTGTTAACCCTCGAACCGGTTATCACCTGTTCCTGTAAACGTGTCATTGCTTCAGTATGCAAATTTAAGGCATAGCTGACATTATTGTAAATATTGTCTAATGTGCCGCCCATATTTTATATTCCCCAAGTTTTTCATATATCGCTTTTCAAACGTTTACAACAATTCCATTATTGTGGTCAACGATGTTTGAACCGTATCCAAATATTTCGCCATAGCCTGGAACATCTGCTCAAAGATCAACATCTGTGCGGCCTCATCATTAATATCGACTCCACTTACCTCGCTCTGCTGGTTTGCAAGATTTTGTATTATCGCCTCGATGTTATCCTGTCGCGTTTCTTTGACGGAAAGCTGCAATCCAATATCTGTAACAAGCTGGCGATAAAACTCCACCGGTGTAAAAGAATCCAAATCATCCGAGGCCTCGTCCGCCAAACCGGTTAGCCGCAATGCATTAGTATTATCCGTCATATCCGCACCCAGAGCCGTTGCTATACGCCCCGGTGAATCGGATATATCGGAACAAACCGCTATATTCGAAGCATTCGCGCCGGAAAAAAAGGTGTTAATTCCGACTGCCGCAAGAAATCCCGACGTATCTGTTTCGGCAAACGCATCAACCTCGAACGTATTACCATCCGCCATGTCTCCCGTGCCAAGAGCTATTTTGATCCCGTTGCCCAAATCCAGCAAATCACCTGCGGCATAACCGGAACCGACATTGAACGTAGTCACTGTGTTAGAGTCACCATCCGTAACCGTAATACTCAACGTGCCGTTTCCCACCGAGCCGGTACCCGATACCGTAAATGTGAAAGTTTGATTTTCCGTACCGGTATATATGCCTGATACTGAAACATCAGGCGGCGATGTCGTTCCCGTAAAATCACTATCTGTCGGTGACGGGAGAACACAGGGCAGAAAATCGAATTCATAACCCGTATCCGCCTGAATACTCAGTTTTGAACCGGAGACCGAAGCAGTCAAGCCCGTAATGGCTGAAATATCCGAGGCTATTGTGGTCAAAGAATCCGCCGAGACATCAACAGGAACCGCCGTTCGTGTTATCGCCCCGGTATTAGTATCGATTACTCTAATATATACATTACCGTCTGTTATAAGCGGATCAAAATCAGTCAAATCCTCACTGACCATGGACCAGCCGGATAGTTCCGTAAACGAGCCTTTCGAACCAACTCCCTGGACATGGTATTGATTGACTTGTTGTATTATGGCACTTGCAAGGGTATTAAGATCATCTCGAATATCCGAGATAATATCGTTGTTTAAGGACAACAATCCTCCAAGCTTCCCACCGTCTATATCCGTATAATAATTCGATTCGCCGGCAACAGTAACACCCAGTACATGTTCATCCTGGTAACCGACCGCCAGTTCAACCGTGGCAGTACCCGTTATAACGGGTATCCCGGCGACACTGATATCAACAACACCGTAATCTCGCGAGAGGGTCTGGACATCAACCAATTCAGAAAGCTCTGAGATACACTGATCTCTCTGGTCTCGCAGATTGTTAGCCTGCCCCCCGGTTATTTCCTGCCTCTTGATATTTTCATTGAGTTGGGCTATTGTCTGAACTAAAGAATTAATCTCCTGGATGGTGTTCTCGGCTTCCATCGCTATTTGGTTTATCATGTTTTCCAGCAATTCGTCCATTGATCTGAACTGATTAGCCATCGTTTCTGCCGCGGCTACGACCTGCTGTTGCCAGACGGCCTCGTCCGGATAAACGGAAAGATCCTGCAATGCATTGAAAAATTCATCTATGGCTTCGCTCAAACTACTTCCGGAAGAAAGTTCTCCAAATGCCGTCTCTACTGTGCGTAACGTGCTAACCTCCTGCGATATCTTACCTAACGATGAATGCTGGCGTAAAATTTCATTCTCTAAAAGCGAGTCAATCAATCTGGTTACTTCCGCTACGTCAACACCACCGCCAACAAGAACCGAATCCACCATGGATGTATAGGCCGGAACAAGATTTAACCTCTGGCAGTGGTAGCCATCGGTCGCCGCATTGGCAATATTATTGCCAATAATCTCAAAAGCACTCTGCGCCGCCGTAAGACCACTAATTCCTATTTCAAAACTATCCACTTATGGACTCCCTTTTTGTATTGGATAATATCTCTTAAAACTGCAAATTCACAAAAGCCCTTTCGTTCTGCTCTTTTGTCGTGCCGTTGGCGTTGTAAACAACCGCGCCGTTATTACCGAAATTAAAAATGCTCTTTAAAAGAATTTTATTGAATCTGTTACATTCGGTTAGCAGCATCGCCGTGCTCGAATACTCTTTCCGAAGCTCCCTAACCAGTGATTTCAGTTTTGTTTTGGTTTGGGCGATATAAGCTTTCTTCTCTTCAGGCACAATCGCCTCAAGCTTTGACAGCGTCGTATCTTTTAGACTACAATTAAGACGTCTCGCTAATTCAGACCGTATTAATTGACGCTTTTTTTCATGTTTTCTATAATTGTCCGATTCGTCCTTGACGTTCTCGAGCAACTTACCTAAAGTGTTATTGTCATGTTTAATAACCAAACTTCGCAGCTCATCGAGACTCGACAAACTTTTTTGAACATGCTCGATGTCTCTTTCAAGACAGGCCAGCAATTCATCTATCTTTTCTTCTATTTCAAATGCAGCCGTTTTCATAAATTCTCGTCCATTGAACTTTCCGCCGGATTTACATAGTCCGTACTCGTTAACGTCTGATATATATCTTCCCAGAGACCGATTCCGCCGTTATTCGCAATGTCACGGGCAAGGTAGTGCCAAAATATTCCCTGAACCTGCATGGAAGTTCCATCTTTTTCAAAACCCCAGTCACCGATGGTATTCTTCATCTCGTTCAGCAGATTATTCAACAAAAGCGACTCGAAATCCTTTGCTACCTGTTTTTTCTTCTCCTCTGAAACACCATCAAGCTCCAGTTTTTCAAACTGCTTTAGCGACACGGGAGAGGTGATTTGTTCGGATAATATTATTTTGCTGCCGTCCATCATGCCGCTCCTACATTATCACCAGCTTGGCCTGAAGTGCACCGGCCTTTTTTAACGCATTGAATATCGCTATCATGTCACTTGGTGTCGCCCCGATACCGTTAAGGCTTTTAGCCAATTCGGAAACCGTAACGGACCGGGACACAGGAATCAGAAAAGCCTCTTGTTCCTCGATTCCGATCGCCGTCTCCTGGATTCTTTCGGTCGTACCCGAGTCGGAGAAAGGAGCGGTCGGCTGAGAAACTCTCTCGGTTTCGGTGATTTTCACAACAAGACTGCCCTGTGAAATAGCCACGGCGGATATGCCGACGTTTTCACCAACCACAATAGTACCTGTTCGCTCATTGATTACGACCACGGCCGGAATATCGACTTTGACTTCGAGCTTTGTAATATCCGCAATAAAACCGGCGATTCTTTCACTACCAATTTCACCGGGAATTTTTACTTTGATAGTGCCGGCATCGACTACAGCGGTACTTTCGGGGAAATCCAGATTGATAACCCTGCTGATTTGTTCGGCGGTCGAAAAATCGCTGTTTCTCAAATTCAGTGTGACAATTCTGTTGCCCCCTATATTTTCGATGAATGTTGCAATTTCCTCTTTTTCAACTATAGCGCCGTTTGGGATTCGCCCCACAGTCTGGTGGTTCTTTGTAACCGAAGCTTTATCGCCGGAAGCCGTCCAGCCGCCAATCGAAATTCCACCATCGGCAACGGCATAAACCTGATCGTCAAGACCTTTCAAGGGCGTCGGTATGAGCGTACCTCCCTGAAGGCTTTTAGCATCGCCGATAGCCGAAACACTAACATCGATGCGCGAGCCTTCCCTGTCGAAAGGTCCAAGCTCCGCCGTGACCATAACCACGGCGATATTTCCCCCGGATAAATCGGAGGGACTTAGAACAAGCCCCGATTCCCTCAAAACATTCGTCAGTACCTGTCTTGACAACATCGAGCTATCACCGGTGTTGGCAAGACCGACAATCAGACCGACGCCGCTGAGCGGATTGCCGCGAAGCCCCTGAATATCAACAATATCCTTAATCCTCTCGCATTGTCCGGTGTTAACAAAACAAGTACATACTACAAGCGTGCATATCGTAATTTTCAATATGTGATTTTGCTTTTTTGATCGCCTCATATTTACCGGTTTCATATATTATTACTTTCAAAAAATTATGCGATTATCACGGTCAAAACGGCCAGATAATATCAAATATCGTGCCGAGCCAGCCAGGTCTGGTGTATGGACTGCTGATGCCTTTATTTTTTGTTATGAGGCGAAAATCCGCAACCTGCTCACTCTGAACCGTATTATCAAAGGCAATGTCACTTGGCCTGACCACTCCGCTTATCTCTATTGTTTGAATATCTCCTGCAATGTCGCGCCGACGATTCCCCATAACCACCAGGTTGTTATTCGGAAGGATATCCACAACGACTACCGTAATGTTATCAACAAATTTGCGCTCGTCCTTGTAGTCAGCTTTGCTTGTTAATTCATTACCCGAACCGGCGGTCATACCAAATTCACCTATGTCGGCAAATTTCCCTACTTCCCCGTTAAACGTTGTTGACCGGTCGGTCTCTTTCTTCAGGTCTCTCTTAGCTTTATTATCGACCGTGCTGTTCTCGGATATTTTTATGGTTAAAACATCGCCAATCTGCCGGGCCACATCATCGGCATATAAATCCTTCATGTTTTTGCATCTCTTTGCCCAGATAGAATTCGCCCAGGAGCAGTCTGTCAATAAAAGGACGAAAGACGTCAATAAAATTGTCGAGATTAATTTCCTGTTCATTGTGTCTCCTTCTATATGACAGGCTCTACGCTTCTGTCCTGGTTTACCCTGCCTAAAATGATTCGCTGTGAATCAATATTTCTTACCTTAATATATTCACCGACTTTACCATCCTGCATCGCTTTTCCGACAGCGGTAATCAGAAAGCCGGGCTTTTGGATTCGAATAACAACATTTTGATTCCGCTTTATAATAACCGGAGATTCCACAGGACCAACCATGTGTGGTTTCAGCACGGTTTCCGCCGGCAATGTACGTCTTGCAACCTGACCATACGGCGGTTCCCAGTCATCGGGCTCAGGATAATTCGATGTGCTTTTCTCTATTTTGATATTTTCGCGACTAATGAGTGCACCCGCCGGAATTTCAACTAATGTAACTGCATTATGGCTGTTATACTGAATGGAAAAAGTCACCTCACGAGTCCCGATTTGTTCGTCGCCAAAGAACACGGCAATTTCCACCTTTACCTGATTTTTTACATCGCCCGGGACCAACTGATGAGAAAATCTTATATCTTTATCCGAACCGGGAACGACTAAATCTTTCGGTTTGCAAATCGGACTCCACTGAGAAATTGATTTATCGGAAAGGCTGTTTTCCAGAAAAGCCCCCGCCAGTCTGACAAATTCGGCACCGATAATAATTTTCTGTCGTTGTCGTACCGTGACCTTTTCAGCGCCCTGCAATGTCACCTGTGACGACGGTATTCCACAACTTGCCAACCTGCTCAGAATGATATGTCTTTCAATAACAATTTCCTGGCCCGGCAACGAGAACCGGCCTAACGCGATTTCATTCGCCCTTGTCGCGAGAGCTTTCTCGCCTCTGATTATTCCTATCTGCCCCAGCTTGAAATTACCGTCTCTTATCGTAACTTCCCTCGGCAGATAAATTTGCAGGCCGCAATCTTCATTGAGACCCACGGCTTTATCATCGGCAAGGGCCCGGCAAAAAAGCGTGCAAACAATAAGTACACAACACAGAAATATCTTTGTGTACACATATTCTTTTGTTCTTGAACCTGCTTTATTCATAAGAATCCCTACCCGACGATACGGTTAGCTGTCTGGAGCATATCATCGCCTGCTTTTATTGCACGCGAATTGATTTCGTATGCTCTCTGGGCGGTTATAAGATTCACTAATTCGGTGACCATTTGCACGTTGGATTTTTCCAGAAATCCCGACTGAATGGTCCCAAAGCCATTCTCGCCGGGTGTTCCCGTTGTTGGAGTGCCGCTGGCTTCGTTCTCAGCCAACAGATTGTCTCCCTCGCTCGAGAGACCCGACGGATTTGGAAATCGTGCCAACTGAATATTACCCACAACCGACAGCGACCCTGAAGAATCGGTGACATTAACACCGCCGTCTTTTTCGATACTTATGGAGGTTGCGTCCAATGGTACGCTAATGGACGGCTCAATCGAATAACCACTCGTTGTAACCAACTGACCGTTGGCGTTGATTTGTAATGCTCCGTCGCGCGTGTACTTTATCTCGCCATTCGGCATAACCACCTGTAAAAATCCATCACCTCCAATTGCAATATCGAGAGAATTGCTCGTAGTTTGAAGCTCACCCTGACTATAGATTTTTACATTAGATGCCGCTCGTACTCCGCAACCTATTTCCAGACCTCCGGGTGATGTTATACCCGAGGCCACTTCGGTACCTTCCTCCTGCATTTTAACATAGAGCAAATCC
The DNA here is from genome assembly GCA_964570855.1 of uncultured Pirellulales bacterium. GTDB lineage: Bacteria > Planctomycetota > Phycisphaerae > Sedimentisphaerales > Anaerobacaceae > JAFGPS01. The sequence continues at coordinate 19,143 of CAZMZR010000030.1, forward strand.
TGGAAATTGATTTGGCTTCGCTTGAAACCGTTCGTGTTAATATTGGCAAGATTGTTGGCGATTATGTCCACCATCATTTGCTGAGCCGTCATTCCTGTCGCCGCTGTGGAAAATGCTCTTAACATAATATCGTTCCTCTTTTATCTTAATTTATAATTCGACCAAAATAATCATACGAATCGGTTTTTAGCCCATGGCCACACTGATCAGACTACTCGTGGTTTCTTTCCCGTTATTAATGAAGCCCATATTTGCTTCATAAAGTCTGGAGACCATTATCAAATCCACTAATTCGTCTATAACTTCAACGTTGGATGCTTCCTGATAACCCTGTTTAACGACAATATTCTCGGCTGTGACCGGCTCAATTTCCGGATCAGTCATCCGGTAACAGCTTCCACCGGTCGGGGAAAGTTTGTTTTCATCATCACCGAAATCAACTAATTTAAACTGCCCAATGTCTGTACCACCATCTGCGCTTATGCTTCCATCGCTCGAAACACAAAGTTGCGAGAGGGAAACATTGTCCGGAATCGTAATTGCCCCGTTCTGTCCCGCTACAATACGACCCTGAGTATCAACGATTTGACCGTTTTGATTTGTACTGAAAGTACCATTGCGGGTGTAAACAGGCCCATCGGGAGTTTCTATAACGAAAAATCCTTTGCCGTACAAGGCAAAATCCAGCTCTCGATTAGTTTCAGTAATATTGCCCTGAGAGAAATCGAACGACGAATCCAAATCGACGGTCCCCTGAGAATATGACTGCGTTCCGGTATCTTGTGCATCTAAAACCCTTGAAAACGCATTACATCTACGTTTATACCCAACTGTGCTTGAATTGGCCAGATTATGCGTAATGATTTCATATTCTCGCGTTAACGCATCAAGACTAGTGCCAATCAGTTCTGTAATCTCCGACATTTCAGACTCCTTAGACAACTACTGCCTCAGAAACACTGTCCCTTTTCTTTTTGTCACTCTCTTCAGCAGAAACCGGTTGTGTGTCGAACCGGGCTTTCAGAGACGCCGCATTAGTTGCCCGGACTAACTCACTGAGATTTGCTTCGCTCAAACCCGTCAATTCAACCGCTATTGAAAAACCATTTTGAGCGGCTTCGGCGTGCCTGACCATGCCTATATCTTCAATAATTCTTGAAGGCTTCGTTCTCCTGTTATCTGCAAAAACAGAATTTAATGCGACGGAATTGGTTTGTGATACCAAATTATGACTCTTTCTTTCGTTGAGCTTAAGTATCACTACAACTCTGTCACCGACCTTGACCTTCAGAGGAGCCACAACTCGTAAACCGGGACCCGCCAACTCAGTAATATCTGCAGGTACAAATCTCGGCGGTCCCCATGCATCATCCGAACCGGATTGTTTATTAGATTTTTCATTATCCGGCAGTGTTTTTGCGAATGGAAAAGCCGCAATATAAGCAGGTTCATTTATAGGAACACGCAGGAACCGTCTTCGATTAACGAACCGCACATTATCGCTGTGATTTAAGGACAGACTTTTATTCATGCAGCCAATAACAGTTGTCTCGAATTCCCAAATTGAAGCTCCGAAATAATAACGAAGACAGAGCGATTCATCCTCTTTGATTTCAAGCGGTTTTGATGTCTCAATGACCAGCTCCACATCACTGTTTTCGATAACGACCGATTCTATGTTATTAAAATCACCCCTCTCAAGAGTTGTTATATAGAGTTTTTTACCTGTTGGGATTTGCCTGCTGCTCGGCCTTTCGGTTATTAAAGCATCAACAGAAGCGGAGACTCGCCTGCGAAAGCCAAGCTTTTCACGCAGAACGGAGAGCTCTGCACTCAGATTACTTCTCTTATTGGAGCCTTTTATAGTGATAGAAGCCCTGATTATTTTTGTCGCTCCCCGATCAAAGGCGTCGGCCATAGTAAATATCGACTCTTTTTGTTTTAGATTCGCCCTGGTCGCTATATACATAAGAATGTGACGTTCACGCGGATTGAGACCCCTTTGGTCGGCATATTCGTAAAACAGGCGATTTTCGGCCTTTCGTTCTTCTTTCGATCGATTATGTGTCACCATAATGAACAACACTGTTAGTATTACTAATGCCGCCACACATGCTGCAATAAACCAACGTTCACCCATAAAACTGATATTAAGCGAGCGAGCAGCCTGCCATCGCTGAACAGGTGTTAATGATAGAACAAGAAAATTCAGCCCTGCATACATTAAAGATGCTGTTGTCATATTAAAGATCCTATAGTTGCTACCTGATAAGACTGGTCAATTCCTGCAGGATTTCATTTGCAACTGTGATAGTTCTGGCGTTTGCCTGGAAACCGTTTTGGGCTTGAATCATATTAACGAACTCGGTCGCCACATCGGCGTTGGATTTTTCCAGCGCCCCACCCTGTATAGTTCCCGCCCCGCCGGTCATTGCCTGTGTGGCTATGGCTTCACCTGAGTTGGCTGAAGGAATAAAGTAACCGCTGCCGATATTTTCCAGACCCGCCGTATTCTGGAACAGGGCTATCTGCAAAGTCGCGATGTTCTTTTTAATACCGTTGGAGAACGCACCAATTACGATACCTTCGTTATTGACCGAGACCGTTGAAAGACTGCCTGCTTCATAACCATCCTGCTCACTTGCTACTGCCGTAGAACTGCCGGCGAACTGAGTCAGGCCATCCAGCTTCCCCGCTGTTCCCAGGTTTATCGAAATAGTTTGTGGACTGGAAGTATCATGTGCAAAGGTAATTATGAATTCAGCAGAGTCCGAGCCGCCCAAACCGGCATAAGAACTATCACTGGCGTCAAAGGTAACATCTTCGATGCGCCTGTTCAACATTGTTATCTCACTTATATCTCCGGTAATTGATGTCAAAACCATATCCCATGTGTTGTTTGTATCCGATCGGACGAACGCACCGGAGATAACATGCTGGCCACCCTGAGAATCATAAACTGTGATGTTAATGCTTTTAACTTCTTCTCCGCCAACAGTGGAAATCTCAAAATAAGCGGGCATATCCAGTGTACCATCACCGGAATACGATATAGTCATATCTGTTTTACTGTAACCACTGGTATCATCGGTTATTCTAATTTGCCCGTTGACTAAAGAGGCCGTTGAACCGTCAAGCACATTGTTATTGAGATGATCGATCAGATCACCCATTGTTGTGCTTCCATCAATAGCCAGGGTCAGACCAGTATCAAATTCCAAACCATCTTGATCATAACCACTGATAGTAAATGTTCCTGAACTCAGGGTACCACTATATTGATCAAGCTGGTCAATTTCTGTTGTTTCCGTTGCAGTAATGCCGTTATTATAGGTATAAGAAACATTAGAGTTTATCACCTGTGTTCTCGTTACATCATACGAATCATCGGCACTAAGGTTACCTGAGACAACTATTTCTGTTGTAGCCTTTGCCGGCATAGCAACATCATAGGGAATGTGTATATTACTATCACCGGGAACCTGGAAACCTTCGAGTTCACCTTCTGAGCCAATTCGCTGAACATGATAACCGGTCGAAGGATCGACCAGGTTTCCGTCCGCGTCAACAGCGAATTCACCGGCACGTGTGTAAACATATTGCCCGCTATCACTAAGGACGAAATAACCTTCCCCCTCTAACGCCATGTCCAGGGCATTGCCTGTACTGACGATATTACCCTGTGTCATATTGGGTGATATACTCGATACGCCTACACCGCTGCCCATTTGCTGCGGATTTGTGCCACCTACGCCTGAAGTAGTCGGCTGGGATGCCTTTTTAATAGTCTCGCTTAAAAGCTCTGAAAATGTTATTGTGCTGGCCTTAAAAGCAGTCGTATTTACATTGGCAAGGTTGTTACCGGAGACGTCGAGCATTTTTTGATGCGCCTGCAATCCGGAAACTCCGGCTGATAATGCAAAACTCATTTTTATTTCTCCTTATATTGAAATTCTTTAATTTACAAATTATTCACTCACCGACACAACGTCATATAAACCAAGGACATAGTCACCTATAACCAAGACAACATCTCCTTCATAATCATTGACTACCTGCTCAACTGTTCCACTTGTTATTTCCGTGGTACCATCCCCGCATTTTGCCAGGAATGAAACCTCTTTGCCTATTAATGAATTGGCATACGTTCGCTCGGTAGCAACGAGGACCTCTTCGAAGTTCGCGTTCAATGACTCAATTTGTGCCAGTTCTGAGAATTGAGCCAATTGCGAGGCCATTTCATTGTTGTCCAGAGGGTCCAGCGGATTCTGATTCTGCAATTGTGTGACAAGAAGAGACATGTAATCCATCTGTAAATCACTTGCAGAGCTTACTGATGATGTTGACATAAGTTTCCAACCTTCTCTTTCTAATTTTCAATCCTTATTTGTTATAACACATTCAACAGAATAGCAATTACTGTGCCAGGCGCTTATAAGGATGACGTTTGACAGATGTAAATGCTTTACTAAATAGACTTTACATGTGTTTTGCCGCCGGTCAAAAAAGCAAATATGCCATTCTTACAGAACTTACAACAAAGATAGATTTTTCCGCATCCCAGAAATATTTTCCGTTTATGATTTGGTTTATCCAATAACCGGACGTATCTGATCTGCTCGTTATCTTATGAGTTCCGGTAAGTACCTGCAGTATCAGATCAACTTCTATATTAAAACTGGTGCAATAAAGTTGACTTGCTCAAATCGCTTTATTAGACTACGCTTTATGAAGAAAGATACTGAAAAGAAATCTTCCAATGATGATTGCAACGATAGCTCTGATATTAACATAAATGATTGCTCAAACGACCGAATCGGCGAAAGCTGCGGCCTGTTTGGCATCTTTGGAGACGACGACGCCGTCAGAAAAACATATTTCGGTTTACACAGCCTTCAGCATCGCGGCCAGGAGTCGGCGGGTATCGCATCAAGCGACGGCGATTCGCTACAATGCTATACGGATATGGGCACGGTGAGCAGGGTTTTCCGTTCCGGAAGAGGCATCCTGGAAAAATTATCGAATCCCATAGCGATCGGTCACGTCCGATATTCAACGACCGGTACAAGCAAAGTAATAAATAGTCAACCTCTTCTGGCGGAATATTCTCGCGGGCAGGTGGCGGTGGCACACAACGGCAATCTAATCAATGCACCGCTGCTTCGAGACGAATACGAGGCGTACGGCAGTATCTTTAAATCCACAAGCGATACCGAAATAATAATACATCTGCTGGCCAAGCCCACTCATATCGGCAAACCCGACCCGCTCGGACACGTATTGAATCATCTCCAGGGAGCGTACAGCCTGCTTTTTCTTTATGATGACCGAATCGAAGCCGCTCGTGACCCTTTCGGTATCAGGCCTCTTTGCATCGGCAGAATTCCCGACGGCGCCTATGTGGTAGCCAGTGAGACGTGTGCTTTCGATACTATCGGCGCCGAATTTATCCGCGAAGTCGAACCCGGCGAAATAGTAACTCTGGATAAACGAGGCCTGCACAGCAGATTTTTCGTCACACCGGAAACCATCAAGCCGTCCCACTGTATTTTCGAGCATGTTTACTTCGCAAAACAAAACAGCACAATCTTCGGTGAAAACGTACATCAATTCAGAAAGAAACTCGGCAGACAAGTGGCAAAAGAACATCCGGCCGACGGAGACGTTGTTATACCCGTCCCGGATTCAGGGACTTCGGCTGCAATAGGTTATGCCGAACAAAGCAAAATACCTTTCGATATGGGTCTGGTCAGGAGTCACTACGTCGGCAGGACATTTATTTCTCCCGAACAAAGACAAAGGGAGCTTGAGGTCAAACTCAAGCTGGCGATTATCAAGGAGGTTGTAAACGGAAAACGGATTATCGTAGTTGACGATTCGATAGTTCGCGGCACGACTACAAGGGGAAAAATCAGGGCATTACGTCAAGCAGGGGCAAAGGAAATTCACATGCGAGTCAGTTGTCCGCCAATCAGGTTCCCATGCTTTTACGGCGTCGATTTTCCGACAAAGGAAGAGCTTCTGGCAAATAATCGGAACCTGAAACAAATCAGGGAATTTCTTGAAGTTGACAGCATCGGCTATATTTCATTAGAAGGAATGCTCAATTGCGTCTCTCTGCCGACAGACCACTATTGTACCGCCTGTTGGAACGGGAAATATGCAATTCCCGTGGATGTCACGGTTAACAAGTTCTCACTCGAACGTTATCAATTGCATATGTTCGACAAACAGGATTTCTAAATATTATGCAAAAATACAAACGCCTGTAAAACCGGTTTTAATACAGAGAAACGTTTTATTCAATTTTTCTTTTACTTTTTGACAGATGAGCAAGTATCGCAGTTATGAACAGTCCGGCGTTAGCATCGATGCCAACGACCTGATGGTCGAGCAAATCTGGTCGGCGGTGGCCGGGACATTCGGTCCCCGCGTAGTAGAATCCAAAGGCGGTTTTGCCGGTATGTTTCGGCTGGACTACGATGAAAAACTCTTTAAAAGAAATTACAAGAATCCCGTCCTTGTAGCCTGCACCGATGGCGTCGGCAGCAAAGTTCAGCTTGCCGCTCAAATAAAAAAGTACGACACGGTCGGTATCGACCTGGTGGCGATGAGTGTCAACGATATGCTCGTCGCCGGTGCGGAACCTTTGTTTTTTCTCGATTACATCGCCGTTAACAAACTTATACCTGAAATGGTCGCCGAACTTGTCAAGGGCGTCGCCGCCGGCTGTCGGCAGGCTGACTGCGCACTAATCGGCGGAGAAACAGCCGAAATGCCGGATACTTATGCAAAAGGCGATTTCGATATGGCCGGATTCGCCGTCGGTGTTCTCGAAAGAAATAAAACCATCACCGGCGAAAACGTCAGGCACGGAGATGTCATTCTGGGACTTGCATCGAGCGGGCTGCACAGTAACGGATATTCACTGGTTCGCAATATCTGTTTCAAGCAGGCCGGGCTGAAAATGACCGATACGCCCGACATGCTCGGCGGCTCCACACTCGGAGACGTTATTCTTGAGCCGACACGTATTTACGTCAGGCCTGTAATTAAACTGCTATCGCAATACAAGGTCAAACATATCGTCCACGCAATGGCTCATATCACCGGCGGCGGACTCGTAGGAAACATTCCACGGGTACTGCCGGAATACTGCGACGCCGTCATTAAAAAATCGAGCTGGCCCAAACACAAAATATTCACATTTCTTCAGGAAACCGGCCCCGTGGAAGAAAAAGAAATGTACAGAGTCTTCAATATGGGAATAGGATATGTTTTAATAGTGGCCGAGGACTTTGCCGATTCGATTACAAAGAAGCTCAAAAGATACGGCGAACAGGTTTATAGGATAGGAAGGATCACAGGCGGTAACGGCAATGTTATATTGAAATAACTTATGCCATAACGCCCGAATTATGGAGGATGGCACTTTATTCAAGGATAGAAAGCAAACCTGATAAGGATTTTCCATTCGGATTTGAATTTGCTGATGCAAATATGATACAATTTCAATATCCAGAGACTTGGCAGCGTCGCTGAGTGTTTTTACAAGGAAGTAACAGGCAAAAAAAGGAGGCAAATCATGAGCGGAATCTTTGGAGTGGTCTCGGAGGGAAATTGCGCAGAAACACTTTTCTACGGCACGGATTATCATTCACATCTCGGCACTGAATATGGGGGCATCGCAGTACTTGATAAGGATTTTTTTCGTCAAATACACAACCTGAATCAAAGCCAGTTCAAGTCAAAATTCTACGATGATTATAAACATATCAAAGGCAACAAAGGAATTGGTGTAATAAGCGATTACGACGAACAGCCGATTTACCTTAATTCCCGACACGGGCCGTTCTGCATTGTTACAAGCGGATATGTCGAAAACGCAGAAGAATTAGCCGAACAACTGCTCAGCAAGGGGATATCTTTTAGCGAAGTCAGCGGCAGAACTGTAAATACACCGGAGCTTATTGCTAAAATAATCAATCAGGGAAACAGCATAATAAACGGTATAGAGAAGGTATTCGAGGCTATCGAAGGTTCCTGCTCACTGTTATTACTTAACAAGGATGGAATATATGCAGCCAGAGACAGGCTTGGATATACACCACTTATTGTCGGCAGACGTTCGGATGCATGGGCTGTCACAGCCGAAACGAACGCCTTTCCAAATAACGGATTCGAGATTGTTAAAAATATTGCTCCGGGCGAGATAATTCACCTTAACGACTCCGGGATGGTCCAAAGCAGACCTGGTGACAACAGTCGGAACCAGATTTGCGCATTTCTCTGGATATACACCGGTTTTCCGGCGTCAAACTACGAAGGCATCAATGTCGAAATAGTCAGGGAAAAATGCGGCCGGTATCTGGCAAAACACGATAAGGATATAAAAGTCGATCTGGTATCAGGTGTCCCAGACTCCGGCCTGGCACACGGACTGGGATATGCAATGGAATCCGGCAGGCCCTTCAGACGTCCCCTGGTCAAATACACATCCGGTTACGGAAGGAGTTATACACCACCTTCACAAGAGAAAAGAGACCTGATTGCCAAAATGAAGCTTATTCCAATCAAAGAAGTAATAGAAGGCAACAGCATTGTCATCTGTGAGGACTCGATAGTCAGAGGAACCCAGCTAAAGAACTTTACCATCAAGAAGCTATGGGACTGCGGGGCAAAGAAGATACACGTAAGGCCCGCCTGCCCGCCTTTAATGTTTCCCTGCAGGTTCAACCTTTCAACGCGTTCGATTAAGGAGCTTGCCGCCCGAAAAGCCATCCGGAGCCTTGAAAACAAAGACACAGAAAACGTCTCGGAATACATCGACCACAATTCAGAAAAGTATCGTAAAATGGTCGATTGGATAGCCAAAGACATAGATGTCTCCACACTGAGATATCAAACCGTCGAGGACATGGTCAAGGCTATCGGGCTTCCCAAAGAAAAACTTTGCCTTTACTGCTGGACCGGCGAATGTCCAAAGACAGCCTGCCCGAAATCAAAAACGAAGATAGTTGACATAAAAAAACCGGCCGGGAAAAAAGAGGCTCGTGAAAAAGTCGAGCTTTAATATAATTGCTTTCATTATTTGCGAAGCTTTTAAGTTTTAAGTAATATGCAGAAAACAAAGTTTTCCACGTTCGCAGCAGCGGCTGTCATATACGCCGGTTTCGCTGTTTATCTATATCAGCCGTATTTTGAAAACTTCCAAAGGTTCCAGTTTCTTCTAATCATTAATTTGTTTATTGCCTCAATGGGCTGTTTCCTGCTCAGCCGCCGCTGGGTCTGCGGTTTTATCGAGTCGTTTCTGGCCGGCGCCCTTTATGGTTTCGGGCCTTTCACACTATCTCTGGCAAAATTTCACCCAACCGCTGGGTTACTGGCGGCATCCATACCCTGGCTGTTCTTCCCGGCTGTGTTCGGCCCAAAAAACAGGTCGCGATGGCTGAGCATGATTTTCGCTGCGCTGCCTTTTCTGGTAATCGTATTATTTTTCCAGGTCACCGCACACTTTCGATTATTCGCAGTTTCAATGCAGGCCAGGCTGAATTTATCAGAATTGTACAGCTTGTTGGCCCCGCTGGTCGCAGCCAAACGGGGAACTACCCTGATTGGTTTTTACCATGTTCCAATTTCGGCGTTGATTATGGGTTTCGCCATTCTGATTGCAGCCCGGCGGTTCAGCATTATGGCGATTTTGGTTATCACTGCTATTCTGACCTTTTGCTACCCTGTCAATTCCGTCCTCGAAGTCAGCCCCATTATATGGCTTACCATTGGTACGCTGTGCTGTTCGATCATATTCGCCGTCGGTTTGCAGGGATTCGCTTCGGCAGGCCACGCCGACCGCAAGTGGATACTCGCAACTGCGATTGTTACGGGCGCTCTGGCCATAGCGACATTACTTCTTGCGACCAAATATTTTCAGACATTCTTGGGACTCGGTGCCGGATATGCCAGGCTATTCGTCGAAGCGGCTAAAATGTATATCCTCGGGACGGTTGCAGTTGCGATTATCTTTTTTCTGTCAAGTGCAAAATTTCGTTCGCACCGGCTGCGTGAGGTAATACTTCTTGCAGCGATTGCTTTGGATGTGTTTCTCGGAGCGACTTTTATTATCGATAAAATTCTCTGAATCAGAAGTTAGAGACACGATAATGCCTATGAGAATTTTTCCCGCTCGATTTGGCCAAGGATGAATCGGCCGTCGTTTCGCATAAAGTTTATAATGGAATCGAATTGCCGGTCGATAAAACGTGACTCGTTACAAACAACCGCTATCCCAATAACTGCGTTTGTTTTGCTGTCCTGGAGGTCAACTTCAGCGATTGAAATGTTGAAACGGCTTTTAAGCCTGCCTATTACGCTCTTGACGATGCTCCTTTTGCCCTTTAGTGAGGTAATCCCCGGCAAGGAAATATGTGCTGTCATTACACCGACAATCATAATTTGCTATAGGAACTCTTAATCTTTTTCTTCCGGTATATGCTTGTTGTTGTATACAATTACGATACGTTGCATTTCTTCATCCGCTTTTTTAAGTCTTTCCTGAAGTTTTAAGTTTTTATTTTCTTTCACTACCCTCTCGAGTATTATGCTGTGTATAGTACCAGCTGAACTTCTATTATTGAGGATTACAGAAGGCTCTTCTTTGAAAACTTTGTTTATTTGCTCCCACGCAACTATACGTATTTCGTCGATAGGCCGTCCATCCCGGTCGGATGCATTCAGGCAATTGTAAAAATGTTTCCGGCATTTCTTTAACTGGTCTTGTGGAATCAGGTGATAGAAGTTGGCGGTAAGTTGTTGTTTGAAACGCAGTTCCTCATTTGGATCCGTAATAATTTCGAATAAGCGATCAATGTATTTATCAGGCATACGTTTCATCAGTCCGGCGAATGCATTATAACGAATAGGTGAATTCGGGTCCTGCGCATACGCAAGCAGGATCTTTTCAACGGCAGGGTCTTTTATTTGGCTTGCCGCCCCCACTGCGGTACGCCGCATACTGACTGGGTAGTTCCGGTCGTTGATTATATCAATGATAAATTCAGATACCCCGGCCGCTTTGATGCGGGCAAGAGAGGATACCGCAAATTCTCGAATCACGATATTTTTGTTTGGGTTCTTTATAATCGACTTTAATTCAGGCACTTTATTGGGATCTTTGACTGCCCTTAGAGCCTCGCTAATGCAAAGTAAGAAATCTCTGTCGGCATCAGGAATCATTTCGATGTCGACATCAGGAATCATTTCGAAAAGTTCCCTGGTTGCACCCAACTTTCCCAGAGCTTTCCCAACCGGCATCATTATCTGCAACGATTGCGGATTTGTTGATTTGAACAACTCGGTAAGAAAAGGCACAAAACGGCTGTCCCCTGATTCCCCAAGTGCATTGACCACCTTGCGAAAGGTATCAAGTTCATATTGGAGCTGCCAACTTTCCTTGTTGTTGGGATTCATCAAGTCCTGCAGTCTTTTTTCCCAGTCGGCATAATCCTTGTTTTTCACATATTCGAATAATGCCTCAACAGCCTTCGGGCTTTTAATGGCACGCAGACCTGCGACACCGAGACGCTGGACAAAAATATTTTTATCTTTCAAAAATGAGATATAATCGGGCATCAGTTCCTCGGAAAGATATGCACCTTTATCCTTTTCGATAGATTCAATTAGAGGAGAAATCAATGCATCCGACATATATCCCGTTTCTTTTTTCGCTTGCCTGACGGTTTGAAGCAGCTTTTGGCGTGCAGTTGATGGACTATTCCTTGCAATGCCGCTCGTAACCAAGCCGAAAACGATAAATATTACCAGGGCAAGTTTCCGGGATTTTATCTCGTCATTCATTTGCATGTTCCGTGTAAATAAATTCGGTGATCATCTCAGGTGTTCGTATATTGAGTGCGGATTTTTTCCAGCAGCTTTTTAGTGGCTATAATACCGTCGCTTTCGCTGAGCCGATTCCCTTCGTATTCGACGTTGACATAGCCTCGATAGCCCGCATCGAGAACAATCTTCATCATACGATAGTAATCGATTTTTGTCTCATCGCCGTTCTCGTCGAAGTCGAAACTTTTGGCACTGACGCTTTTTGCATACGGCATTAAAATCTCAACGGCCTCATAAAGGTCAATCTCGGGTGGAAAATTTCCGAAATCCGGCAACGTTCCGCAATTGGGCAGCTCAACTGCTTCAATAACTGCGGCCAGCCACCGGGGATTGGAAGAGAGGTCGCCGTGGTTCTCGACAATTACGTTGAGCACGTGCCCGGCGGCAAACTCGCACAATCGCCGAAGTCCTTCGGCGGCGAGCTTTTTCTGTTCTTGGTAAGTACCTGCAGAAGCGGCATTGACGCGGATTGAGTGACAGCCGAGATACTTTGCTGCCTCAACCCATTTATAATGGTTCTCAACGGCTTGTGTACGTTTATTGGAGTCCGGGTCGCCGAGATTGCCCTCGCCGTCGCACATAATCAGCAGGCTCTTAACGCCGTTATCGGCCGCCCTCTTTTTCATTTGGGCCAGATAATCGCTGTCTTTGGCTTTGTCCATAAAGAACTGGTTGACATACTCGACGGCATCGAAACCGAAGCCTTTCGCCTCTTTTGCAAAGTCGAGATTATCCAGCTTCGGCTCGGCCCGGCCGAAAAGCCTTCTGTGCAAAGACCACTGCGCCAGGGAAATCTTAAACGGCTGTTTCTTACCACCGGAAATCATATCAAGTCCTGCACAACCCGCCAGACAAAGTCCCCCGGTAGTACCGGCGCCAAGTGACAGAAATCGCCTTCGATTTATCTTGTCCATTATCAAACCTCCTGCTTACGATGAATCGGATTGTACCTGCTTATCTGGTTCCTGTACGGGAACGTCGATATTGCTTATCTTGACCAATCTTACTTTTATACCCCAGGGCTCTACATCTTTTTCGAGGATGCTCTGGAGACCGCCTGTAATTTGTTCGCGAGAGGCACGAAGCCCCTGGGCCGGTTGTTTGCTGCATTCGTTCCTTAAAACGGCCCGAACCACATTCTCAATCGCCCTTTTGTAGTTGTCCACTCCAAAAAGAGCTTTTCCAGGATCGTCTATTCTGTAACAAATCATGACGTCAAGTTTACACCTGATACCTTCACTGGTAACAATCGTTTCTCTCTCATAGGGAATTGTCGTCTCCTTACATTGAATCAGAGGCACGCTTCTGTACGGACGCTGATAGAAACCCCAAAGACTCCATACGCATCCGAGGCCGGGCTTGCAGGATTTTCTATATTTTCCGAACGTTGTAACAACAAGTGCATTTCCCTGCGGAACGGCATAGAATTTACATAATCCCAGTGTGGCAATTCCGAGTATCTTACAAATAAAAGGTTGTTCGGCTTCCAATCGCTCCAGGTCGCTGTCTTTAGGCTTTATCGAGTCCCTGTTCGGAACGATATCATGTATGGGTAAATTGTTTCCAATTGTTTGATTCTTATCCTTTTTCTTTCGCTTTCGGCCTTTCGGAAAATATAAATATGCAAAACCCCCGAATAAAAAACCGGTGCCGCCACAGATATAAACAGGCAACGGCTGATTTTTTAACGCAGTCCAGGTATTACCGAACGAGTCCAGTTTTTCCAAAGTTGCTTTATTAAACGATATTTTCACGTTGTCAATCTGACCAAAAATCAACAAACCCAAAAGAAGAGATAAAAATCCCATCAAACAAGCAAAGAAGAATGTTTTCATTGTTCCAATCCGTTATTATCTATGAAATGTACACAACACACCTTTGTTACCGCTCAATGCCACATCAAGCAAATCGGGACCGGCGAAACCTGACCGATAAAAACCTGCGGGCTCCAGCATAAAAAAACGTCCTTTACTTCATGGCAAGTTTCATCATAACGATTAACTCCTTTCGTATCAAAATGAAACAATTCAAATCATAAACAGCAGCGGTATAACAGTCAATCCAATTTTTACTGTTATCTCGATAGAGCGGTCATGCTCAAATATAATTTTATTGTCCCAATACACAAATCATGGCATAATTCAAACAGAGACGTCAGAGAACACATTCAGGCAAGGTGTTATTATATAGTCCGATTTGAAATATCGAGAGGACACGCCATGTTCAAGAGAGTATGTAGTCGGTGCGGGCAGGAAGTCGAGGATTCGGCAAATTACTGTATCAATTGTGGCGTTGAAATTGAAAAATATCCACAACCGGCGGGATTTTGGATTAGATTTTGTGCTCACTTTGTCGATGGTGTTATTCTTATTCCAATTGCCATTCTATCGTTACTAAACCTCTTGTTTTTCAAGAATACAGCACTTTTAATTCTGACCGTACTGCCGAGTTTCCTTTACAAGCCTTTGATGGAATCCTATTACGCCGCAACGCTGGGAAAGATGATCTGTGGAATCAGGGTCATAGACGGCATTGGTCAAAAACTCACTTTGGAAACGGCTTATATTCGCGCTCTTCCCTTTCTTATCTCCTCATTATTAGCCACCATACAAAGTTTGTTATTATATATGTCACCGGGATTCCATTCTGCAAAAACATTCGAAGAAATCGGACAGCTTCAACAAACAGGTCCTTTAGATATACTGATATATCTTGCAAGTTTCTTTGTACTGGCCGATTGCATCGTCGCCGCCTGTACTTTTCGAAAGCGTGCCCTGCATGATATGATGGCAGGCTCTTACTGCGTTTATAAGGGGCCGCAATTAGAGCAAGAACAGCAGAACATTTATCAATCGATATATTAACTCTATATCCACAACAGTTGGATAGATCGAATCCGCATTCTTCAAATCTGTTGAAAACTTAAAGAGCGCCGACACTCCGACTGAGTCTGGTCGTTATTATTTCGAGGCGTCTTTTCTATAAATCAGGAGGCGATATGTTTTGAATTTTATAAAATCCTCTGCGGTCCTGCCGCCGCCGAAGTACTTCTTGTAATTTTTATCCAGCTCGTTCTGGTATTTCCAGCTTATAAGCTTAAAAGACTTCGGATACCTGTAGGCGAGAAAATCTCCTATCGTATCTATCACAGGCTTGGCAACTTGTTTCATAGCATCATCTAACAAGCGAATATTTGGTGCAGTCCGCTCGGTGATGTCTATATCCTCTAACCTTGTAAATGGATATTTTTCTATCTGTTCGAAAAAGTTTTTCAACTCGTGGCCGCCCTTCTGCTCATTTTCGTCTTTGATATCTTTCTTAAAGATATCACAAATAAAGAGGTAACCGTTGTCGTTTAAGAGTTTCGAGGTATTTAACAAAGCCTTTTCCAAATTGATATACTGGAAACTCTCGAGAAACATAATCATGTCATACCGCTTTTGCGTTTCCAGTTTTTCATACTTGCATTCAAAAATTTCGCTTTGCCGCCCAATTAATTCACGAGCCTTGCCTGCAAGGTAATCATTTGGCGAAACACAATCTACTTTATACCCCTGTGAAAGCAGTCTATGCGTTACTCTTCCCGAGCCACAGCCGACATCAAGGATGGATTTAACATCTTTCGGGATATGTGAAAAGACGAATTTAACGTATTCTTCCTGGGCAGAACGTAAATTGGTAATATCCTCTTCCAGCTCACCGGTCCAGTATCCATAATGCAGATGTTCCAATTTAAGGAAATATTCGCCGAAAAGCCATCCGATTTTCAAACCTACTTCACGAGAATTGCCCTTTATCCCTTTTTTCATCCGTTTTCCTTTTCTAATGAATAATTTAGTATCTATTTCACATAACTTCTTTGATTTGCTCAGCATATCATATTTATTTGTATTAACAAACCTGTGTTTAAAAGTTTTTTCGTACAATAAATACCGAATGTATAGTAAATAACTCCGATCAATAATTTTGAGTTTTTTATACAAGATTAATAGAAAGTGAAAAAAACTCACTATTTCTTACCGCAATCCTAAAAAATAGTTGACATTTCGAAACAGACCTGATAAGTTGGCGCAACTGCGGTGATGAGAACTATTAAGCAATGTTTGGGCGGGGCATATGAACTGGAGGAGGAACAGGATGAAAAGCATATTTACACATCACTTAAAAATGCTTCCAGTATCGATTGTAACAAATCTCCATAAAGCTTCCTTTTCTAAAAAAATCCATAGTTACTCTACATCGCAGTTATCAATTGCACAGATGGGATAGTATTGACAAATTTATAAAGCCTTAGTTCTTGCCGGAGGGGAGACCGGGCTGTTGGTGTTGTGCTTAATCTTATTGGAATCGTCTGTAAAAATCGGTTGAGAAAAAACAAAGAAGGCTATAGAGCACAAGGGCGTGTGCTTTATACGGACTGCGAACATGAGGTTTGCAGTCCTTTTTTTGGCCCCTGCCTTATTGGTTGGCTCCTTAGGGCGGGGGCCATATATTTAATGAAATAGTGATTCTTATTTTTTCAAACGAATCTACAGTACCAGGACAATTTTATAACCTGATTGATTTTTACATAACTCACACAGTATTGACAGATCGACCGGCAAACCGCTTTCTGCTTATGATTTTTCGCCCGTCTTTGGAGCGCATGCGTTTGCGAAAACCGCTCTTTCGGTGTCTTTTAATCCTACTCCATCTATGATTTTCCATTCAACATCTCCTTCAAAATACTTCCGCTATACTGCACATATTACCATGTACAGCGATAGAACATTTTTTTGTTTAAAACGAAAGGGATATTTTATCCATCTTGCCCCGGTCCTGTCATTATAAATCGTTTCAAAGACTTAAAATCTTTAACGGGTAATCTGAAACTCATCAGGATCGGGGGTGGAGTCTATTAGATTGGATTTGAGTGAACTAATACAAAAAAAGGGCTGCAAATATGATATTTACAGCCCAAGTGAAAAATATATTGTAATCACAGAGTCTTTTAGAGAGCTCTGCGTCTGCGCAACCAACCGACAAGTCCGGCGCCGATGCCACCTAACAGAATCGCACCTGGTGCGGGAATGATGACCGCATCATGACTAAACCAGTATTCGCCGGCCTGTAAAACAAGCGGCGTATCAAGCGTATAAGTCAGATAGAGAATATCATCAGTTATATTTCCGTAATCGTCCCCAAACACCCTGTCAAAACCGGAATCTCCCCAGCTAAAAACACCGGCCACGTTATCAGAGGAAAAAACATCTCCTGTAAAGCTGTCAACGGTGGGAGTCTTCTGGTCATATGTCCCCATGTCCACATCTACATTCGACCATATATTCATACGATATTTTATCAGCGGATTGTCGGCGTCAAATCCGCTATTCTCGTCAAAATATCCGGTAATCTGGTCGATGGTGGTCTCCTCTGTAAGTATAAAATAACCGGCGTAAATCCAGTCGTAATTATTTGACATACTATAGCCGCGGTATAAACCGGGCGTATCCCCCGAAGCCTGCCCGCCGGGCGGACAAATGTAGAAATCGCCCGAATCGTTATTGAAATTATCATAAATTGTCGAGCTCTGGTATTTCATTGTCAACGCAAGCCCGGCCGTTTCGGCAAACCACCCGTCTTTGTGCCAGACATCCATAGTATAGCTTCCCCAATCAGGAGAATCGAGAATATAAGCCATTGAGCCGCCGGAGCTTTTTTGGCCATTCACAGTTTGCCCGTTCGGAAATTTACCGCCGGTGATAACGTAATAATAACCTAAATCGTCTCTCTGATTGTCGGATTGCTGGTCGAAATCCGACGCCGTGAGCTGAGCGGTCGAAACCGCTACAAAAGCTGCAATTATTGTCAGGAAAAAACTTGTTTTGTACATGTCATCCTCTCTCCTAAATATTTAAAATTAATATCT
>CAZMZR010000031.1:0-36663 GCA_964570855.1 uncultured Pirellulales bacterium
GGCCTTGACCAGGCCGATGGTATTAAATTTTTGAGAACGGAACCGGCCGGCGAGTTGGGAAATACATTGGCCCGTGCGGTCTATGAAGTCGGCTCGGGAAAATATCAGTTCCTCTCAACAATAAAATAAAAAAATGCCAATCCCGGCCGGCAAATTAAAAGAGACTTATAAAGAGATTTACATTTAATATTCTAATAGTCATCTTCGGTTATTGTTGGTATGTGGATATCTATAAAGTCCAATATTATATCGCAATCCATACGAGCTGACGAGTTCACCATTGATACTTCTAACTTATGGACGCCCTTATTAAGAAATATAAAAGTAGAGAAATCCTGATAATCAACAGACTCAAGTTCCCATCGATAAACCTCTTCTTCATCTAAATAAAGAGCTAAAGAAGGAAATCTTACTCCTGGCATATAGTTAAACACCGCCTTTGCCCGAATAGTGATCATAACCTCATTTAAATCTGCCGGTACAACAATCGATGAGCCTATACGAGCATTTTCTTCATGTATTCGGCATTCTGTGGAATTTTCTTCAAATACCCCTACTTCCCGCAACATTTCTTCCGCTTCAAATCTAATCCCATTGGTATCAACAACTGGAGGATTAATTTCGACCTGCCATATATCTGAATACCCATATCCAGGGCCTTCAAAGCGGTCAAAAAAAAGCCACTGTCCATTGGCTGAAATGCAGGGCCCACATTCATCCAGAAACGAGTTGACAGACGGTCCGAAATTCTTTGGTTCTCCCCAGGGATCATTAGTCGTTGTTCGCGTAGTAACCCAGATATCTCGCCTACCATACCCACCTCTGCTGCTACTGCAGACGAAGAAGAGTGATAGTCCATCGACTGAAATGCTGGGATGACTATCATAACCAGTGTAGTTAACCACCGGACCAAGATTTACCGGTTCTCCCCAAGGATCATTCTTTGTCGTTCGCGTCGTGACCCATATATCGGAGCCACCCTGACCACCCGGGCGAGATGAATCAAAGTAGAGCTCCAGGCCGTCGGAGGAGATACTGGGAAAGAGTTCCCAGGATGAACTGTTAACGACAGGTCCCAAATTTACTGGCGTTCTCCAAGCAGAGTCTTTTGTTTCACGAATTGCCACCCATATGTCATAATCGGTATCTACACCAGTCCAACCAATTGCACCAGGTCTGCTGGAAGAGAAGTAAAGCTCAAGCCCATTTGTTGAGATGCTGGGCCCCTCTATGTGACCGACGAAATTGACGGGTACTCCTAGATCCACCGGTGCTTCCCAGACATCTCTGCTGGTTGCCCGCTTCGCCACCCATAAATTCCAATTCCATCCGGGAGTATCCCGTCGGAAATACAGCTCTAAACCGTCAGACGAGATACCCGCTTCACACTCGCCCATAAGACTATTAACATTAACAACTTTGGCGGGCCAACCGAAAACAATCAGGTCATTTGGTCCGGGTAACGTGGGTTTAGGCAACAAAGTCAGAACCGATGGGGGCATAGGTGGATTAGACAACACTGCAGGCTCAGGTTGTACAACCGGCTTATTAGGATATTCTGCAACCCGCTGAATGTCTCCAATCGAAGGCATATCATCATGACAACCATATATCCTGACAAAGCCCCTATAGGTATCGCTTTGGACATAATGCTTCACCCACGCAGCAATGCGCCCGTCAGGGAAAATCGCCAAAACGGTGACATCATTTGTAGATCTCAAATACCTTATCGGAATCCATGGTTGAACAAGGCCCCAATCAAATCCATCATCGGTCAATATAGCGGGCTCAGTGTTGTTTCCGGCCCCTTGCTGCTGCGAAGATACACCCAGTATGTTGGATGTTTCTTCTTTACTGAAATAAGTGTTGGTTAAATCTGCATGACCTTGTCTGTCTATTAAAGGGACATGATACCATACTACCTTTCCACCCGCCTCCATATATCTATGAAGAGTACACAAGGCAGATCCAGATTCAACAATATTATCTGGAAGTACATCTTGGCAAGGGACCAGAACACTATGTTGTCGATCAGCAATCCTCGCGTCTATCCATACTTTAAGTTCATCTGCGTTGAGGATTGTATATCCTCTACTTTCAAGAGCATTCCTTACATTCGTGGAAATAGTGTAATCTCTCATGGTATATCGATAGTCGTAGTATGCAACGCGATCCCAGACAATATCTGATTCATCGCATAGGCCTGTAGCTGTTATAATCATTGCCAGCGCTATAATTACAAAGAATATGGCAGCTTGGAATTTATCTACATATTTCATTGGAATGCTCCTTTGAGCATTATAATAATCAAATTTCACCTAAATTTCAACAATATCCCATTAGATTTAAGATGCCATGACGAAAAATCATTAAAAGCGAAACACTTGAGCAAAGAATCCTTTTTACTATACTATTCTGACATAACGTGTATCACTGCCCTTTGAAATATAAATCCAAAGTCAAGGACAATTTGTACCGAATACGGGGATTTTGATTGCATTAAGGGGGTTTTGTGGTATAATTGGTAAAAATAGAATTTAGAACACACCAAAAAATAAGCACTAAATCCTAAAATCTAAACAATTTCTAATGTCGAATGTTGCAAATGCCAAACATCGTAATTTTCACAATAATGGTTTCGTCATTCCTGCGCAGGCAGGAATCCATAATAACCCTGAAAAACTGGATTCCGCATCAAGTGCGGAATGACAGTACAGAGAGCATCGACCAATTATAACCTTTTTGAAAAAACAAACCCAATTCGTAACGACAGAAGACAGAAGGCAGAATACAGTAGAAAAAATGGAAAACAAAGCCAATTTCAAAATGGGTAATATGGCGTAAGCTCTTTGAAATAAATAGAATATGGCGAAAAACCGGATTGGACACTTAGTAAAAACAAAGCCAATTCGCTGGCCTGCGGCCAGAAATCCTAAGTACTAAACCCGAAATTCTAAACTCATCGATTCAGAAGAAAAAATGGAAAACAAAGCCAATTTCGGCCGAGCAAAATATTCTCGCAGATTTATGCTCCATCGGACAATATTCACTTGTTTTTTTAATGAATGCCTATATAATCAGCAATTCAAGGAAGTTTTAGGATTTTGACAGGATTCTGCTATGGCACGGAATCGAGGAAAAAAGGCTCTATACGAAGTGATGAGCAAATCCCGGGTTAAGCCCTGCTCCGGCAAGCAAATAGAGCAGTTGCATCCGAAAGGGACTGACGAAGTTGAGCCGCAGGCAGAACAAAAGCCCGTGACGGAGGGGGCCAGGGCCTCGTCACAATGGTGGACGAAACCGAGACTCGTTCAGTTCAACCTCGGCAGATTCGAGTTCTCGCTGCCGTATCAGGTTGTGATTGCGATAGTTTTAGGGCTGATTCTGCTGGTTTTGATAGCATATAGACTCGGCCAGTTATCAATGGACAACCGGCAAACGGCAGGGCAGGTCGAGGTAACTCGCAACAGTGCTCAGATAAATACGAAGATACAAAATAATGCCGGTACGACGCAGCCTGCTGAATCGGCTCCGGCCAGGCAGCAGGAAAGCAGCCCTGTTGCTCCGGCGAAGTCGACGGGCAACAATGTGATTGTTCTTGCCGAGTACGGGGCCCGGGCCGCTCTGGAGCCGGTGCAGAAGCATTTTGCAGAGTATGGAATAGAAACAGAAATAGTAATAGAGAACGGCCGTTATTATCTGCAAACGATTGAGACGTACGATAATCCGGCAACAGCCGGTACGAACGGATACGAAGCCAGGCAGAATATTATTCAAATCGGAGCCGCATATAAGGGCAAGGCTCCGGAAGGTTATGAAACATTTGCCCCGCATTATTTCAAAGATGCGTACGGTAAGAAAGTAAAGTAGTTAGGAGAAATATTTAATGTCGATTGATCCATCGTTGAAAATTAAAGGCGCTTTGACAAGGCACCGAAACGTTTTAAGCAGAGCCGAACGCATCGATCAGCTCAAAGATGAGGAACGCTGGACCGAGGGCGATTCTCTGTTGGGGCTGCCGAAAGTCGCCCATCGTAAGAGTCATGCCGGCCGCAAGGACAAAGATTTGCTTGAAAAAGAAGCAACAACCGAAGCTGTGGCCGAAACAACGGAAACCGAAGCAAAGGAAGAATAACAACCTTTAATATATTAATTCAGATGTTAATACTGATATTAAGCGATTGAAAGGGCAGCACATCGGTTTTTCTTCATAGTGCCATACGGACGTTTGTTCATTCCTGAAAAAATCGGGGCCTGCCTCATCAATAGCTTTGATGTTTTCACAAAAAAAGACAAGATTCATCCGGAATGCATTATATCCGCGGCACGCTCGAGAATATAAGTCGGCTGGTAAGGAAACATTACGAGGTCTTCTTTCTTTGTGATGCCGCTGAGTACCAGGGCGGTTTCAATTCCGGACTCTATGCCGGCTATGATATCGGTATCCATCCTGTCACCGACAATTAACGTGTCTTCGAGTCTGCATCCGATTTTCTTGATGGCGTGCCGCATAATAAGCGGATTCGGCTTGCCGATGAAATAGGCCTTTCTGCCGGTTGCCATTTCAATCGGTGCGACCAATGCCCGGCACGCGGGCACCACTCCCTTTTCAGACGGGCCCGTCAGGTCGGAATTTGTCCCTATCAGTTTCGCCCCGTTGAGTATCAGGTGCACGGCAAGCTCAATCTGCTCGAAATTATACGTTCGCGACTCACCTACTATAACATAGGTCGGATTGACATTGTCGATGTAGAAACCGGCGTCATGGAGAGCGTTTATCAGGCCCGATTCGCCGATGACATAAACACCGACGTTCGGATTCTGACTGGCCAGGAAACTGGCCGTCGCCTGTGCCGAGGTAAAGAAATCTTCCACAGCGACTTCGATTCCCATGTGTGCGAGTTTCTGTTTAAGCTCTTTCGGCGATTTCGCACTGCTATTAGTCAGGAAAAGAAATCTCTTATGTTCATTTTTCAACCAGTTGACGAATTCCTTTGCTCCATCCACGAGCCTGTTCCCGTGGTAAATCACTCCGTCCATATCGCAGATGTAGCCTTTTTTCTCTGTAAGTTTTCCCATAATCGGGTGTCCTTTTCAAAATTATGTTTCAACCAGTTGCCCAAACAGTGTCAGTGGGCTTGTTTGCGTTATTTTTACTTTTACAAACTGCCCGGCCAGCATTGGTGGCCCGTTGAAAACGACAATATAATCAGTTGCAGTTCTGGCCACCAACTGCGGACTTCCGTTCTGTGTAAGATTCCGGTTCGATTTTTTACTCAATCCCTCGACCAAAACTGTTACCTCTTTACCGAGAAAAGTCCGGCTCAGTTGACCGCTGATTTTTTCCTGCATGGCAAGAAGCTCTACGTTTCGTCTTTGTTTGACTTCGTCGGGTATCGTGTCCTCAAGTCTCTTATCGGCGGTTGTACCCGGCCGGGGTGAGTACTTGAAAATAAATGCGTTTTTATATCCGGCCTTTTTGGTCAAATCTATCGTCGCCTGGAAGTCATCTTCGGTTTCACCGGGAAAACCAACGATAAAGTCACCGGCTATTGCAATATCCGGCACCTTCGCCCTGGCCGTATCGAGCATCTCCAGATACCGGCCGGCGGTATAGTTGCGGTTCATCGCACGCAGAATCTTGTCCGAGCCGCTTTGTGCGGGCATGTGTAGATAGCTGCACACTTTCGGTGAATCGGCCATGACCTGCAGAATCGCATCGAAGAATTCCTCCGACGGATAGCTTGTGACGAACCTGAGCCATTCGATTCCCTCGATGTCACCGGCCGCGTCGAGCAAATCGGCCAGGCACCATGTTTTATCGCCTTGTTCGTATTTGTACGAATTTACCGTCTGGCCCAGCAGCGTAACCTGCCTGATCTCCCGGTCCGCCAGTTTTTTTATCTGTTCGATAATCGCTTTCGGCTCCCGGCACATTTCCGGCCCGCGAACGTAAGGAACTATACAATACGTGCAAAAATTATTACAACCCCGCATGACGCGAACAAAAGCCTGGCCGGATATGTCCCTGTCATCAATGCCGTAGGAAGACTCGAAATCCTCAAGGGCCTGCGTCTGAATATCGGAAGTGGGCTTGAGTACTTTTTGAGTTACTGCAAGCTCCTTTTTCCTTTGGTTCATCGCTTTGGTTACAAGCTCGGCGATTCGGGGAATCTGCGCCGGGCCGCAAACGATATTGACCGCTTCGTGTTCGAGAAGCTTATCGCCGAGACGTTGCGCCATACAGCCGATGACGCCGACCACCATATCCGGGCGGGATTCTTTTATGTGTTTGAGATGACCAAGATGGGAGAGGACCCGCTGTTCGGCGTGCTCACGAACCGAGCAGGTATTAATCAAAACAATATCGGCATCTTTGACGCTCTCGGTCGTATCGAATCCGGCTGCCTTTAGCGCAGAATTCACCAGCGCAGTATCCAGCTTGTTCATCTGGCAGCCGAAGGTTTGAAGGAGTATTTTCATAATACTCCTCCAAACCTAAACTCGGCTGCCCCTGCGCATAGTTTTGTCCTCTCAGCTTTCTTTCGAAAGCAACAAGAGAGGACAAAACTGCTGGGGCACCCTTTATTATTTTGTGACTTAATGTTTATTATTAGCATAAATTCCAATAAGTTTCTCTTTTTGTTTTCGAGTTAACTTTTTAATCCTTCTTTCACTACGTAACGCATTTTTGTAATAGTGATACTCTTTAGAATAGACTAACTTTACAGGTAACTTTCCCTTAAGGTATTTGGCTCCATTGCCGTTGTTGTGTGAAGCAATGCGATTTTCAAGATCGTTCGTATATCCTGTATAATATGTACCGTCTCTACACTGTACTATATAGACATAAAATCTGCCTTCTCGTTTGATTATCTTTTTAGAGTGTGTATTTCTGCTTTTCATAAACTTTGATTCAAAAGATTGTGTAAGCTCATCAGTTCTTTATCTCAACCAAGTTAAGGGTATAAGTTTCTGATTCTTCAGTTTGATATAATTTTATGTGTTTTAATGCAGGTCGCTCAATTAACTTTCTAATAGCTAACTTTAAACTCTCTTCTGTGTACAAACCAAAAATAATTTCTCTTATCGATTCCGGATTCAGTCTTAAAAACCAAGTTTTCCTACTATTGAAGTCCTTAAGACATGCTAACCCTTGTTTCCGTAAATTCTCCAAAGTATCAACGAGGAATACTGTTCGAAATTCATGCTCATATTTCCATTCAATTGATTTGGTTAATACTGTTTTTAGGAATGCGTGGGGTGGCTCTACGAAATCGGTCAAAATATTTATTTTTGGTCTCTGCTCAGAATATTCAACCTGATTCAATTTAAGACCGCATATTACTTTATCTATTTCGTAAAACACTTTATCGAAATCAATCCCGATAACAATTCCTTTGTGCTTTCTAGAATAATGTGCCCACATTACGGTATTGCTTGCCGTTTTTGAAATGGAGAACAAGCAACTCTTTTGGTTCAAATTTTTTTGAACTCTTAGTGAACTTTCTGCAAGCTCTTTCTGAATCTCACCTTTTTGATAGAGTTCATTCAACGCTTGCTTGTAGCCTTTTGGAATGGATTTTCCTTTACGTTTTAATGCAGTTATATATCTTGCCTCGATTGCAGATTTATCCTCTGGACAGTAGAAAAATGGTAAACATTCAAGTGGATCGTTAACTTGGGAAATAAATGGCAATTTTAGTTCTAATGTCTCTATGATTTTAATACCATCTTGATCACAATATTTGTATAAGATGTTCATATTCAGAATCCAACAACACTTTGCATTACTTGTAACAATAGCCAATCGATCATTTAATTCAAGATTTCAGATTTCATATTCCTATCACCATAAAGCAATTCGGGATGAAAATCAATTCGTAACTAGAACCAATCCCAAAACCTGTTTTATGGCGAGATCGAGCGAAAAGTTCGTGGTCAAGGCCGGAGGTGGAAAAGGCTCGGAGGCGTACTGAAGTACGTCGAGAACCTTTTATACCAACAACGCAGAGCCACGGACTTTGCAGCCGGTCGCAGTCGAAAGAAGTTTTGGGATGGGTTCTATTGTTATAGCGAACGATTGAGCTGTCGCTGGAGGTCTTTGAGACGGTTCGATTCATCGAAGCCGAGCATGACAATCGGAAAGGCGGTCTTGTTGTGCGTCAACGGCTCGTCCAGATTCACCCACTTCCGGCAATATTCGCCGTCGGGAGTGCCGGGTATCGGGGAAAAGTCGGCCAGCATCCCCCGAATACCCAGGCTGTGAACAAACCGCATCGAAGTTTCAAGTTCCTGAATATCAATAGATGGGTGGCCGAGGATTTGATAGGCCGTTATATTTTCGGGCGAGGCACCTGCGGCTATGAGTTTTTCAACCGCATGGGCGAGTTCCTCGGAGAAAACCTTCGAGCCGGTTCTCTTTTGCCACTGCGAGGAGGCGCTTTCAAAGCCGAGATAAAAAGTCTTGAAACCCGCCCGGACCATAAGCTCGGCCAATTCGCTCGTAACGAAACGGGCGTTAAGTGCGTTGGGGCTGTGCAGATTTATTTTCGATTGCCGTTTTATGATCGCTTCCAAAAAAGGTATCAAAACCATATCAGGCTCGAACAGCAGGGCGTCGTCGTAGAAAGCTACATTTTCGACGCCGAGCCGTCGTAAAAGCTCGAACTCGGCGAGCGAACATTCCAGCGGTCGCGGCCTGAATTTGCCGTAAACCTTCGGCACCGAGCAATAAGTGCAGTTAAAGGGACATCCGTCACCGAGTTTAAGTACGCCGACCTTTATTTTGTCATAAATTTCCCATAAAGCCGGCTGTATCAAATCCGGAGTGATTTTCAGATATTGCCAGAGCGGCTCAAGATTCGTGCCTATAACCAGAAGGTCCGCTCCCAGTTCCTTAGCGTGTGAGCTGCAGAGCGTGACATAATTGCCGCCAAGGATTATTTTTGCCTTCGGTTGCAATCTGCGTATATCTTCTATCACCTCCCGGATGCCGGGATACCAGTATGTCATTGTCGTCTGGATAAAGGCGAAATCGAACGGCTTTTCTTTATTCAAAAAATCGGTAAACATACTGCGAGACAGGCCGAATCGGCGAAAGTATCGGGGGATAGACGCCAAGGATTCGGGATGTTGAATTTTTTCAAAATAGAAACGGCCCCGGCCCCACCGGTCGGATGCGAGTGGCTTTTGCCCGGCTGAAAAAGGCGCCATTCTGTCCAGATAATCGAAGAGAGCAAAATCCGCCCGGCCTCGCAATTTCCCGGCAATACTTAACATGCCGTACGGCTTGAGCCAGAAATCAAACGCGGCGAAATCGTAAATCGGCGGATTTACCAATAAAATTCTCGGTTTCATCGTTCTACAGAAAAATATCGTTCTTAAATAATCTTCGGGACTTGACAAGCCCCGGCTCGATTATACGATTATCAGAATTATGGATTCTTTGCCAGATAAAATCCTCTCATGCAGCAAAGCCGTGCAGAAGTTATGGACTCTTTTAGATCCGTGCACGCTTTGTCCCCGCCAGTGCAAAGTTCTTCGCAGCGAGGGTAAAACAGGCTATTGCGGAATCGGCGATCTGCCTTTGGTCAGTTCGGTCGGCCCGCATTTCGGCGAAGAGAGTGTGCTCGTCGGAAAGGGAGGCTCGGGCACGATTTTTTTCGCCGGTTGCAATTTAGGCTGCATTTTCTGCCAGAATTACGACATCAGCCATCAAAGGCAGGGCAGTAAAAGGACCATCGAGCAGTTGGTCCGGTCCATGCTCGATTTGCAAAGTTCCGGCTGTGTCAATATCAACTTCGTCAGTCCCACGCACGTCGCCCCGGCCATTGCCGCCGCGATTGAATTAGCCCGGCAAAAAGGCCTCACACTGCCGACGGTTTACAATACCGGCGGTTATGATTCGGTCAAGACACTAAAATTGCTCGAAGGTTTGATTGATATTTACATGCCCGATATGAAATATTCCGACCCCGATGTCGCCGGCGAGCTTTCCAACGCTCCGGATTATCCGAAGGTCAGTTTCGCCGCCGTCAAAGAGATGCATCGGCAGGTAGGCGATTTGAAAACCGAAAACGGCCTGGCCACTCGCGGACTTTTAGTCAGGCACCTGATTCTGCCGGGCGGCCTGGCCGGCAGCTTCGAGATTATAGATTTTCTGGCCGGCAAAATCAGCCGAAAGACGACCATCAATGTCATGGCCCAGTACCGCCCAAGTTACCAGGCCTTTTCTCATCCACACATTAACCACCGTCCCTCTATCGAAGAAATCGTCTCGGCCCGAAGATATGCAATGACAAAAGGCCTCCGCGTTCTCGACTGAGCGGATATGAAAAACCACCCTACGTTTTGCATAAAATAGCAAGACTATGTCTTGGGTGTGTTTTAAGAAATAAGTTCTTTTAGTTGTTTTGCGTTTTTTATGGCGTGGCCGTGGGCATCGTTGTTGAAATAGACGTAGATGTTGCGAGCTTTATGAGACTGTTCCTTAATCCATTCGGCCCATTCCTGCAATTGCGATTTGGGATAGCTGCCGGAATACCGGCCGGTCGTGCCGTGGAAGCGAATATAAACCGTATCTGATGTCACTATCTTTGGCGATTCCTTGCCGGGCATATCGTGGATACAAAAACCGGCGTTGTATTTTTCGAGCAGTTTATACGTATCCTCGCAATACCAGCTTTCGTGCCGGAACTCAAATACAGCGGTTTTCCTTTTGGGCAGCAGCTTTATAAAAGCTTCGAGCCTGTCCGTATTTATTTGCAGACTCGGCGGCAGTTGATATAAAACAGGGCCGAGCCTGCGCTTTAATAGATTTATTCCATCCAAGAAACGCTGGAGCGATTCCGATGTGTTCTTCAGCTTTTGGATATGCGTGATATACCGGTTTGCCTTGACCGCATACAGGAAACCTTCAGGGGCGATTTCCTGCCATCTTCGTATGGATTGCTCTTTCGGCTGGTGGTAGAAGGTGTTATTGATTTCGACGGTATCGAAATGTTGGGCGTAATACTCGAACCATTTGCTCTTGGATAGATCTGCCGGATAAAACGATTCCCTCCAGTGCTCATAATACCAGCCGGATGTACCGATTCGAATATCACAATCCGTATTGCTCATGAAAATATTCTAACACCTTTGAACACATCTGAAAAACACTTATAATTAACGATAATAAATTCCTGAATAGGTGAAACGATATGGATTTTGGGCCGCAACAAATCGGTAAATGGCTCATCGCTGTGGGTATTTTTATTATCCTTCTCGGTGGACTTATTATATTATTGGGTAAAATAGGTCTTTTCAGGTTGCCGGGCGATTTGCAATTTGGCTCCCGGAACTGGCGCATTTATATCCCCATTGCAAGCTCTATCATCCTATCGATAGTCCTGACGCTTATCCTGTGGCTGATTAATTATTTTCGACGATAAAATTCATTTCTTTGACGAGAATATACTAACAGAAATTCTCGCTATGATTTTATCCGGCTGCGGATATAATCGGATTTATGAAGAATGCGATTCTCAGTGCACTTTTCGAGCAGATGGCCGATGTGATGGAGATACTCGGCGAGGACCGCTTCCGCATCAACAGCTATAAAAAAGTCGCCAGGGTCATCGGCGAGCTGCCGACGGATGTCGAGGCTTTGCTGGAGTCCGGTGAGTTGGCGAATCTTCCCGGTATCGGCAAATCAAGTCTTGCCAAGATCGAAGAATTCGTCAAAACCGGCACAATCACCGCCTTTCAGGACCTGCTCAAAAAAATCCCGCCGACGCTCCTGGAACTGCTTACCATTCCCGGCGTGGGCCCCAAAGGCGTCAAGGCGGTTTACGAGCAATTGAATGTCACGAGCATCGCCGAGCTGAAAAAAGCGATAGAATCCGGCTCCGTCGCCGAGCTGCCGGGCTTCGGCGAAAAAAAAGCGGCGGCCATCGCCAAAGGCATCGCATTTCTGGAGACATCGACCGGCCGAATCCGCCTCGACCAGGCATGGGAAGCCTCGGAGATAGTCACCGGATTTCTACAGGGTCTATCCGGCGTGGACAAAATCCTGACCGCCGGCTCGCTGCGACGCCGTGCCGAGACTATCGGCGATGTTGATATTCTCGTCGCTACTAAAAAAGGCGATAAAATCATACGGGCGTTTACCAACGCCGGATTTGTCAGTGAAGTTCTCGCCGCCGGCCCGACAAAAGGCTCTGCAATTATTCATACGCAAACCACGCCGGTGCATGTCGATGTCCGGGCGGTGACAAAGGAAAGTTTCGGCGCTGCGGCCCAATATTTCACCGGCTCACAGCAGCATAACGTGCGCCTGCGGGAAATCGCAGTAAAGGCAAAGCTCAAACTGAACGAGTACGGCTTATTCAAAGGCGACAAGATGATAGCGGGGCGGACCGAGGAGGAGATTTATCGAAAGCTCGGCCTGGATTATATCGAGCCGGTGCTTCGCGAGGACCGAGGCGAAATCGAAGCTGCGAAAAATCATGCTTTACCGGAATTGATTCAATTCGAGGATATCAACGGCGATTTTCACATGCACACAACCGCCTCCGACGGCACGTGCGATATTGGCGAACTGGCCGAAGCGGCGAAGGATTTGGGCTATAAATTCATCTGTATTACCGACCATTCTAAATCATCGGCAATCGCCAACGGCCTTTCGGCAAAACAACTAGCTCAGCAAATTCAAAAAATCCGAAAGCTCAACGAAAAAATCAAAGGCATCACGATTCTGGCCGGTTCCGAGGTGGACATACTTGCGAACGGCTCTCTGGATTTCGACGATAAATTACTGGCGGAGCTGGATTTTGTTATAGCGTCGATTCATTCGGGCCTGGCAAGTCCCCGTCAGAAGGTGACAACGCGCACACTAAAAGCGATGGATAATCCTTACGTCAACTGCATCGCCCACCCGACGGGCAGACTCATCGGTCAGCGTGAGGCGATGGACCTTGACATCGCCGCCGTCATTGAACACGCCGCCCAGACGCATACGGCCCTGGAAGTCAATTCAAATCCGATGCGTCTGGACCTCAAAGACACGCACTGTAAAATGGCCGTCGAGGCGGGCGTCAAGCTGGTCATCGGGACCGACTCCCACAGCACCGGACAGCTCGGCTTGATCGATTTCGGCGTAGCCACCGCCGGTCGAGGCTGGGTGACAAAAGCCGATGTGCTCAATACCTTGTCGGAGGCAAAAATAAAAAGCTTTGTCAAAGCCAAAAGACCATAGCTTATGAACCAATTTACAAAAATCCTGTTAACAGGCCCGCCTGGTTGCGGTAAAACAACCGCTATAATAACAATTACAAACAATTTGAATCTCGAAAAAGTGGCGGGATTTTATACACAGGAGATTCGCGAAAACAACACCCGCAAGGGATTTTCCTGGAAAAGGCTCGATGGTCCGGCAGGGACACTTGCCCATATCGAAATCAGGGGGCGATTCAAGTTAGGCAAATACGGCGTGGATGTTGCCGGCTTTGAAGAAGCCGTTGTGCCGATTCTGGATATCGAAAACAATGCCGAATTGTTCATCATCGACGAAATAGGCAAGATGGAATGCCTGTCGCATAAATTTACCACTGCCGTACGAAGGCTCTTTGACTCTGATAAAACCGTGCTGGCAACGGTGGCACAAAAGGGCGACGGCCTGATTAGCGATGTAAAGAACTATCCGGATGTGAAACTTTTTAATCTGACTCGTCATGGAAACGAAAAAGCAATAGAAGAAATATCGCAACTTTTATCATTTACAAAAGAGAAGAGGTGAAGAAGAAAATCATAAATCTTGGTGAGCCGGAAAAGACCGGTTCGATGTCACTGGAACAGGCGATAGCATCGAGGCGGTCTCGACGGGAATTTCTGCCGGAGCCGCTGAGTCTCGAACAAATCGGGCAACTGGCCTGGGCCGCACAGGGCAGGGGGTCCGGCGGCGGATATCGCACCACACCTTCGGCGGGGGCCACGTATCCGCTGGAGCTTTTTATTGTCACCGCCGATGGCCTATTTCACTACCTGCCTAATGGGCATGCTCTCGAACAGCTCGCCGATAAAGATTTGCGAGCCGAGCTTTGTTCTGCCGCATGGGGACAGGAATTTATCAGAAATGCACCGCTGACAATTGTTTTTGCAGCCGAATTTCAGCGGACGACCGGTCATTACGGCAAACGGGGTGTTCGTTACGTCTATATGGAGGCCGGGCACGCCGCCCAGAACGTCCACCTTCAGGCCGAAGCTATGGGACTTGGCTCCGTAGCCGTGGGGGCTTTTGAAGATGACTCTGTCGGAGATGTTCTGTCTCTTCCGGAGGGCCTTGAGAGCATCTATATGGTAACGATAGGTTATTATCGGAAATAAGGTCTGCTGTCATTTCTTTAAGGCATAAAAATAAATATCCTCGCTGATTTTCCGTGGTGATTTTGTCGATAATTCTGTAATATCAAATACCTCGATTAATATGTCGGGAAATTAGGAAAGGGACAGGTAATGAAAAGTGGCCGTTACAGCAGAAGTGAAATCATGACCGTATCAGCTCTGGTCGGTTTGTTGATATTTTCGATATTTGCCACCGCCGACACACCGAATTCAACCGCTGCGAACGAGAAGACAATGTATTCCGAACAGGGCGGCGGCCTCTACGGCATGGCAGAGCCTACCATCGAGTTTGTACCGCAGATAAATAAAGGGCCCAGTGACATATACATAAAATTTGAGGGCATCGACGGAGAAGTCGAAGACGCGTATCATAGAGACTGGTGTGAGGTCATAGCATTCAACCAGGCTCACATATTGCAGCTTGCAGATACGGGTTCGATCAGAGGAAGAGGTTCACCGCAGTTCGATGACATCAGGATTGTTAAAATAATCGATAAGGCGAGTCCGAAGCTGGCTGAGGCCGTCTGCATGGGAAGCGTTTATCCCACAGTTGAAATTCATGTGACTGCATCGGATTACAGTTCGAGCCACTCTGCATATCTGGCTTACGAACTCGAAAATGTATTAGTCACCTCCTACGCCGTCGGCGGCACCGCCCAGAGCGAAGATGTCCCTTGTGAGGAAGTGACGCTGAGCTTTGAGCAGATTAAAATGACCTACACCGAGTTCGATGCTACCGGCAAGGCCAAGGGAAATGTAGAATACACATGGACGCTCCAGTAGTGCGGGTCTGTAGAAAAACAAGCAAACTAAAAAGGGCTGTCAATGGAGGAGGACGGCCCTTTATCTTTTGGCTAATGTCCGGTTGTTGATATTTTGCGGGTTGCCGGCCGGTCCAGTCGTCGATTTTATCCCCGCCCTTGACGACCAGGCCGGCCATGTCTTGATTTGTTAATGCAACAAGCAGAACAAAGCCTGCCTGTACAAAAACCTTCTTCTCTCCATCCTCCTCCTGCAAAAGGCAAACCCGCTGTGGATTCAGGATAAAACCGGGCAACTTTGAAAGTTACCCCACCTATCCTCTTTTGCCACAATCCACTTTTACCATATTAACATAATGCAATCAAGATTAAAACTAAACAAAATAGTAAAAATACATAGAATAATTAGCTGTTGTTTTTTTAGCTTAATCCACTCATATTAACGAAATAATAATATCCATCGGTGGGGGAGTAGTAAAATAAGGTTTAAATGCACAGAGCAGGTAAAGCCGTTTTAAGGTATAGAGCCAAATATATGAGCTTAGGTGAATTTTAGGCTTGGTTTATGCAGTTCGCTTGGTTATAATACCAACTAATGAAAAACATTATTGCAGACAGAACGAGCAAAATTGACGCCAGCGGCATTCGCAAAGTTTTCGCATTGGCGGCATCTCTTAAAAATCCGGTGAATTTTTCCATAGGCCAGCCGGATTTCGATGTGCCCGATAAGCTCAAAAACGAGGCGATAAAGGCCATTCAGGCGGGGTACAACAAATACTCCCAGACGGCGGGGGATGAAATTCTCAAAGGAAAAATCACCGAGCAGGTCCGAGGCGAGTTCGGCTGGGAAAATCCGGCAGTGCTGGTTTCCAGCGGTGTAAGCGGGGGGCTGCTACTGGCTTTTCTGGCTCTCGTCAATCCAGGCGATGAAGTGATAATACCCGATCCGTATTTTGTTATTTATAAGCATGTTATCAATATGCTTGGCGGAAAATGTGTATTCGTTGACGGCTATCCGGACTTCTGCCTGCCCGTTGATAAAATCGCCGATGCAATAACCGACAAAACCAAGATAATCATCCTCAATTCGCCGTGCAATCCGACCGGCGTAGTCAATACCGAGCAGGAAATAAAAGAGCTGGCAAGAATTGCCGCAGAAAAAGATGTTCTCGTTCTGACCGACGAAATATATGAGAAATTCTGCTACGATATGGACTGCCCAAGCATAGCCGGTTATTACGAAAAGACTCTTTTGATGCGGGGATTCAGCAAGGCATATGCGATGACCGGCTGGCGATTGGGTTATGTCGCAGCGTCCGAGTCGCTCAAAGATATAATCGAGCAGATGACCAAGATACAGCAATATACGTTTGTCTGCGCGCCCGTACCTTTTCAGCAGGCGGCCATTGCGGCAATGGATTACGACGTTTCTGATTTTGTGGATATATACAGGCAAAAAAGAGACCTGCTTTACAACGGTCTCAAAGACAAGTTCGAGCTTATCAAGCCGGGCGGTGCCTTTTATGCATTCGTCAAAGCACCCGAAGGTACAACAGCGACCGAATTCGTGGAAAAAGCAATCGCCAATAATCTATTGATAATCCCCGGCAACGTGTTTAGTGAAAAAGATACTCATTTCAGGATAAGTTACGCCACCAGCGATGAAAAAATTCGGCAGGGGGTCGATATCCTTTGCAGTCTGATATAGGGGCAATAGTTTCCAATTATTTGCTTTGCATTTTTAGCTTGACCATATAAATCAAAGCCGATAAAACTACCGCGAAATGACAGACGCACAAATGCACAAGCGAACACAGGCACAGAGAGAAGTTGTCTTTGTTTTAACTTGCTGTTTTAGCAGGGAATTAGTATGATCAAAGACATGATTTTCGGTGTGGCGGGAGGACTTGGTCTGTTTCTGTTTGGCATGATCCTTATGTCGGAGGGTCTTAAGAAAGCAGCGGGGAAGAAGCTTAAGAATGTTCTCGAATCAATGACCAGGAATCGCGTTATTGGCTGCCTGGTCGGAGCAGGCCTCACGGCCTTGATCCAATCGAGCTCCGCTTCGACAGTAATGGTGGTGGGATTCGTGAACGCCGGCCTGTTGACTCTGAAGCAGGCGATATCAGTTATAATCGGGACAAATATCGGGACGACTGCGACGGCGTGGCTGGTCTCAATATCCGGATTTCATATTGAAATCACGACATACGCACTGCCTGCGATAGCGGTCGGTTTTGCTCTGCAGATATTCGGGCGGACGCGAAAGGCCAAAAACATAGGAGAAATCATCCTGGGTTTCGGCATCCTGTTCATCGGGATAGATTATATGAGGGGTGCGTTTGATGGTTTGGAAAACAGCGAGAGGACTCACTCATTTTTCGTGAAGATCGCGGGCGTACCGATACTTGCCATAATGGCGGGGATGATAGTGACAATGCTGATACAGAGCAGTTCGGCGGCCGTTGCGAGCATTCAGTTACTTGCAATTAGCGGGGCCTTCGGAACCGACTGCGACATTGCCCTCGGAGTTTCTATACCATTCATCCTGGGCAGTAATATCGGCACAACAATAACGGCACAGCTTGCGGCAATACGGGCAAATCTCTATGCGCGACGCGCGGCATGGGCTCATACGATGTTCAATGTAATAGGTGCGTTTATCTGCTACTGGTTTATTGGGTTGATTCAGAAATTAGTGGGTGTGGTCTCGCCCTGGGAGCTGACAACCGCGACCGTCGGCGGGTCTATTGCGATTGCGCATACGACGATAAAGTTATTTGAGGCGCTATTTTTTCTGCCTCTTACCGGTGTTTTGGAAAAGATTGTGATCAGGTTGGTACCGGAGAAACCGAGTGACTTAATGGTTCGCCCGACGGTGCTGGAACGTCACCTGCTGTCGACTCCTGATCTGGCGATTCAACAGGCGCGACGTGAGATAGTACGAATGGCGCGAGTGGCAAAGAGGGCGGTGACAAGGGCAATCGAGGGGATGGCCGACGATGACAGAAGAAAGCTTGAGGCGGCGCGAACGAAGGAGGAAGTGACCGACAATCTCCAGTATGAAATAACGTCGTATCTTGCGGCTTTATCCGAAAAGGAGATTTCCGAGGAGATGTCGACCAAGCTGCCTGTGCTGATGCATACGATAAACGATTTGGAGCGAATCGGCGATCACGCCGAGAATATCGTCGAGATAGCTGAACGCAAGATCGAGCAGAAGTTGTTGTTCAGTGACAATGCATTAGGTGAAATCACCGAATTAAAGACCGAGATAGAGCGGATGTGTGACAGTATTATAAATGCCCTGGCGAAAAATGATGTCGCGGCTGCAACGTCGGCTTTGATAAGTGAGAATAACATCAACAAAATGCAAATAGACTTTCGTCGCAGCCACGTCAATCGTATGGCGGAAGGCGTCTGCAGCGCAGAAAGTGGGCTGATATTCATAGACTTAGTGGACAACGTTGAAAAAATAGGCGACCACCTTACGAATATAGCGCAGGCGGTTTTAGGTGGTCTGCAATGGGATGGAGCCGAATTTAAGGTTCACGATATATCGAAATCAATTATTGACGAGGAGTGAATCCCGCCGTTAGTAGTAATCCTGGAAAGTTCACTTGACCGGGGCAGAAAAATCAAGTAAAAGTGCGTAATAGTTGTGAGAGTTCGAAGTACGCAGCCGTGATATACAACAGTAGATATCGGCTTAAGCAGCGGCATTTTTTGTTCTTACGAAAATAAAAATATGATCAAAGACATGATTTTCGGGACAGTAGGGGGGTTGGGGCTTTTTCTTTTCGGTATGAGTTTGATGTCGGACGGCCTGAAAAAGGTCGCCGGCCAGAAACTCAAAAATATCCTTGAATCAATGACAAAAAGGGCGGTGATAGCTTTTCTTGTCGGGGCAGGTGTTACCGCTTTAGTGCAATCCAGCTCAGCCACGACCGTAATGGTTATCGGTTTTATCAACGCGGGCCTTCTGACGTTGAAACAGGCAATAAACGTAATCATCGGTACGAATATCGGGACAACAGCAACGGCGTGGCTTGTGTCGATATCCGGGATTGGGGCACTTAAGATTTCTATATATGCCCTTCCTGGCGTTGGGGTAGGATTCCTGCTGAATGCATTGGGCAAAACAAGAAGAACAAAAAGTATCGGGCAAATCATCCTCGGTTTAGGTTTATTATTTCTTGGCCTTGGTTTTATGAAAGATGCCTTTAGCCCTTTGGAAAAAAGCTTAAAAGTGCAGGAAATTTTTATCTCCCTCGGCGATAAACCTGCTTTGGCGATTGTAGCCGGTGCATTGGTTACAATGCTTCTGCAAAGCAGCTCTGCAGCGATTGCTATCGTACAGTTGCTGGCTATTGGCGGCGCTTTCGGAACAAATTGGCAAACAGCTCTGAATGTTTCAATACCATTCGTTCTGGGCAGTAATATAGGAACAACGATAACGGCCCAGATCGCGGCATTACAGGCAAATCGCAACGCCAAACGAGCGGCCTGGGCACACACAATATTTAACACACTGGGGGCTCTGATAGCATACCCATTTGTTCATTTCGGTTTGTTCGGGGCTTTCGTACTTATGGTATCTCCCTGGCAGCTTGGACGAAGCACAATCGCACCTTCAATAGCTATAGCACATACAGTTTTTAACGTTGTTAATTCCGGAATATTTTTGCCGATGTCAGGCATTTTGGCAAAAATTGTCTGGAAGCTGGTACCGGAAAAACCGAGCGAGGCGTTAGTCAGGCCTGTTGTTCTTGAGAGGCACCTTCTCAAAACACCGGTTATTGCACTGGAACAAGCCGAACGCGAGATAATTCGCATGGCAAAGACGGCCAAGAGAGCACTTAAACGTGCTATCGAGGGGATTTTACAAGACAACAGAAAAAAACTGGCTTCGGTCATGGAGATAGAGGATTTCATCGACACATTCCAGATTGAGATAACATCGTATCTATCCGCTCTTTCACAGGTACAACTATCAGATGAGGTCGCAATTGAATTACCTGTGCTTTTACATACGGTTAATGATCTTGAGCGTATCGGTGACCATGCCGTCAATATCGTCGAAATTGCCCAACGAAAAATCGACCAGAAACTATCATTCAGTGATTCTGCCCTGGCTGAAGCCGAGCAGCTTAGAACAGAGGCCGACCAGATGTTTGATAATATCATAGCCGCCCTGGAAGACGACGACATTGAGGCTGCAAAATCCGCTCTGACCAAAGAAACTAAAATCAACAAAATGCAGATGGAATTTCGCCGCAGTCATGTGAATCGCATGAGTAACGGCATGTGCAGCGCTGAAACAGGACTTATATTCATTGACCTGGTCGATAATATCGAGAAAATAGGCGACCACCTCACTAATATAGCCCAGGCCATCATAGGCGGCCTGCAATGGGAAGGGATTAAGCCTAAAATCTCTACCGAATCTTAAAACTTGCTATTGTAAAATT
The DNA here is from genome assembly GCA_964570855.1 of uncultured Pirellulales bacterium. GTDB lineage: Bacteria > Planctomycetota > Phycisphaerae > Sedimentisphaerales > Anaerobacaceae > JAFGPS01. Next base: position 20,618 of record CAZMZR010000031.1, read on the forward strand.
ACTGCCGGAGTAGTAGAATTCCTGCTATGAAAAGCCCACTTCGAGAATTAGCGTTTGTTTTGTTGTTTATATTAATACTCATGGGTTGGACTTCAGGCGCCGAGCCAGAGGTCACCGGCCCGGATCAGCCGAGAGCAAAAGCCGCGGTAATCGTCTGTAAGGGTATGATAGACGATGGATTGTATAAATCCATCCGGCGAAGGACAAAAATAGCGCTTGACGAAGAGGCAAATTACCTGATCTACGAAATAAGCACTTACGGTGGGCTTTTACAGTCCGCAGACGATATAGCCAAATTCCTGATACTCGACATACCTCAAACCAGCAGCAAAGCCCACACCGTTGCCTACGTAACCACCGAAGCTATATCGGCCGGTGCAATGATAAGCGTCTCATGTCAGGATATCATTATGCGGGAAAACACCACAATCGGTGATTGCGCCCCGATTGTAATGGGCGGCAAGCTCGAAGGTGTCGAACGGGAAAAAACCGAGAGCTTCACACGTGCCACTTTTACCCGGGCGGCGGAAGCAAACGGCTATCCTGTCGCATTGCTAAAGGCTATGGTCACTATGCAGACGGAAGTCTATCGGGTGGAAAACCTGAAAACCGGAGAATTTGAATTCTTCGAGAACGAGGAACTGCCCAAAGATCCGAATGAATATGACTTGGAAAATAAAGAGCTGGTAGTTAAAGATGATGAGCTTTTAACACTGACCGCTTCGAAAGCCCTGGAATACGGCATTGCCAGAGCGGTAGTACGGGACGTGGCGGGTGCACTCGATTTTTTATCCGAACGTGACGGTGTGATTTTTACCGGTGAACCGACACTGCTCGAAACATCATGGTCGGAAGAAATGGTCAGATGGGTAAATTCGCCTGTAGTTATGGGCATACTCGTTATGCTGGCCTTATTGGGTGTCTATGTTGAATTTAATACGCCCGGCCTCGGTCTTCCGGGACTTATGGCGGTCATATGCTTTGCTGTCATAATCGGCAGCAAATACCTCGTCGGACTGGCAAACTGGGTGGAAGTTGCTTTATTCGTTATCGGGATACTTCTGCTTTTAATCGAATTTTTAATCCTGCCCGGATTCGGGGTTGCAGGTGTTTTAGGCATTATATGTATATTCGCTGGTTTGTTCGGCATGCTTATCAAAAATCCCCCGGATAGAATACCCTGGCCGAGCAATGCAGTTGAATGGGGTGATTTCACACAGGGGGCAATAGGATTGTCTATAGGATTCGGAGGATTTATTATTTTGGCATGGCTTCTGTCGAAATATATGCCTAAGATTCCGTTCCTTGGTGGTCTTATACTTATGCCGATTGCTGCAAAGCAGGGCGGTACAATGCGGATTAGTATGACCAAACCGGTTGAAAGTGAAATTACGGGTATTAACGTCGGCGATACGGGCCGGGTGATTTTGACACTCAGACCGACGGGAAAGGCGAGATTCGGCGATGCAATAGTAGATGTGGTTGCCGAAGGGGAATTTCTTGATAAAGGAACTCAGGTTGAAATAATAGAAATTCACGGCAATAGAGTCGTGGTTAAAAAACAGAGTTCAGAATACAGATAACAGAAGACAGAAATAAAAAAGTGATTAAAAATATGAAAGATTTGAATTACTCGAATTGACCGACTTATAATAAAGTATCGTCATAAGTTAATATTTAACAACAACCTATCGCAGGTTGTCATTCCTGCGAAAGCAGGAATCCACTGTTGCGAGACTATAAATGGATACCCGCCTTCGCGGGTATGACAGTATGAATCGGTAAGTTTGAGTTAATTGCTGATATCTGATTTCTGTCATCTGACTTCTGTTTTCGCATGAGGTAAACTTATGGATTGGTGGCTGTTATTCGCTGTTTTTCTTTATCTGGCCTGTGCGGCACTGATTATAGCCGAAGTATTCGTGCCAAGCGGCGGCCTGATAAGCATTTTTGCTCTGGCCTGTTTAGTCGGTGGAGTATTAATATTTTTTCAACACAGCACAATCGCCGGCTGGATAGGTTTGATTATTGCGCTTATAATGATACCATCTGTTCTGGTTCTTGCTTATAAAGTATTTCCAAAAACCAGATTCGGCAGGCACGTATTGCTTGCGCCGCCCGAACGGCAGCAGGGCGATGCCATACCCGATTCATCTAATCTTAAGCAGATGCTCGGAGCCGAAGGTACGGTCCTGACGCCATTGAGACCGGTCGGTATGTGCGATTTTTCAGGACGGAGGCTTGAATGTGTGGCTGAAAGCGGATATGTTGATAAAGGTAAAAAGGTCAGGGTTATCGACGTTGAGAGTACCCAGTTAACTGTTCGTATAATCGAGGAAACCTCATGAAAGGGAATAACATGATTAATTTAACAAACGCTATCTTAGGCCAACAAAATGCACCGCCTATCGGGACTATTATTTTTATAGCAATCATAAGTTTTATTGCTTTGGTTGCAGTACTTCTTTTTATTAAGTTTGCCAGATTGTGGCTGCAGGCGTATTTCTCACGGGCCGATGTGCGATTATCCGAACTTATCGGCATGTGGCTGAGGAAAGTCGATGCCAGAACCATAGTGTTGAGCAAAATTACTGCTATTCAGGCGGGCCTGTCACTAACCACAAGAGATCTGGAAAGCCATTATTTAGCCGGCGGACGAGTTCCAAATGTGGTGCGAGCCTTAATTGCAGCTAATCGTGCAAGTATCGTTTTGACTTTGCAAACGGCAACTGCAATTGACCTGGCCGGTCGTGATATACTCGATGCCGTTCAGACAAGCGTCAATCCCAAGGTGATCGATTGCCCCGACCCGACAAAAGGAAGAGATACGGTCGATGCCGTAGCTCAGGACGGAATCCAGTTGAAAGCAAAGGCCCGCGTAACCGTCCGTGCGAACATCGAAAGGCTGATCGGAGGCGCTACGGAGGAAACGGTCATAGCCCGCGTAGGTGAGGGAATTGTTACAACAATCGGCAGCGCTATATCGTATAAAAGTGTTATCGAAAATCCGGATAAGATTTCCAAGGCGGTTTTAGCCAAGGGACTCGATGCCGGAACCGCTTTTGAGATTCTATCAATCGATATCGCGGACGTTGATGTCGGCGAAAACGTCGGTGCACAGCTTCAGGCCGCCCAGGCCGAGGCCGATATGCGAAGGGCGAAAGCCGAGGCGGAAAAACGCCGTGCTATGGCTGTTGCCCGTGAGCAGGAAATGCGTGCACTTGTTGTTGAAAACGAATCGAAAGTGCCGTTGGCTATGGCGGAGGCCTTCAAGAAGGGACATCTCGGAGTTATGGATTATTACAGGATGAAAAATATTATGGCCGATACCTCGATGCGTGATTCTATTGCGAAACCGAAAACAAAAGAATAAATATAACAAGTGAACGATTTTAATATTTAAATACTCTTTATATGAATTATTATTTTTCACAATTTATAATTGCTCAAAACGAGGATATTGAAAAATGGATGAACATTTTATTCATCGTTGTCCTTGCGGTTTTCTGGATCCTTCGCAGTGTTGTAAAATCAAAGGTTGATGATGCGCGGGAACGGAAAAATAAAAATGCTTCTTTCGATAAAAACCGCAAACCTGCGTCTTCAACAAAAGAATTGAGCGAATTATTACTTGATAGGGTACTTAAGTTTAGAGAATCAACATCCGGCCCGCGTAATCGTCCTAATATTCAGAAAACAATGACAAAATCCGCAACCTCCGGATCTGCCAATCGTGGGATAACTTCAAAACCTCAACCTGCGATGTCTGCTCCATATACGATTCAAAGAAGTAAAAAACCATCTAAATTTACATTTAAACAACCTTCCTTAAAACAAAACATTCAGAAGCTGGAAAAAATTGATACGAATATCCAGGAACTACCTGAATTTGCACCCAAATCCGTTGAAGGTCTTGCTGATTTACCTTTAAGCAAAGCAACACAAATCTCAAAAACAGAATTTACATCTGATTTTGTATGGGATTATAAAAATCCTGATGAATTAAGAAGAGCAATTGTCCATTATGAGATTTTAGGCAGGCCTTTGTCACTTCGTGATTCTTTCGAATCTATCTTATAAGCATCTTTTTGTCATCTGTTGGCAATTGTCAGTTGAAATTACCGTTTTTTAATCTGTAAGCGAAAAGGATTTTTTGCAGATAATCAGGGGATAAAAACATAATATCCTACGTCCCATAAGATATGTTATGTTTCATTGGGCTTGTTTTTGAGTTATAGCGGGAAATTGCTTATTTGGGGCATTTGACGCGAAATACGTTAACCAAAGGCCAAAATGCTTAATTCGTATTAATCACATGATTGGCCATATCGGAAAGATTATCCCACATAAAGGCCGCTCTGTCTAAAAGGCCGATGTTTTGAAGAACAATTGAAACATTTATCGATGCGTCCGGGCAGGAATAATTATTTTCCATAAAACGTTCGAGATTAAACAGAGTAGATGCGAATTTTAATTTATTGCAATAAAGTAATGCAGTCTGATAGTGAAGTTCGAGAGTATCTTTGTCATAACGATTGAATTCTGAAAGATATTTCAAAGCATCGGATTTTCGGCCGATTTGATAAAGGCAGACGATAAGTTTAGTTCGGGCCCTTGCATATAAGGGATTTATTTTCAATGCGGACATAAAAGATTCAATAGCCCTTGATTCATCGCCAACGCCCATCATAAGGATACCAAGACGATAATATAAATCCGGATTTTGAGGACGGAGGGCGATTTGCTTGGTATGTGCGGCAATTAAAGCTTCGGTTACAGCGGCGTCGTCAATGCCGCCAAAAAACATCTTGTCATTTTTAATTCCATGCTTAAAATGCAAAGCAGCGGTTTCAGAAAATAATAACGAACTATTCGGTTGAATGGCGGAAGCAAGTGATAAAGTATCAAGGGCTTCATCGTCATTACCGGCCGACTGTTGTGCTATTGCCAGGCCTATATATGCATCGACAATCCTGTCATTTATTTCAACAGCTTTATTAAAAAGTCCCGCTGCGAGCTGGTCCTGATTTAACTGTAAATATTGTGTTCCGAGCTTTATAGTGGCTTCGAGAAAATCGGGGCAGAGATGAATCGCCTGTTCATATTGAGATACCGCATCGGTGGTCGAACCCATCATACGAAGGATGTCGGCCTGCCTTAAAAGCAAATCGGGCCTTTCGGGATTTTCCTGTAAAAAATACTCGATCTGTTCGAGGGCCTCATAGAGCTGTCCCTCGGCCATAAGCTGGTCTATATCGTTGTCCTGAAAAGAAATATTGTCGGGGTGCATCAGAATCGCATTGTTAAATATTTGAACGGCATGTGAATATTTACCGGTAACGATATACAAATGCCCGAGCGTTATAAGTGTCGATATATCGTCGGGATATTCACTGCTTAATAATTGATATTGCTCTATAGTCTTTTCGTATTGTTCATTTTTGAAATAAATCGCGGCTAATCGCTGGACCGGGAGATGCAGATATTTTTTAAATTTAATGCAATCCTGATAAAATTCCACGGCCTGAGATTCCTTTCCGAGTCTTTCATAACAATACCCAAGTGCATACAAAGCCAGCGTATTATTAGGCCGACGCAGATAGACCGAGTTCAATTCCTGTATAGCTTCGTTGAGCTGATTATTATTGATACATATCGCCGCCGCCGCCAGTCGGCCGTAAATGCAGGAAGGATTTTCCATGAGGTATTTTCGTAGATGTTTGGCTGCCGCACATGTCTTTTTCTCGCCTATTAACTCAAGGACCGAATATAACAAACTGCATTGGTCGGATTTCTTATAGTCCTCAGGAAGCGTGACCATATTTAACCAATGCCATATTAAATCGGATGTGTCAACCGTTATCGCCCTGCCGAGAATTTCAAGTACCTGACTCATACACCGCCCGCATCCTTTTTATACTATTAGGTTAAATAATATGAAACTGCTGTAATCAGTAGAGGTATCGACAATAAAACCAGGGCGATTAAGCAGGGTTTTTGTGATTAGCCTCCCCGCTGTTTAATTTTGTCTTGTCGTTATGGCGATTGTGTGTGATGTGCGGATTATTACGGATTAGAAAGCAATTATCGGGTTTAATCAGTCCTGAGAATTAGCCTTGAATGCCCCTGGTTTTCGATAAATACCGCGTGTAAAACCGGCCCGAGATGGTGATGATTATTCTGATTTTGCCATTTGTGCCTGTTTTTCTACCTCACTTAGATATGCCAGCGTCCGTTCGAGTTTGTCGCTCAGGTGTTTGAGCTTAAGCATCGTCTTGACTCTTGTAATCAGTTCGAGCTTGTTCACGGGTTTGCTTAGGAAATCGTCCGTACCGGAATCGATAGCACGTTCAATGTCACCGAATTCACTAAGCGCGGTTACCATAATAACGGGAATGTCCGTGCTTTTTGGATCGTTTTTTATTCTTTTACAGACTTCAAAGCCGCTCATTTTAGGCATCATCACGTCGAGTAGAATCAAATCCGGCTTTTTTTTATTTACAATTTCAAGCGCTTTCAATCCGTCACGAGCAGAAATTGTTTTGCAATCAACATCCTCAAGGTAAGCCTGCAGCAGCTCGAGGTTCTGCTGGTTGTCATCGACGACCAAAATAACAGGTTTTTTGCCCTGCTCTTCTTCCAACATCTTTTTTTTCATAAAATGCTCCTGTGGGTTGTTTCTATGTTTTTCCCAAAGCCTTCAATATCGTCGAGCAAAATGCCGGCAAATCGTCCGGCTTGCGTGATGTTATCAGATTTTTATCCACCACACATTCGGCGTCCACATACTGGGCGCCTGCATTTATAACATCATCTTTGATTGCCATAAAACAGGTCGCCTTTTTACCTTCGAATATCTTTGTGCTGCATAAGAGCCAGCCGCCGTGACATATAGCGGCGATAATCTTGCCCGCATTCACCATATCATTCGCAAATTTAATTACCTCGGTGCTTCTTCTCATAAAATCCGGTGCGAAACCTCCGGGCACAACCATACAATCATAATCGCCTGCGTCGGCCCGCCCTGCCGCAACCTCGGAAATACAGGGATACCCTTCTTTTGAATAATATTCCATTTTTGCCTGTGCCGCCACCAAATTTACCTCCAGGCCCGATTCGAGAAACCGATAATACGGATACCAGACCTCAAGCACCTGGTACATCTGGTCAACCATAATAGCTACCTTTTTCGGCATTCCAACCTACTCTTTTTTACTATTGCTGTGAAATTCGATAAATTCGCGGATTTCCGGTCTGATATATATCTGCTCGATATCGACTACCTGCGGCACCACCTCGGCACAGACCGCCGCCATCACTTCCGAAGGGGCCTGCGTATCCACAAATAGAATCCACTGACCTTTTACAGAACAAAGCCCGCCGCCGTTGCCCCCAAGGGGTTCTTGTCGGATTATAACGCCGTTTGCCTCGAATAATCCTAAAAGATCTTCCAATATCTTACTTTTATTCATCGTCCGGATATTTTATTAAAAATACTATCAGGCATCACGGATAAACTTTTTGCCGGGTCAGATTGTTATGGCCCGATTTGCACAGACAGCCAGGAAAACCGTCCCGTACCTGCACCCGGCCTATTGACATAGTTCAAGAAAAAAGACGTTAATAGTCGATATAGATACGTGTGAGCAATAATTTTAGCTAAATTGACAACAAAGTCACAAAACTGTTCTCAAGCTATTAAATTGTATAACAGGAGCATAGAATTGGCAAGTATTACGGAAAAACGCCTTTGTTTACATAGGCGTCTCAAAGACCTGCAACAACAGAATAACGACCTTAAGTCCCAGCTTTATCATCTCCAGCATCTTGCCAATATGGGAACCGTCAGCCACATGATAGCTCATGAAATCAATAATCTGCTCACACCCCTGAAAAACTATGCTGTTCTTGCATTAAAAAACACCGACGATAAAGCTCTGACCGAAAAGGCACTTCAGAAAACGGCTCAAAATTGTGAACGTGCTTCCAAAATTATGGACAGTATGCTCGCTATGGCGGACGGCAAAACACCGGGCAAAAAAGATACCGAGCTTCTTGCTCTGGTTGAGGATATTTTCGCCTGCCTGTGCCGCGATTTCTCCAAGGACGCAATTACAGTGGAAATCTACATTCCCGAAGGATTGACGATCCGGGCCGTGCCCGTTCAAATTCAACAGGTATTAATGAATCTGATTCTCAATGCACGCCAGGCAATGCTGCCGCGAGGCGGAGTTTTAACAATAAAAGCCGCCGAAAGAAACGATGCAGTCGAGATAGAGATAAAAGATACGGGCAACGGCATCGAGCACGATGATTTGGAACGTATTTTCGATACGTTTTTTACCACGAAGAACAATAAAAATCTGCCGTCCGAGCGTTCAGGAACCGGGCTCGGCCTGGCCTTCTGCAAAAGGATAGTCGAGGGACACGATGGCTTGATTTCGGTCGAATCAAAACCGGCCAGCGGGAGCAAATTCAGGATAATTCTCCCAAAACCTCAGTCAGGTAACAGCTAATGCCGGCTCAGGCTTTCCAAATCGTTTTAATGTTGATACTTCTTGCCGGATCAGCCTTTTTTTCCGGTGCAGAGACCGCCTTTTCCAATCTGACTCACAGACAAAGAAAACAACTGCGGGGCTCACAGCATAAGCTTACCAACTTAGCCGGAAAACTGCTGAACAAACCGAGTCAACTGCTCAATTGCTTTTTGTTCGGGAACATGACGGTGAACGTTCTGTATTATGCAGCGGCAAGTGTCTTAACCGTCCGAATCAACCAGCACAGTGCGATAGCCGGAGCTGTCGTCGCTTTTACAAGTTTCGCGGCACTGGTGCTGTTCGGTGAAATACTGCCGAAGTCCATAGCGTATGCAAACTCGAAGTCCCTTAGTATAATTTTCGCCCTGCCGGCCTTTGTCTGCCTTCAGATATTCACACCCTTGGGATTCGTATTCAGATTTTTTATTTTAGAGCCTGTCCTGCGACTGCTTTTAGGGCCTGCAAGAAGCCCGGGCGCAATAACCATAGCCGAATTCAAGACACTGATAGAAACAACAAGAAAGCAGGGATTGATCACGGACGATGAGAATAAACTCTTTACGGAAGTCATCGAGCTTGGCTTTCTTAAAGTCCGACACGTTATGAAGCCCCGTGTAGATATGATTGCATGTGCCGTAACCGAATCCGGCCGTCAGGCCCGCGAGAAGATGCAAAAAAACCACCTTACCAAGCTGCCCGTCTATGCCCGGACTATAGACAATATAATCGGCCTGGTTCACCTCCGGGAGCTTCTGCTCAACGAGACGGCTTCGCTGGATAAAATTGTTCAGCAGGTGCATTTCGTCCCGGAGCAGAAGACGGTGGAATCCCTGCTGGATTTTTTCCGCAAATCCAAAACGGATATGGCAATAGTCGTAGATGAATACGGCGGTATCGCAGGCTCCGTTCAGTTGGAGGACATTGCGGAAGAGTTGTTCGGTCAAATGGAAGTCACGAATCAAATCGAGCCTATCAAACAAATCGGACCTTTCGAATACAGGCTCGCGGGCAATCTGGCAATCCATGAATGGTCCGAGGTATTCAGCATCGACCTTGAAGAAACAAGCCAGGTCACCGTAGGCGGAATGGTAACCGCCCTTCTGGGCAAAATTCCCAAAAGCGGCGACGTTGTAAATCTGAAGAACTTAAAATTTACAGTTGAAAACGTACATAAACACAGAATAAAAACCGTAATATTAACATTCGAACCTTTTCAAGCGGATGATAAATAACGCCGTTCTAATTTTTGCCTTCGCCTTTTTTGTGGCGATGGCCGGCCTTTTCGCCGGTGCGGAGACCGGCCTCTATCGTCTCAGCAGGCTTCGTCTGCGTCTGGGTGTTGAGAAAAAACGCCTGCCGTTCGTTATGCTTGGCAGATGTATCCATGATAGTTCCGGACTGCTCCTTTCGATGCTGATCGGCACGAATCTTTCCTATTATCTCGCCACAAGTATTGTCACAAGAATACTTTTAAGCAAATTTGCAGCCGAGCACACCGCGGAAATCGTTACGACCCTTGTAACAGCCCCTATCCTGTTTGTCTTCTCGGAATCAATCCCTAAAAACTTGTTCCTGTACCGTGCGGATTTACTGATGCCCTACCTGTCGCCGTTTTTGTACGCATTTCACAAAATCATGAGCTTCTGTGGAGCAATCCCATTGCTCAAATACATATCAACCCTCTTTTCCAGACTGGCAGGCTCGGCCTCCTCGTCGAAAACGGTAATTACATCCGTACAAAGGCATACAGTGCAGGCAATCTTGCGGGATACACACGAAGAGGGTATCCTCAGCGCCATCCAGACCGATATTGTCAACCGTTTGGTTAAAATCTCGAACGTTAATATAAGGTTCGTGATGGTTCCCATCGACCATGTTCAGACGGTCGATGTCAACTCTGATGATTCGGCCCTGCTGAACATCTTAAGAAAATCCGCTTTTACCCGCCTGCCGGTAACGGAAGCTCAGCCGGCTAACATAACAGGATTCATAAATATATATGAGGCGCTGAGTATATCACAGAAGTTCGCCGATCTGCATAATTTCATCAGGCCGCTGAAGAAACTCGATTCGGACACACCTGTAATCGATGCGATAAATTTCATGCAGAGGGAAAACCAGAAGATAATCCTGGTAACAAGAGCCGGTCTGGCCGGCCGCCAAAAGCCTGTCGGTATTGTCACGATGAAGGATTTAGTCGAAGAGCTGCTCGGCGAATTAGCCGAATGGTAATGTGATTATCATGTATGTAAGTTGTTATTTACCGGATTTTACTGAATTGTATCGTCGGTTTTGTCAATGATTGCCTTGGCGATATTATTAATAGCGGTTCTTGTTGGCCCGTTGGCATCGTTTGTCAGAATTGAAAATATATAATCCCCCCCCGCTGTGACACATATTCCGGAGAGTGACTTTACGCCGTTTATATAACCGGTTTTACCGTAGATTTTTCCTTTATATTTTTCGTCTCTGAAATGATCGTCGATAGTGCCGTCTATCCCCCCCACTGCCAGTGAGTTTTTATAGAGTTCCCAATCGTCACTATTGTAAATATTTAATAAAACTTTTGTAATAATCTGGGCACTTAGCTTGTTTTCTCTGCTAAGACCGCTTCCATCGTCGATGTAAAATCGGTTTTCTTCGATCCCCAGCTCCTGTAAATATTCGCCGACAAGCTCACGTCCTTTCTGCCAGCTACCGTTTTTACCATCCGGATTATTTTTAGCTGCGATGGTTTTAAGCAATGCTTCCGCCGCTAATCCCAGACTGTCTTTATTGCAGCGTAAAAGACAATCGCCTATTGGAGTAGTGAATTCGGTAAGCAGCCTGAAATCACCTTCCTCGGCGAGGATTTTTTCCGTAAGCCGGCCGGTGACTTTTATCCCTGTTTTATTCAGATGTTCGGCTAAGAGAAAACCAAAAAACGCGGCGGGTTTTTCGATTGCAACATCGAACGGCCCTGCCTGGTCTTTGCATTTCCCGCGAACGATAAGTGTGTTGGGCTGCTGATTGCGATAAGCTCCTACGGCGCTGTCGCCGGTTGTTATAGGCGTGACTTTATTAATTAGCTTTACGAAAGAGGTCTGAGGCTCAATCAAAATAGCTACTTTCCCGTTGATGTTCTTTGTGCTCATCTGTATGCAGTTGTCGTTGTAATTCAGGCCGCTTACCTCGCAGGCGTACCAGCGATTCAACTGGTCACTCGGCCAGTTCGGGTGGACGCACTGGTTATCGAATACGCCTGTATCGATGATGATGTCTTCAATGGATTGAACTTCGTTCTTTCGCAATTCCTGTGCAATTTCTCTGAATATCCAGCCCTGCTCCCGTCCGTATCTGGAGTCTGTTTTTTCATCTCCTAACAACGGATCGCCGCTACCTATTATTACGAGTGTATTGCCGCAAAACCCGACCTTCGTTTTATATTCGTAATCGGCGCCCAGATATTTCAATGCCGCGGCCGTGGTTATTATCTTCATATTAGAAGCCGGTATCATTAATTCCTCTGCATTGTGTTCATATACAGTATCGCCGGAATCATTTTCGACGATGTGAATGGAAAATTTGACTCCTTGCTGTAAAGACCGGCTGATTATTTGGTCTATTTGCCCGGCTAAATCCGCCTTTGCAAAGCTGCTCGGCAATAGAGTTAATGCGGTGAAAATTATTATATTTTTCGCTCGTATCTTCATAATGTTAGCATTATTTCAAAAAAAATTCGGTATGACAACCCTTTTTCAGGTTGTCCCGGGACCGATATTCTCTCAAAAAAAGTTGATTATTGCAAAAAAGCGGGTATAATATGATATAAGTGTAATTTGATAGATTTATCGTAATATGCTACTGTAATATAAGTGCGATAAGCAGCAGAGAAACGATGTAAAAACTTATCATTATAAAGAATGTTTTCGTGCATAAGATGTTCGTTTGCAACATGTTATGAGAACAGGGGTTAGATTTGTACAGGCAGGTTTATTGACAAGGGCAGGGATGGCATGATTGATTAATATCTTATTTTCCTTACAAATTTACCTGTGGTAATTTTTATTATTTATTGTGTAGTTTGAGTTATGCAATAAAAAAAAAATTTTGAGACACTTTTTTATACCGTTGAATGGAAGGGTACGGATATGAATAAACTCAGTAACAGGGTCAATAATTCGAAAAGAGGTTTTACGTTAATAGAGCTTCTTGTGGTAATTGCCATAATTGCACTATTGATGTCAATTTTAATGCCTGCCCTGTCACAAGTTAAGACACAGGCAAAAGGGGCGGCGTGCCAGTCAAACCTGCATCAATGGGCTGTAATGTGGTCAATGTATGCCGAGGATAACAATGGTCATTTTCAGGTTGGTGAAGGAGGAGAGAGTCAAACTACCGATAACAGGTGGCCGACCGTGTTGCGGGATTACTACAAAGAAGACAAGATTCGCCTCTGCCCAATGGCTAAAAAGCCTTCAACCGATGGCGGTAGAAATCCGATGTGTGCCTGGGGCAGGCTTGATGATGGTATGTTTGCAAGCTATGGCTTTAACGAATGGCTCTGTAATCGCCCGATCGGTGAAAGTGAGAGCGAGAATTACTGGAGGAAAATATTCGGTATTGAGCGTTCAAACACAGTACCGATATTTCTTGATTGCCGGTGGTACGATGTTTGGGTTCATTCTATCGATGTTCCTCCACCAACCGACGGCTCAGAGGCAGGTATGAGCGGAAGTAATGAAATCAGGCGTGTCTGTCTTAACCGGCATAATGCATCTGTAAATTGCACTTTCCTGGACTGGTCGGTCAGAAAGGTTGACCTCAAAGAGTTGTGGACATTAAAATGGCATAAAACCTATAACACAAAAGATCTTTGGACATTAGCCGGCGATGTTACCGATGAGGACTGGCCGGATTGGATGCAGGGCATGAAGGCCTATTAAAACGCTCAGAAACAGAATGTAAAATACTTTGTTCGATTTAACGATTGTTGGGATAATGCGGTAAATAAAGTCAGCGAATTTATCTCTAATAGATAATCGCAGTCACTTCTTCTATCTTCTTCACAACATCTGTGATATCTTCAGAGTACGATACATAACCGTCGAAGCCCTTATGCAACAGGGCCTCTATCTCGGAATCACTCAGCCGGTTTGCAAGAGCAACAACCTTGATGGTCTCTGATTCCTCGTTGGTCCGAATACCTCTACATACATCTGTGGCATCTATTCCGTCTGCCAGCAGATTGACAAGCAGGACGTGTGGTGCAAACTTCTGGACGACTGCACCCGTCTCAAAATTGCTGTGTACGATTTGTACTTCATAGTCGGCCTTGTTTTGCAACGATTCGGCCAGAGCCGATGCCGTATTATCGTTGCTGTCGGCTACCAACACCCGTATTTTACCGACTGCAAGCCCCGAAGTCGGCATATTGTGTACCTTCATAAAGCGCATCAATTCGCTCAGAGGTATTCGCCTGTCTTTACTGCCGGGGATGCGATAGCCTTTTAACTGGCCGTTATCAAACCACTTTGAAACGGTTCGAGGTGCAACATGGCAAATCTTCGCCACATCACCTGTCGTCAGTACGTTTTTTCCTTTTGCCATTTCTTGATTCCCATCACTACCGTTTTGAAACTCACTATAGCTGAGATAATCCTCTTAATATTCGGTTTTAAATCGAGGTGTGTTTAACGCATAAATACAATTATTATTTTAAGGGCGGATAAACGAAGGTCTTTGCAACAATACGTCCTATAATTATTTTTCTATTATCTCTCAACAGCCGCGAATGTAAGGTATCGTTGTTTTGGTTACAGCGGCAAAGTGCTTATCGAAAATGTTTTTGATTTACTCGTCATAAGCGGTACAATTTCGTCGGTTCTGCTTTTACCTTATATTGAGGAGAATTTTATATGCAGATTCACTTGTCACGACCGGACATTACCGAGGAGGAAATCGAAGCGGTCTGCGAGGTGCTTCGCAGTCCGAATCTTTCGCTCGGACCCAAATTACCCGAATTCGAAGCCGCCTTCGCAGATTACATCGGCGCAAAGAGGGCCGTCGCCGTCAACAGCGGGACCAGCGGCTTATTTCTGTGCATGTCGGCGCTCGGCATAAAACCCGGCGACGAAGTTATTACCACGCCGTTTACTTTCGTTGCTTCGGCTACCGCTGTTATGATGGCCGGCGCAACACCGGTCTTTGTCGATATCGACCCGGTAAGTTTGAATATCGACCCGGCCGGGATAGAATCTGCAATAACAGAAAATACCAAAGCCGTCCTGCCGGTAGAAATATTCGGCAATCCCGCAGGTTTCGATAAGGTATGCCGCGTCGCGCAAGAGCACAACCTGCCGGTGGTCGAAGATAGCTGCGAGGCCCTGGGCTCAGCGCTAAACGGCAAAAAGGTTGGCACCTTCGGGACAATGAGCGTATTCGGTTTTTATCCCAATAAACAGATAACCACCGGCGAAGGCGGAATGATCCTGACCGATGATGACAGCCTGGCCGATATCTGCTGCTCGCTTCGCAACCAGGGACGAAGTAAAGACGACAACTGGCTGACCCACGAGAGGCTCGGCTATAACTTCAGGATTAGCGATATCAACTGCGCACTGGGGCTCGCACAGCTTTCGAGAATAGAGCAAATCAAAGCCAGACGCCGGCAGGTCGCCGAATGGTATCAGGAAATGCTGGCCGGTGATAGCCGGATAATAGTACCGGCCGAACAGGACGGCTGCGATATGAGCTGGTTTGTTTTCATGGTTCGCTTGGCGGACCGCTTTACCCTGGAACAACGCAACAAGGCTCTGCATGAGATGACAAAACGAGGCATCCAGGTCGGCAACTATTTCCCGCCCGTTCATCTTCAGCCGGTCATGGTCCGCCGGTACGGCTACAAAAATGGCGATTTCCCCATAACCGAAAACGTATGCAAAAGCACAATCGCCCTGCCGTTTTACAATAATCTCTCAAAAGACCAGGTCGCGACCGTTTCCGCGGCGTTAAAGGACGTTCTGGACAATATTTAGCACGGTTTTTTGTTTTTGTTTTGCATATTATATTTTATATGCTAAGTATTTATTAGAGGCGTGTAAATAAGGCCGGAGCGGGAAGCCGGCCTATAGATACAATTCCTTTTGGGAGGGGATAGTGAGAGGCTTCAGATCAAAATTCATCTTTCTGTTCATCGTTTATTTCGCCGGTTTTTGTACTGCCATATACATGCTTGCGCCGCCGCCGGAAAACCAGGAGCGTCTGCTCGACGGGAACACACATTTTAATTTCGATTCCGAGGAGTTTGTAAAATCTTTCAATTCCGGAATGCATAAATGTGTTGATTTCGGGAAAGAAGCCGCCCAGCGCACGGCCAAATACATTAAAGAGAAGGTCAACGAAAAGCAGTTACAGGCGGACAGCTAAACCGGTGATTAGAACCGTACTTCGTGCCTTTGTCATTTCTGCCTATGGCATGCCCAAGGTAGACCATAGGTTCGCCGAAGGCGGACCGGAGTGGAGAAATCT
>CAZMZR010000032.1:0-15219 GCA_964570855.1 uncultured Pirellulales bacterium
AAACCATGTCCATTCGATGACATCGGTGATGGTAAAAGTTGATTTGGTAGAATATCTATCCTTCGTCCATAACCGCTTATTTTTGCATGATCATCATGCATTGCGCCTACAGTTATTGAGTTCAAAGATTCTCCCGGTGAAATTATCCTACGATTTCTACTATTGTTATGTATTATAGACAGTGTATGGGTTACACGGAGTTCTTCTGTTAGAGCAGAAAATTGATGTTCGGAAATTCCCAAATTAATATCATCGATAACATTTCCTCCGCTAACACAGAAAAGAACTTGGTACTTATATGAAAGCCAGTCTAATAATCGAGCGCATGAACTTAGTCGATGAAAAAACATTTTAGTAGGATCGCCTATTGAAATATTTATAATTTTTACTGTAGGAGCAGTTTGCTCTTCGTCACCTTCTCCCTCAAACATCCGACGGACAGATCTTTCAATGAGGTCTTCGAAAAATTGCTCCTCTGGAATAAACTCATCTCTGTTAGGAAGTTTTTCATTTGGTTTCATGATCGGTCTAATATAAACAGGTCTAGTCAACGGTTGCTCATTAGCGTCCAGTTCTCCATGACAAATCAGGGAAGCCATAGCTGTACCATGTTTTCTATCTTTTGTCTGATAGCTGCTACCAAAATCATCAGGGTCTTCTACTATAAGGCGATTTCTTAGTAAGTCATGATTGATAAATGGATCGCCATCAAGAATTGCAACTATCGGATCTCCAGAGACTTTTCCTGCAACAAATTCCCCTAATTCACCATCAGGCAAAGATACAACAGTGCACTGTCCGGTGGGACGAAAGAACATTACGTCTCGGCTACGAAATAAATCAGTATATTGAGACTCTAAAACACTTTTTATGCTTTCTGAAGGTAATTCAGCTTTGATTGCATGAAAGTGTATTTCATTTATTATGCATGATGAAATCACATTGCCTTTTTCTCGTCTGATGAGGTTTTCTAAGTTCTGTTGGGCTTCATTACGTTTTGTTGTATTACTTCTAAACCACAGTTCTATCTCAAATGGGATTAGCTCGTTACGACTACTATAGAAATCAAGATCTTCTTTCCAATACTCTAAAACACCAGTTTCTCTTAGTCTGTCTATAACATCCCATGGCCGTAATTTTTTTAAATTTAGAAAGACCTCAGACCACTTTTGGTACCCGTGGGGCAATCTTCTTCGGGAATCCCATTGTTTCCACAGTCTTAATATTTGTTCCATTGCCTGTCGATTGCTCATGCTCAGGAACAGACGGCCACTAATAACTTCTGAGGGCCTTGCAGCATTTTTCAAAACATCAATAATTTGTTGTTCGAACTTTCTTAGCTCATCAGGAATAAGTGATATGAATGCTTCTATGTTTTTTTCTGTAAAGTATCCATTTTTATCAATGAATGCTTCTTGTTCCAGAACATTCCAAATCTGAGAGGATTGCTTGGTGTCTATTTCTTCTATCTCTTTATAGAAAATCCTTTTCCCTATTTTAGGTTTCAGATAAAAATCTTCATCAGGTTCAATTTCGTCAGTATCGATTTCCGCCAACCATTCTAAGCCATGAATAGCCCTTACCGCCCGTGCAAAATCCTCAATTTTACCAATTGTTTCCATCACCAAGACATATTCTGGCTCGATACCTGCTTCTGTATCTGTAACAAATGCTTCAAGCATTCTCTGAAATTGTGGGGTGAGTCGGTCTTTTTGTCTATCTATGCTTGGAAAATGGTAATTTGGAGAGCCAAAGGGGGATTGCTTTATAATTCTTGATGCCTCTGTCGGATTGGGGAAAATAAGAATTGGTCTATCTGCCATTTTTAAACTCCGATGTTATTTCCGGAAAATCGCATTCCCCACTGTTTTAATTCCTGTAAAACAATGCTTATGGCATCATCCTGTTTATGTTGTAAAATAGCTTTTCTAATGATATCTGTACAGAATTCTTCTATTTCTGAATAACTATTACCTTTTAACTTTTCAGATAATGTTTGAGAGCTATAGTTGAAATTACATTTGCTCTTCTGGGAAATACTTTCAATATACGACATTACCTGTTCTTTATTTGGACGTTTTAATTCCAAACGTAGTTGAAACCTGCGCCATACTGCCCGATCCAATAGTTCTGGGTGATTGCTTGCGGTGATAATAACAATATATGTAGGCAACCTGTCCATCTGCAACAACAGTGAACTTACGACTCGCTTTATTTCCCCAGTTTCCTTTGTATCTCCTCGCTCTTTGGCAACGGTGTCAAATTCATCAAAAAACAAGACACAGTTTCGAGTTTTAACATAATCAAAAACCCTTTGGAGCCGAGAAGCCGTTTCACCCAAATAGCTGCCAATAAGATTCTCATACCGGATAACAAAGAAAGGATACATCAATTGGGTAGCAATAGCCTCTGCAAGGCTTGTTTTTCCATTGCCCGGAGGTCCAGCAAGTAATATTCTGTTGCGTGGTTCCAGGCCATAGCTTCTCAAAAGATCTGCTCGATGTTGTTCCTCAACAAGCTCTTGGCATATACTCAAGACCGTATTATCCAGGATTAAATCATCAAAAGTCTTCTGTGCTGAAGTTTCAAATAACAAATCTTTCGCTTCACCTTTGGCGTGCATGGATAAGCCGTTCTTGTTTCCATTATTGAGAGAGGTTACCAATCTGTCGGCTAAAATATTGTGCTTCTTTGCTCTTTCTTCGGCAATTAAACTCTCAACGGCTTTGCGAAATGAGACCATATCGCCACGATTTGCCGACTGGACTACAGACAGCAGTATATCCGCTCTAGCCATTATTCGATTCCTATTCTTTCCAAACTACAAATACCCCCTATCATTAACAATCTTGATAACTATGCGTCGGTTGTCAGGCTTCGTTGCTCACTATATGCCAACCTCGAAAAATAACTACCACCATGTCGCTGTTTTCCTCAGAACTCTTATTATAGACAAATCTAATGCAATATTACTATTGAAAGTAAGCGAATGCAAGCACATTTTGGCGTAAATCCTGCGTTGTGGATATGAGAAATGTAAAGAATCTTCTTTAGGCGCGGTTTTTTAATTTTTTTGCGGCGGGATTTTGCGCTGTGATTTTTCTACGGTCGGGGCAGGTCTAATTTAAATAGATTTCTCCGCTTCATCCGCCAATGACTGATTCCGGTCGAAATGACAAAGACGCAATTCTTAATCTGAATTGGTATTAGACAGTACCTGTTTGTTGAAAAGAGTTCAATAATACCCAAAACAGACCTGATAATAAAAACAAGCTCGTACGTAAAGCGCGTACGCGCTTTACGTACACAGTAATTTTAAGTAAGAAAAGATTTGTCTATAACTCTTTAGAGTTTCTATTTTGGGATTTTGTACTCTTTGTAGATTATCAAAAAACAATACGGTTTCAACTGACGGGCTTTTAATTTTTTTATGGTGGGATTTTGCTCGGTAATTTTTCTACGGTCGGGGCAGGTATGATTTAATCAGACCTCTCGGCTACGCTCGGGGTGACTATGCGCAATTCTTAATCTGAATTGGTATTAGACAGTAACTGTTTGTTCAAAAGAGTTCAATAATATCCAAAACAGACCTGATAATAAAAACAAGCTCGTACGTAAAGCGCGTACGCGCTTTACGTACACAGTAATTTTAAGTAAGAAAAGATTTGTCTATAACTCTTTAGAGTTTCTATTTTGGGATTTTGTACTCTTTGTAGATTATCAAAAAACAATACGGTTTCAACTGACGGGCTTTTAATTTTTTTATGGTGGGATTTTGCTCGGTAATTTTTCTACGGTCGGGGCAGGTATGATTTAATCAGACCCCTCGGCTACGCTCGGGGTGACTATGCGTAATGCCAATTGATTTATTTAAGGGAGGTGAAGAATCTCTTCAATCTCGGCTGGTATTTGTCGGTGATATCCAACGACCCGATTACACCCTTGGCTTTTCCGACGATTTGCGTTCTTTCCACAAATCCGAAAAATCTCGAATCCCTGCTGCAGTCTCTGTTGTCACCCATAACGAAATAATTGTCCTGCGGCACTGTGACAGGCCCGAAATGCCGTACTGCTTTGACCGAAGGCATACTCATTATTATATGTTCGGAACCTTCCATGTTTTCGGCGGCGAATATGGAATGGTCCCTGAGCTTGCGGGGGAGATATTTTATAGAGCCTGGATCGATACTGTTATAACTGAGTTTGTCGCCGTTTATATAGAGGATATTATTTTTCATTTCGACCCTGTCACCGGGCTGTGCTATTATTCTTTTAACCAACCGCGTGCCGTCATCGGGGGAAAAGCAAATGACTATGTCGCCTCTTTCAGGGTCGGACCATTTTGCAATCCTGTGTAATGTAAGCGGAAATCTCAAATCGTATGCCAATTTATCGATGTATATCATGTCGCCTTCAAGTATTGTGGGATTCATCGAGCTTGAGGGCACCCAGTTCCAATCTGCCAGGCTCGATTTGACCGGAATAACGACAAAAATTATGAAAAGGATGGTTAATCGCCATTCTTTCCAACACCTGGAAATATACTTTATTATTTTTTGTTTATTCATTTTGTTTCTCTATAGATTATTATCGGCCCGAATTGTAGAATCCTATACGTAAAAAAATCTTTTAATGTTCTCGGTTTATGCAGGATTTTTAACAATCTCAGCTTGACATCGTGGATTTAAATGTTATTTGTGGATATTATATACCTATAAGTGATAGAAGGTGGAAGGAATTAGCATAGCTTAAGCTTAAAGAAATTTGCATATAACAGTGGTAGAAAAAAGGGCTTAAGCTGTTTTTAAGAGAGAGAAAAGGAGATATGAAAGAGGACGGGCGTAAAACCAAGGCGGAGTTACTCCGGGAATTAAATTCCTTACGCAGTCGCGTTAAGCACCTTGATCAGGGCGGACGTGAGAGTGAAAATTACCAGGATTGTGTTTCTGATCATATCTTTCAAACCATCTTTCATAATATGGCCGATGGTATTTTAGTGGCCGATGTGCAGGATAAAAAAATTCATCTGGCTAACGCAAAATTGTGCCAAATGCTCGGATACAGTTCGGAAGAGATTAAACATCTCGGAATTGCGGATATTCATCCTGAGAAAGACCTGCAATATGTTATTGAGCAGTTTAATCGGCAGGTGGAGGGGAAAATTACACTCGCTGAAGATATTCCACTCAAGAGAATAGACGGCGGTATTTTGTATGTCGATGTTAATGCTATCCCGATAACATTGGATGGTAAAAAATGTTTAATAGGTATTTTCAGAGATATCACAGATCGCAGGAACACAGAAAGTGAATTGCATCAGAGCCAGTTCAAGTACAGAATGCTTCTTGAAAATATTCCACAAAAGATATTCCTTAAAGACAAGGATTCAGTTTACATCTCTTGTAATGAAAACTTCGCTCGCGATTTAAAGATAGGTTCTGAAGATATTGTTGGAAAAACAGATTATGATTTCTTCCTCAGAGAACTTGCTGAAAAGTACAGGGCAGACGACAAAAGAGTGATGGATTCGGGGGAAACAGAAGAGATTGAAGAGAAGTATTTAGAGCAGGGAAAGGAGATAATTGTCCAGACGGTCAAAACACCTGTTAAGGATAAGCAGGGAAATGTAGTGGGCGTGCTGGGTATTTTCTGGGATATCACAGAGCAGAAAAAGATGGAGCATTCATTGCAGGAATCTGAGGAGCGATACCGTTCAGTGGTGGAGGACTCGCCCGTTTTGCTGTGCAGCTTTCTACCGGACGGAAAAATTACTTTTGTCAATACTGCATACTGCGAATACTTTGGTAAGACCAGCGAAGAACTGGTAGGCAACAACTTCAAATCTTTGATTCCCGAAAGTGACAGACAAACCATTATGGACAATATTCTATCACTGACGGTCGATACACCTACAATGACGCAAGAGCACAAAGTCGTTACTCCGGATGGCCAAGTCCGTTGGCAACGATGGACCAATCGGGCAATCTTTGATGAGCGGGGCCGTGCCGTTTGTTTTCAATCCTTTGGTGAGGACATCACCGAGCGTAAGAAGACGGAAGAGGAAGTCAGGAAGTTCAAGACGATTGCAGATAGAGCCGGCTATGGCGTAGTCATAAGTGATGTTCAGGGTAATCTTTTATTTGTCAATGAGTCGTTTGCGCAGATGCATGGATACCAAGTCGACGAACTGAATGGCAGAAATCTTTCCATTTTTCACAACAAAGAACAAATGGAAACTGTGAACAGGTTAAACAAACAACTGATAGAAAAAGGTAATTATATTGCTGAAGAAGTTTGGCATTGTAAAAAAGATGGTAACATCTTCTGTGCTTTAATGAATGGCACGCTCATAAGAGACGACAAAGGACAACCTCAACTTTTGGCTTGTACTGCTATCGACATTGCCGAACGCAAGAGGATGGAAGATGAACTTTTCAGTGAGAAAAACAGGTTCCAGTCTATACTGGAGGTTATGGAAAGTTTTGTTACTATTCGCGATTTGGATTACACGGTTATTTATCAAAACGAATATGCGACGAAAATGTTAGGTAATAAAATCGGAGAGAAATGCTATTCTGCTTATGAGAGAAAAAACAGTATATGCGAAGGGTGTCCTGTGGAATTGGCATATAAAGACGGCAAATCTCATATTTCAGAGAGGGAGGTTATGTTACCTTCGGGGGAAATTATATACCTGGAAAATATTGCCAATCCTATGAGGGACGCTAACGGGAAAATTTTCGCTTGTCTTGAAGTTTCGACAGATGTAACTGAACGGAAGAAAGCCGCAGATGCTCTCCGTGAAAGTGAGGAAAAGTACAGAACGCTCGTGGAAAGCGCGGGTGAAGGTATTGCTACGATCGACGACAAAGGTGCATTTTTATTTTTGAACAAAACGGGGACAAAACGTTTGGGAATTGGTCCGGAAGACTACAAAGGAAAGACGTTTTGGGACTTGTTCCCAAAGCGATTGGCCGACAGCCAGGCGGAAGATGTCCGGAAGGTAATAAATACTGGACAGGGAATGAATCAATTTGAATTAACTGAGATTCAGGGAAAACCGCGATGGTACAATACAACCATTGAACCATTGAGAGACGCAAGTGGGAAGGTAATTGCTGCGATGGTCTTGGCGAGAGATATTACCGAGTTCAAACGGACACAGCAAGAGCTTGACAAATACCGTGAAGAGATGACGCGGGCCGAGCAGCTTGCCTCCGTGGGATTATTGAGTGCTACTACCGCTCATGAATTGACACAGCCCCTGACTGTAATTCGTCTGTTAATTGAGAACGCACTGGCAAAGCTGGAAACTACATCTTCGACGAAAGCGGTAATTGAAAAACTAAGAGATAGTCTGACAGAGGTCTCTAATATTACTTCAGTAGTGGATAGATTACGCAGTTTAGCGAGGAAATCGTCAGGTAAAAATTTCATAGAAGTTGACCTGGGAGCTATTGCATCGAGAATCGTGAACCTGTTAAACGAGAGTGTTCAGCAACATGGTTTTTCTCTTCATCTCGAAGGTATGGGGAAATTGCCGCATATATATTCAAGCGACAGAGATATAGAGCAACTATTTTTTTCGTTGATTGACAACGCCTTGCAGGCCGGACAGGGCAAGCAGCGGCTTGTTATCAAGGGTGCTGTAAAGGATGACTATGTTGAATTAAGTTTCTCTGACAACTGTGGCGGGATATCTCCGGAGAATCTTGACAGGATATTTGAGCCGTTTTTCACAACTAAACCAACCGGTCAGGGTACGGGTCTGGGGCTTTGTATTGTTCAGGATATCGTATCCCGCGCCAGCGGCAAAGTGCGCGTAGAGAGTAAATTTGGTGAAGGAACAACTTTTTTTGTGACACTGCCTATTTACGAAGATGGGAGGTAACAGTCGATAAACGATGATAAACGGTGATAATCAACATATTTTCTTCGTTGATGATGAGCCGAAAGTGCGTGAAGCCATCAGGGACGCTCTTGTACAGCTTGGTACAAAAGTTAGCTGTTTTGCCAATGCAGAAGATTGCCTCGAACAATTAGGTTCTCAAAGGTGCGATTTACTTATCACTGATATGAGATTGCCGGGAATGAGCGGCATAGAGCTATTGAAAGAGGTAAAACGCATAGCTCCGTGGTTACCTGTCCTGGTTTTAACCGCCTATGGTGATGTACCGACATCTGTTGCCGCTATGAAGGCCGGGGCAGAGGATTTTATAGAAAAGCCATTGGGAACAGAAACTTTATTGGGAAAAGTCGGACCATTGTTGCAGAGTAATGCAGTTGTCGATTTCTTAAGAGACAATCCTTTAACGAATAACGAGATGAGAATATTAAGGCTTGTCATCGAAGGCAAGAGCAGCAAGGAAATTGCTAATATGTTTCACCGCTCCATAAGGACGGTAGAAGTACATCGCGCTCGTATTATGAAGAAACTTGGGGTAAATAACTTAATTGATCTTGTTAAGCAAGTTGTTTTAATGGGTCTGGTCGATATTACAAACGATCAGGAATCGGAATAACGCCATTCATTGGAATTATACGCAGTCGAAATTTTTCCGGCGGAATGTGTATGATATTGTTTACGTATGTCAGGAATATGGTTTTTGGGAATTTTAGTTAGGTTATTGACTTCTACGTATTTCAATTCCATCCGGCGAAGTAAGAACCATTCACCCTTGTCGGAG
Organism: uncultured Pirellulales bacterium; assembly: GCA_964570855.1. GTDB lineage: Bacteria > Planctomycetota > Phycisphaerae > Sedimentisphaerales > Anaerobacaceae > JAFGPS01. The sequence continues at coordinate 8,688 of CAZMZR010000032.1, forward strand.
TGTCACACCAAATCCGAAATCTTTTCGGTTTCATTTCATTAGGATTGAATTTCGATCCATCTTTAGTGACAAATTCTGCAGCGCTTACTGAATACTTTTCTCCTGCGGGTATTTTTGAAACTTTGAGGCTGAAATTACTCTCGTCAGTTTCCGGGGTTATTTGAAGTTCAACATCCGTCCAGTCAAATGAGTCATCGTTGGAAATGATGAATTTTTCTCCTGTAAAGACGACCTTTGTGTTCAGGCGGACCGTTGATTCACGGGAAAATCTTGTTTTAGTGAATATCGGCTTTCTTCTCGATGTGCCGGAGAAAAGAGCGATACAAATTAAAACAATAATAACAGCGAATTGCAAAACAGTTGGACTCTTCGACTTTAGAGCAGGCTTTTTGCTGTCCTCGCTTAAAAGTTCCTCAAGGCGTTTCTCAACTGATTCTTCGTTCAATTCTGCCCCGCAGAAGAAACACTTAGCAGCTTCGGTATCTATCTCCTGCCCGCAGAATGGACATTTTTCCGGTCCCATTTCCGCACTCCTGAATAATACCGTTGTTTTACGACATACATAATGCCGGAACCGAAGGACACATAACTTATTATATAATTGTAACATATGGCATTCTTTTTGTCAACTATGGTAATTATTAAAATTTTTTTTATATAAAAAGCCCATATTTTAGCTAAAAAACGGGCTTTTATAGGGTAAATATTTCTAAGAAGAAGATAAAAATTCGATGGTAATTGTCTGCGATGTTCATTTGGAATATATAGCGTTTATATTCAACTTTTTACTTCTTTTTTATTTTATGCTTCATACCTATGTTTAAAAAAAAGTCACCCGGTAGCTTCTCTATGCTGATTGCAAAATTTTTCGTCAGCGATTAACAGTTCTGTTTGCCGATCCGTAAGGTCCGATTTCATTGTGAATGAACAGGATTATAAAAGAAGTTTTAATAAATATATCTTTGGGCCGGTGTGTTATTGCCGAGGATTATTTACCTGATTTCATACACCTTTTGGCGGTTACTGCCGAATTATATCTGGGCAATTAATAGCAATTGTACAGGATGATAGTAAGGTGACGACATTAAATGTCGTTCAAAAGATGGGATATGTGTTCGATCGGGGAAAAAGATAATCTTGAAATGTAAGATGAACCGGGCAAACACAAGACTATCTTCTCTAACTTATCGATATAAAAGAGAGGTTCTTCTAAAAAGGGGCTGTTGTTTTACCGATAATATCCTGTAAAATATATTAAATTTATTAGAATTATTTTGTTCTTTTCTATCAATGCCGGTTGAGATAATATCGGTCTTTAATTGACGTCCTGGTAATGAATTGTAATACATGTTTGAAGACTTTTGTCGAAGATGCCGGATTTCAAAATCATGCTCCTGGTTTTGTTTACATGATTACTCGAAGTCTAATCCGGGGGACTAAGTTAGAGGGAAAGATTTGGAGGTTGTGTTTGTATGAATTCGAATAATACATACAGGTTTTCATTCGTTATCTTTTTTTTGCTGTTAGCAACGGTAAATGCAACCTTTGGAAATGAAATTACGGCGATTACCAAACCAAGTGCGGATGTCACTTTGTCTTTTGTTCAGGCCGGTCGTATCAGCATGATTAACTTCAGGGAAGGGGACTCGATAAAAGTCGGGAATGTACTTGTTCAGCAGGACAATGCGGTTGAACTAATTCGACTGGCACAACTCGAGGCCGAAAGCACGAACAGTACAAAAATACAGGCCAGCGAATTTTCACTTGCTCAAAGACGCGTGGACCTCGAACGGCTTGAAGCGAGACCTAAGGTTGTAACAAAAACAGAATTGGAACATGCGAAGCTGGCTCTTAATATTGCTGAGCTTTCCCTGCGAGTGGCTGTGTTCGAACATGAGCAGGCACAGAGAAAATATGAAGAAGCGAAGTTACAGATCGAGCGAATGAGCATGAAGAGTCCGATAGACGGGCAAATCGAGGAAATTAAGATAGAAACCGGTGAATCGGTTAACGCCCTGGACGATGTGGTTCGGGTTGTAAGGATCGATCCGCTGTGGATAGATGTTCCTGTGCCGTTAAATCAAACGGCAAGTCTCAGGTACGGACATACCGCAATTGTTGATTTTTTAAGTCCCGAAAAGATGTCCGTTCAGGGTACGGTTATTTTCATAGCTTCAGTCGCCGACGCCGGTAGTGATACATTAAGTGTGCGTATTCAGGTGCCGAACAAAGCCAATCGTCCGGCGGGCGAGCATGTAACAGTTACTTTCCCGGCTTCACGGAAATAAATGGAGGAACGCAAGTAATGAGAGTTCAAGGAAGAATAATTTTAAATATCGTCCGGAGTTTTCCTGCTTTGAAACGTGCTGATATTACAACTGCTGTCACAAATCCGATTTATATTATTTTTTTACTGATGCTTACCCTGCTGTTGTTGACTGGTTGTGTCTCGGATAAAGTGAACCAGGACGGTACTCTTTTTTACTATCAGCAGATTTTAGCCAATCGAGGCCCTCAACAGCGTCTCGATGCCGAAGGTCAGGACCCGAATCAGCCTTTGGGATTGTTTAAACAGGCTCCTTCCGAGCAAGGCATGATACCTGATGTGGAAATCGTCATCGATCCGAACACAGGCGGGAAGATTGTTCATCTTACGATTGAGGAGGTTTTAACGAGAGCACTTGCCAACAGTCCGGAAATCAGAGTTGTGAGTTTCGATCCTTCTATTGCAAAAGAGGATATAACCAAAGCTGCTGCGGAATTCGATGTGACCGCTTTTGGGGAGTTAAACTACGAGAATGAGGACAATCCGGCAAACAGTATTTATCAATCGGGCCAATCTGATGAACGTACATTCGAGACCGGAATTAAACAAAAAAGCATAACCGGTTCGGAATGGGCTCTTAGCTACGCTATGACACGAAATTGGGACGATTTATCGGGCAGGACTCTTTCTACCCGGTATGAGCCGATTCTTGGTTTTCAACTAAAACAACCTCTGTTGCGCGATGCCTGGCAGGAAGTCAACCTTTCAGGAGTCGATGTTGCCAAAATGAACTATCAGGTTGCTTTGCTCAACTTTCGTCAGAAAGCCGAAGATATTGCAACCGGAGTGATTTCGGCCTATTGGAGTTATGTTCAGGCTTGTCACAACGTGGAGATTTATCAGGGATTACTGGACAGGACGCTTGAAACTCTTGAAAAGGTAAAAGGCAGGCAAGAGATTGATGCTACTGAGGTTCACATTAAACAAACCGAAGCTTCTATAAAAGCTCGTGAGGCGGCATTACTTCAATACAGGAAATTAATGATTGATGCGCAAGATGTCCTGACACGGCTGATGGCCGATCCTCAATTAAATGTGCTCGAAGAGTTCGAGATTATACCCGCCAGCTTGCCTATTCAAGAGAAAGAGGAATTTGAGCTTTCGGAACTCCTGAAGATTGCATTGCAGAAAAATCCGGTGATTCAGCAGGCCCGGATCGGCATTGAAATAGCGGATATAAATATACGCGTTGCAGAAAATCAGGACAAGCCGCGTTTGGATCTTATAGCTTCGGCAAGAGCACTGGGTTTGGCCGGTGGGCCGGAGAATGCTCAGGAACGGCTGACGGAAGGAGATTATCTCAGTTACGGCGTTGGTTTATCACTTGAATATCCGATTGGTAATCGCCTGAGGGAGGCGGAATTAATCCAGAGGAGAATCGGGCGCAGGAAGGCTGTTACAGTTTTACAGAACTTAGCCGACCAGGCGGCTCAGTTGATCAAAGAAAGAGCCAGAAGAATAGAAACGAATTATGAAGAGATACAGGTTCAAAAAGAAGCAGTTGACGCGGCATACATTCAATTACAGGTCCTGGAAGATACCGAAGAGATTCGGGAAAAACTGACACCTGAATTTCTCCTGCTCAAACTACAAGCCCAGGAGTCTCTGGCAACTGCTCAGGCGTCACATGTAAGGGCGATTGTTGACTTCAATATTGCTCTGACGGAATTAGCACAGACATTAGGAATCGTTTTGGAGCTTAAACAAGTTGAGCCCTCAATACCGAGTATTTCGGACAACGGTAGTATGTAAGAATAGATTCTAAGTGAATGGATTTCATAACGGAGAATGCGGAAAACATCTTCTTATTCTCTGCCGGCAAAACCGAGTTGTTCATCAAGCCAGTTATCAGTTCTTAAAACAGTTTTACGGCGGCGCATCGCCAGTCTTTCCGCGCGATATTGGGCAAGACGAAAAACGCTTCGGACTATAGTCGAGGAAATGTCGTCTTTAGAAGTGACATGAATCTTTTTCAGGTAGGCGGCGGTGTTTTTTGTATATCGGGTCACAATTTCATCTTCAAGGCTGAAAATACCCTGGGCGCTTCCGGGGTCGCCCTGACGAGCTCCTCTGCCGAATAATTGCCGGTCTATTCGTGCAGATTCGTTGGGTTCGGCGGCAATGACGTGAAGTCCCCCTAATTCCGCCATCCCTCTGCCGAGTTTGATGTCGGTACCTCGACCGGCCATGTTAGTTGCTACGGTGATTTTACCGTGTTGACCTGCTTGTGCTACGATCTGGGCTTCCTGGCGATGGTAAACGGCGTTAAGGACCTGGTGTTCGAGTTTTTCTGCTGTAAGCAGTCGGCTGAGATGTTCGCTGGCGTGCACACTGCGAGTCCCTACAAGAATCGATCTGCCGGACGCATTGAGAGCCCGGATTTGCTGTACGATTCGTTCCCACTTCGCCGATTTAGTCGATAGAACTATGTTCGGTAAATTCTTTCTTATACAGGGACGGTTCGTCGGAATCGTCACCACAGGTAAATGATAAATCTGCCAGAATTCTGCAGCGGCCTCATTTGCCGTACCTGACATCCCTGATAACTTCCGATACATCCTGAAAAATCGTTGAAAGCTTATGCGAGCATAAGTATCCTTGGGGGGATTGACCTTTAGCATTTCCTTGGCTTCAACGGCCTGATGCAGACCATCTCGCCATGTTCGGTCCGGCATTAAGCGGCCGGTGAATTCATCGACAATAACAACTTTGCCTTTGTCAATTATATAGTGTTGATCCTGCAGATACAGCTCTTTAGCCGTTAATGCCTGATTAACTATTTCAATTGAGCGACGATATCCCCGCCAGATTCCTCCGAGAGTGGCGGTTTGTTCTTTCAAATGATTTATGCCCCGGTCTGTTATTTCTATTTCCCTGTAGCGATGGTTAATCTTGTAGTCGATATCAGGTTTTAGTTGACGGGCGATTACCGCCGCCTGTTGATAGGATTCAACCTGTTCCGGATTCGGAGCGTGTCCGGAAATTATAAGGGGTGTCACTGATTCGTCGATAAGGATCGAGTCGGCTTCATCGATTATGGCGCAATTTAACCTGCGTTGTATGAGCCTGTCGGTAATTTTTCTGCCAACGCCGGTCATTTTAGCTATAAGTGCCGAGCTTAATCCTCTCAAACGTCCCAGTGTGATTCGATCGCGCAGGAAGTCGGCTGCCACCTCTTTATTTGTACAATAGGTAATGTCGGCCATGTATGCGGCTCTTCTCTGATCCTGGGGTGTTTGCTGTTCTATATGAGATACGGAAAGACCGCAAAAGCGATATATCTGCCCCATCCATTCCGCATCGCGTTTCGCCAAATAATCATTGACGGTAATGACGTGACATCCTTGTCCTCGCCAGCCGGCGACCGTGATATACATTGTTGATGTGAGAGTTTTGCCCTCTCCAGTGGCCATTTCCGTAATGCACCCGCTCTCGAGTGCCAAAGCGCCTGCAACCTGGACGGGAAACGGTTTTTCGCCGATTTTACGGAATGCAACTTCCCGTACCAGTGCAAAAGCTCGTTCGGTGTCCGGGGATTTATCGCGCCGACAGCGAAAAATTTCGCGTAATTCCTCGGCGAGTTTACGCAGCCTGGAATCTGCCATATCGGAGAAATGTTTCTCGAGGGCTAATATTTTTTCGGTTCGGCGGTGAAGCATCTGGTATCGCGGTACAACTCTGCCTACCAATCCAATACCGCTGTCCCAGGCTGCATCAAGTCCCTGAGGCAGTGGTTCGCCGGAGGTCCTCTGCTCAAGCATCTGCCATGTTGCGCTTGGAACTACAGGCATTTTAGATATGAAACCTCCGCTGGAATAACCGTCTTATAGACCTCCACCATTGAACGGCAAGTGGTTTGTCGGACATTTGGATTCTCGCTACAATACGCTGCCCGGTAAACAGTCGAATCGGATTATTCGGGTCGTAAAGAGTCGGGTCGATAATCGGTTTGATACGAATTTCAAAAAACTTTTCGGCAGTCCTAATGCCATGCGGATCCTCCACTAACGTAGGCATGGATCCACCTACGGCATAACCGAGCGCCTGGGACGGCAGTTCTTCCTGGCCTGCCGGGTAAATCTGTTCGATTTCTCCGGTCATCTTTACATCAGGCCGCCCTTTAACTCTAATTTCGACATGCTTGAGATCATTATCATTAAGCATTGATGCGTGTTCCTGACCGGCGGTGGCACGAATGATTACGTT
>CAZMZR010000032.1:15319-35887 GCA_964570855.1 uncultured Pirellulales bacterium
CTCCATTTTGGGATTAACGGCCTTAATAAGGAACCTGCCGTTCGGCGAGACCATTTGGTCCGATGGTAAAAAATCGACAATAAAACCATCGCTTTCGGCGTAAACAATAGCCATGTTTACAGGTTCGACAATTCCTTCGATTCTGAAATATTCCGGTACCTTAAGGATTCCAGTGGAGCCGATTAGTAAAGCTAATCCCCCCAAAGTGGAACTGACAGCCAGCCCGCGATTCCTGATTAATTCCCCGCTCGTAGCAAGGTAGCGTATAAACTTGCCGAGCGGAACGAGTATCCAGGCAATTGCAGCGGAGCCGGCAAAAAATGGAACAAGTATGAAAAATTCCTCAGGCAGTCTGTCGTTTAAGAACAACAGGATTCTTATGCAGATAAAAACCCGGTAAGCTGTCGATGCGATACCGTAAAAAACAAACCATATTCTCTCCCCGGGACTTTGTGCCGGATTATGTGCTTTTTTGAGTTTCCAGCCGTATTTTTTTACGAGATAGTAAATGTAACTTTTAGAACGTTGGCTTAGATTCGGAATTTCTATCAGGTCGGATAAGACATAGTAGGCGTCGAATCTCAGAAGTGGATTTCCGTTGAAAACCAGTGTGGAAATACTTGCGATAAATATGATGTTGTATGCAATGATATGCAGCGTTCCGGTTGATGTATTTACCCAGATAATTGCTGCTATAGCCGCACAAAAAAGCTCGACCATAACGCCGGAAAGTCCCACAACGGCCCTATGCCATTTTTTCCTGAACGCCCATGAACTGGAAGCATCGACGTATGGTAACGGCACGAACACAAGAAACATCACACCTATAACATGCACCTCTCCGCCGCTGCCGTTGAGTCTGCCGAATTTCTTACATGCAAAAGCATGACTGAACTCGTGAAAAATCTTGATGGTGACTATGCTGATATATAGAAATATGAAGTTCTCCGGCTTCAGCAGGTCGGAACTCTGAAAAAAGAATTCTCTTATGTTGCCGATAATAAAATATAATCCCGTCGATACCGTTCCCAGCCATAACAACAAACCAAGCCAGCTAAATAACAATCCAAATATACCTATCCATCGATTAAGAAAGTGATCCGGGTCGAGTATTGGTATGTGAATGAAAAGAAGGTTGGAAAAAAAGCCCTGAATCTGACGTTTAATGCGTGTGCTATAGCGGTTAAATAAACTTTCCGTATCCGGCGGCAGCTCCGCAAATAGCAGGTTAGAAGAGTATAACTGGCCGAGAAGCTGTATGATCTCCGGTTGTGTAGGAGCGCTGTCCCCGAATTTATCGTTACATATTTTCCATGCGTCGGCTATCGTACGTTTGCCGTCAAGCAGTCCGATGAAGTGATATGCATCGACACTAATACGGGAGAATTCGTTGCTGGAGGGATTCTCCAGGACATACCACATCTGTCCTCGAAAATGCTGCCTGTAAATCTGTACGCTGGACAGGAGCCTTGGTCGTAACTGGGCTACTCTATACCAGGATTCATGAAAAGTTGGACGGTCAACAGCCATAAAACGTCCCGAGGCTTAAAGCCATAATTTCATTCTTATCCAGTTAACGATTTTTCGAGACCATATCCAGGCATATCGACGTTCGCCGATTGATATTTTGGCCACCCCCTCCATGCCGGGGCGCATCCACTGATATGTTTCAATGAGTTTGACCCGGACCTTGAATACATTTCGCTGGTTAACAACCTCAGCCACCGGATTGATTCGCTCCACGACGAATTTGATTCGTTGACCGGGATCGGAAGCCGTTGCCAACAGGCCTTGTTGCCCGACCTTGATATCTAAAATCTGGTCTTCCGAGACAAGCAGTTGTGCACGTAACGATTCGAGAGGGCAGACCTCAAACAGGACATCGCCCATTTTAACGGGCGCCCCGACTCTGCGTTTCAGGTCACCTTTTACGACGATTCCGCTGATTGGCGAGAGTATATCCGCACGACCAATCTCGTACTCGAGCAATTCGATCTGAGCCTGAACTTTATCGGCATTTGCTTCGGCGATCTGGCGGTATGCAATTTCACCGTCGCGCATTGCAGCGGAAGCTTCCTTTTGATATCGGGCTTTTTCAGCTTTCGCCGTAGCCAGATTCAGACGTAATTCGGCCGTGTCGAGACAGGCAAGTGTTGTCGTATTTTCTTCGATCGTGTCACCTACTTCGACTTCAACGGTTTTGAGATATCCGTCAAAAGGCGCCGGTACTACCTGTTGATAGGTTGCTTCCAGGACAAACGGCGCCTCGGCTCGGAACCGGCCTTTGCCGAATATTAGAAAGAGTATGGCGGCACAGCATAAAATTGCCGTCAATTTTATCCAGGTGTGTTTCGGGCCTAAAAAAGAGGCTGCAAAATTACGGCTCTTAACAGCGATTGTTGCTCCTATCCATCGGTCATATTCATAGAGATTGCCTAATCTGGCGGTACATAATTCGCATGCCAGACGAACTGTCTCAATCTCATCGATGCTGAAAATTTTGTCCGCCGGACGCTCGAGGGTCACTACTGCGGTAGTCTTCCCGTACTGGCGAAGAGGCAGGCTCATGATTGCCAGCGGGCCGTAACGATTTGACAGTTTCTCGGCGGCTCGATTTATATAAGCTGAATCTTTAGGAGCCGGGCTGAGAATCTCGATGTCCTGATCCAGACATTCCTCCATTACTGATTCGATGTCCTGGACAACTTTCATTTTACGGCTGAAATCCTCGGTGTGACTCATCGCTTTGAGCTGGACGTATCTGCCCTTGAGAAAACCGATGCTTACACGTTCACATTGCCATTGAGAAGCCACTTCGTTGCAAAAGGCCATAGCCGCACTTGTGAACTTCTTTTGCTGATTAACCGCCGACAGGGTTTCCATTGCCTGCTTTAATCTTTGACAGCTTTGCTGCCAGTTCTGCTGCACGGGCCTGGATTGTGAATAATCGAACAAACCGACCGATAGTTGCAGTCTTTGAGAAAAGACTTCAATATCGGTTTTTTTGTTGGCGGTGATTAGGAAAGCTGCAACGGTTTTACCAATATCGGCAATTGTCAGCGGGATCATTAAAACATGGGTTTTAGCGGGCTTTTTATCGGATTCTGTTTCATCCCCTATAGGAGCCAAAGGTTTAAGAATAACGGTATTTGCCGAAAGTGCTTCACGACCGAAACCGACCGACCTGGTCAACCACTCCGGGGTAGTATTATTTTGTGTGATTGCTGTTTTCCCCTGTTGTCTCAAAACAGAGCTTTTTTCAAGCTGGGGATATAATGCAAGAACCTGAACGCTCGATTCCCTGTCCATCCGCAGGATGGCTCCGCTATCGGCTCCACAAAGCAGACACTGTGCCGTGAGCATGTTCATAAGGAACTGCCCCAGGTTCCCGTCTGATTTATGGAACTGCTCGATTAACTCTGTGATGGCTATATCACTGAGTACCTGAAATTGATTTTTCTGCAAATGCTTCACAATAATTTGCAGCTAATTCATCCTGCTCAAGTTTCGTTGTGAGCCATTAAACTTGAGTTTTTTGAATTCCTGTTTGTATTGACTTTTGACTTAGCTGTAAATCAATCGTCAATAACCAAAGTGAATAATAATCCCTAATCACTCATTATAAACCATAATAGCAGAAATTCGCACTCGAAACAATCTTTTTTATGGTTCTTTATAGATGGTTTCAATGTACAGAGAGGGTTTTCTTGTCTCTGGGTACAGTAATGCTATAATGTGACTTCCGGGTTATAAATGTAAAAAATAATATCAAATTAAGGTAAAGTTAATCGGCGGTGCTATGGAGGATATCTTGTTATGAATATAGGCAAACTTATTGGTCTGTTATTAATATCCGTTCTTTTCAATATAGCGGGATTGGCAGAAGAAGCCGATGTTAAAATAAAAGAGAATTGTTTGTTCACATCTTTTAGGGGCAACGGCGAAGACGGGCTTCACCTGGCGTATAGCAACGACGGCTTGAAATGGACAGCGTTAAACGGCGATAAATCGTTTCTCAAGCCTCAGGTCGGAACAAGATTGATGCGTGACCCATGTATCTGTCAGGGGCCGGACGGTACTTTCCATATGGTCTGGACCAGCGGCTGGTGGGACAAGGGTATCGGTATAGCACACTCGAAAGACCTTATTAAATGGAGCGAGCAAAAGTGGATTGGTGTTATGGAACATGAGCAGGAAGCGACGAACTGCTGGGCGCCTGAGATATTCTACGACATCGCCGGCAAAAAGTACCTTATCTACTGGTCCACAACAATCCCGGGAAGATTTCCGGAGACCGAGAGTTCCGGTGACAGTGGAAACAATCGAAAACTCAATCACCGACTCTATTATGTGACAACCGAGGATTTCGAGAATTACTCCAAGGCCAAACTTCTTTATGATGATGGATTCAATGTAATTGACGCTACGATTGTCAAAGATGGTGACAGGTATGTGATGTTTGTCAAAGATGAGACGAAAGAACCTGTGGCCAGGAAAAATATCCGTATTGCCGTCGGTGAAAAGCCCGAGGGGCCCTATGGACATGCATCTGAGCCGATTTCGCCTGATTGGGTCGAAGGGCCTACTGTGCTAAAGATTGCTGATATGTGGTACCTGTACTATGATGGTTATACACGTCACCGCTATGAAGGTATAAGGTCGAAGGATTTGAAGGAATGGGAACCGATTACAGATAAGCTGGTTTTTCCAAAAGATACCCGGCACGGGACCGCTTTTAAGGTTTCGGATGAAATTCTAAATGGACTTCTCGAATTAAAATAAAGCCCCGGCAAGTCGGTTAAAAACGATATAATTTAACACGCCGAATGACCGGGCCTCCGCCCTGAAGTCGAAGCACACTGCCCGGTCTGTTTTCCGCAGCCATCCGGTCAAGATGATAATCCAGCATAATTGCATCGCCGTTCAGTTTGCGACCGGGAATCCAGCGGCCGTCAACGTATTTACCCTCGAAGACGGAGGCGAGACCTACTATTTCAGGCCCCGGTGTATTGGCGAAGAATGTAATCTGTATATCACTTCCGGCGACAACAAACTCGTCGGGTTCTGTCATAATGATGATACAATATCCGGATGCCGGTACTGTATTTGACCGTCGCTGACGCCGTAGTGCCACTTCCAGAGTATAACCGCCAATCCGAAGATTTCGGCTTGGATTTTGTTTGTCTAACGCTACTGCGGTTATCGATTCTTTACCCTGATGTTCAAGAATCAAAGGCGCCAGTTGCGAAAGGACATTATAAGCCTTTGGAATCGGCCCGTTCTGGGGATCTGTGATTCTGCTGTCTATTCCAAAAGGCGAATAGCCTATAGCATTGTACTTGCCAAAAGCTATAAACGCATTGGCGACACCCTGTGTGCCGGCTCTTGATTCGGGTATAAATAACGTATTATCGGACCGACTGTATAATTCACATATTTCATCGAAATTAGGCAGATAGATATCCGGAGCAAGAATATCTATATTTGATGCTCCCGCCCGCCAAATATCATGATTGTGAGCCTGTGGTCCGCCGCTCGGATAATCACCGGGGACCTTGTCCTGCGGCTGGATAATCCATGCGTTCACGAACATTGGTATCGAGTATTCTGCTTTTCCTGCCTCTGCTACCTTATCGAGATAGCGTGCATAGTTCCACGCCATAAAGATTTCATCCGTCCCGATACCGGTACCAAAAACATCCGTCCATGTGCCGGATTTTCTATATCTGTTTACCGCCCAGATGTCTTTCAATTCCGGCAATAAGCTATCTGTATGCTTAACTAAATATTGCATCAGCTCGTCCGGTACCGCTGCTGCAAAAGCCTCGTTTGCCATGTCTGATCGGTCCCTTGAATCACCTAATATGCCCACCTCGTTTTGTACTTGTATCATAACGACGGTGTGTTTTTTTGAGTCTGTTTCACGAATGTGTCGCATCAGTGCCGCAAATACATGAACGTCGGCTTCGAGATTCGATTTGCTCAGCGTTGAAAGAACTTCGATATTTTTGCCGTTTTTAATCCGGACGCGAGGGAACCGATTAAGGTCATTTTTAATCCAGTAGGGAGGATAGTGGGAGATGCCGTTTTTCCAGCTTCCGAACCAGAGTATAACGAGATGTAAATCGTTGGCTCTTGCTTCTTTTATGAGGCCATCCACTATAGTGAAATCAAAGTTACCTTCTTCAGGTTCGATCATGTCCCATGAAACTACCGCAAGGACGGTATTGAGGTTCATCTGCTTAAGCTTTGGCCATATCGGTTTCATATATTCGAGACTGGAGGAACTGGAGTTATGGAGTTCTCCCGCCAGCATCAGATATGGTTTGCCGTCAACGGCCAATTGAGTAGCGCTACCTTGTTTGATAAGCTGGGGCGTCCCGGTTGAATCTTGCCTGTCAAAAGGTCGCTCTTTCCCTTTTAGAGCACAGTTAGTAAGTATGATTACACAAAAAGCAAGGCGGGATATATAGTTGATTTGAGTAGTCATTTTATTGTTTCATAAGCTTATATGAAAAAACCGATTAGGGCCGGTATAGAGTATGTCTGCTTTACTGTATTAGCATTTGTTTGTGTGTTTCATACATGGTTGAACCATCATTGGAAGCCCGATTAGCAGGGAGATGTTCAAGTATTAATAGAATTTCAGAGAGTTTGTGGCTTAGCCATCCCATAGGGAGAGCTTATACTTTACTGGCGATTCGAAGCAATTTCTCCATTTTACCGCGATTACTTGAACGTAAAATTGCTTCTTCTCTGTCTATTAAGCCGTTTGCACACAACTCTGCAATACTGTTGTCCATCATGTGCATACCAAATCGGCGTGATGTTTCTATGATGTTCGGTATCTCGTATATCCTGTTTTCACGAATGCAGTTTCTGACGGCCGATGTGCATAACATTATCTCCGTACTCGGAACCATACCGGGTTTATCAATTCGCCTGAACAGAGTCTGTGAAATAACAGCCTGTAGAGCATTTGCTAACATGGTTCGAGCCTGAGTCTGCTGATTAGCCGGATAAATATCAATAATACGCTCTATTGACTGTGAAGCGTTGACCGTGTGCAGTGTGCTGAAGACAAGGTGTCCGGTTTCAGCCGCGGTCAGAGTAAAGCTCGTGGTTTCCAGATCGCGCATTTCACCGACCATAATGATATCAGGGTCCTGACGGAGAATGTGTCTCAAACCCGTTGCGAAGTCGGGACAGTCCGAGCCGACTTCTCGCTGCTCTATCATGCATTTATCGTTTGTTAACCAGTATTCGATAGGGTCTTCGATAGTTATAACTCTTTTTTTGTACTTTTGATTGATGAGTTCTATCGTTGAAGCGAGCGTTGTACTTTTGCCTGCACCCGTATGGCCTGTGACCAATACCAGTCCTCTCGGCAGGTCGGCAAAGTCCTTCATTTTCTCCGGTAGATTTAACTCTTCTATAGAGGGAATACGATCGGAAATTAATCTGAAGGAAATTGCGATTGTATCACGCTGATAATGCGAGTTGACTCTGAACCGCTGGTCAGGATTTTTAATGCTGGTGGAGAAATCAAGGTCCCTTCTTAGCTCGAATTTATCGAATTTTTCCTGACCAACCAGCGAGAGAACCATATCCCTTGCGTCATCGTCGGTTATGGCTGGGAAATCAGTCTCAATGAGTTCTGTATTGACCCGGACTATAGGATGCATGCCGACGTTAATATGCACATCGCTTGCTCCCCTCTCGACCGCTTCGACTAATATGCTTCTTATTTCTGCCATTATATTACGTCCCTTCCAAGCTCCTTATAATTTTTCTTTGGGATAACTAACTCCTGATTATATTTCTTAGTTGTTTTTTTATACCGAAGAATCCGGTCTTGTTAATGCTGCAATATCTAATTACCGGCCGGATTCTTCATTTCTCCATTGCATTAATAAACTAAATATACATATCAGTATAAATCAACTAATTTCAACCATTGTCCTTATTATATCATACCGCTGTCAATGAACAATGAACGTGTTCAATCCAAGGTATATTAGGCACAACGGCAATTTCTTATCATAGTCGATCATTCCGTAGTTTTCTCCGGTGCTTTGAATTTCCCTGTAACAGGATCGATTCTCGGAGACAGAGGTACAGGGCTGATAATTTCAGTTGCTTCGAGATACTTTGCTTCAGTCTCTGAGAGCACAGGTTCTTCTATAATCTTTGGTGTAATGAAAACAACCAGTTCGTTGGTTACGGTTTCTTCGCCTTCAAATCTGAATAGCCCACCTAACAGGGGGATATCGCCAAAGAATGGAACTTTACTAATGTCTCTGTTGACGGTTTGCTTCCGCAGACCTCCGATTACGACTGTATTGCCGTTTTTTATCAATGCAATAGTATCGGCTGAACGCTTATCCACTACCGGCTGGGGGCTTGTGATACTAGAGCCGCCTGTACCAATTGTTGTTATAGCAACCTGACCGACCTGGACACTGAAGGAAGGCATAATGTGCAGTCTTACCATGTCGTCTTTTGCCAGGTGAGGTGTTACCTCAAGCTCTACACCGACTTCTTTGAATTCCGTTGTTCCAAAACTCTGATACCCACCCTGTTGAAGTTGCTGATAGGGAATTTCTTCGATAGCCTTGAAAGAAGCAGTTTCATTATCGAGTACCATTATTCGTGGATTGGCAAGCAGCTTGGCAGACTCCTGTTGTTGTAATGCCTCTAACAGAATGTCCATATCGAAATGTTTGGTAAGTATTCCAAAATCCAGCGTACCGGTTGTAGCCGCCCTGTTAATAGTACTGTCGAAATTTCCGGTGATATATGGGTCACTCCGGCTAAAGCCCGTGACCGGGCTTCCGGCTGTTTGTGTGCCGTATCCGGTATTACGACCTGCCTCCCACTCGATTCCCAAATCGAGAGAATCGGTATTTTTGATATCGTAGATTCTGACTTCTACCAGTATTTGGGGTGTCTCGCGGTCGATTTCCTGAACAAATTCATTAATGGCTAAAATATTACTTTCGGTGTCGGTGATGATAATGTTGCTGCTGCCCGGGCTGGAGGCGATCGAACCACGCTTGGTGAGCACTTTTGTCAAAGCCTGTTCGACTTGTTTGACATCCGCATACGTTATTCGGTAAATTTTGCTTATCGTTCTTTCCGTTTCTTCGGTAAGCTGGGCTGCGGGTACAATCCTTATCATGTTCTCAGTTGCCACATAGCCGCAGCCGTATGCGGTTAAAATCTGATTCATTGCTTCTTCCAGCGGGACGTCTGTTAGAGTGGCCGTTACGTTACCCGTAATATCAGGGCCTTTAACAATGTCCAAATCTGCCAGTTTAGCCAGAGTTCTTATCACATCGTCAATAGGTGTTTCTCGAAAATCAACACTGATTTTCTGAAGCATTTTTTGCTCGACGGCGGTTAATGCTGCCGACTCATCATCCATCTCCTGAGCTTCCCGGCCTATACTGATTACACTAAATCCAAGAATTAACAATAATGCAGTCAGCAACTTCAATTGTTTGCGATCACAAAAACCTCTCATAATATCTCCTTTCTAATATTTCCTCAGAACAATATCCTTACATTGATTATTTTTCGCTCTGAACTTCTTGTGTCCATTTCTGGTCGTTTCTTTCGAACTCCACGGAGTCCTTGTTGATTTTAATAACTTTTACACCGTTTATTTCTTCACCCTCCTGTAAGATGTCAGTGCCGATAATTGCATATTTTTGATTTTCATTGTAAACCAGACCTACCAAATTGGGCTTCCATGTTTCAGAGTCAAACTGCTGTTGTGAGCTCAGTAACATAGGATCACGAATACTGGTAGGATAAGGATCCGGAATCTGCCAGTTAATTGCAATACTTGCGGCATTTGTCTGAGCCGCCGACCTTATCATCGCCGGTTTAACTGCTCCCGGTTCGTTGATATTATATGAAGATTTACTAAAAGGTTTGAACAGCAGGAAAAAAAGCAGAATCGAAAGAGCAATCACTAATATTACCATCGTTGTTTGTTTACGGGAACTTGTGTTTTTCCCTGATTTGGAAGCAAAACGTTTGCCTGTTTGGCGAGTCGATACTTTACTTGGAATTTTATCGCCGCTTTTGCCGGTGATATCGGCTTTGACAGGTCTAAGAGTAGATGATCTCTTAATTGCCTCGGCGGGCTCATCAATTTCCGGCAATTCAATTGTTTGACTAAAAGGAATCGACGGTTGTTCTTCCTGAAGTTGTATAAGTGGTGGTTGTTTGAATACCGGTTCTTCCATCTGTGGTTTTATCTCATGTTTTTCTTTTACCGGTGTTTCTTCTGCTTGCTTTTGTTTTTCGGGCACTGGTTGTGTTGTCGGTTCTTCCGCCGAAGATTCCATGACCGGGGGTTGTTCGGGAGGAATTTCTATTGTGGCGGGTTGCTCTTCAACCGGAGTTTGTTGGGCGGGAATTTGCCGGGTGTCTTTACTTTCCGGTTTTTGTTCGGGTTCGTCAGTGTGTGGTCGCTTCTTTTTCGGTATAGGGACACCGGCAAAAATGTGAGAGACCTCGCTTTGTAGTCCTGTCCTGTTCTTTTTCACCATTGCTTAGCCTATCTCCTCTGCCAATATCTTGTGTTCGAAAGCACCCATGGAGTCCGGCGCATAAGCTAAAACGGGCTCGTGAGCACTTGGAGCTTCGGCTAACCTGACATCTTTGTGAATGACGGTATCAAAGACTAAATCACCGAAGTATTCTCTCATCTGCCGTTGAACCTGCTTGCTCAATTTTGTCCTGCTCTCGACGAATGTCAGCAGCACGCCGAGTATTTCCAGATTTTCGTTATAACGTCTCTGAACAATATCTACTGTTTCAAGCAACTGTCGTAAACCTTCAAGGGCATAGTAGTGTGTTTGTACGGGTATAATGACATCATTACTGGCTACAAGGGCGTTAATAGTCAGTAAGCTCAGCGAGGGGGAACAGTCTATCAGGCACATATCATAGGAGCCATTTATTTCCTTGATTCTATTAGCCAGGATATATTCTCTGTTTTTCATAGATGCCAGATCGAGCTCAACGCCGGAAAGTAAAATATTGCTCGGAAGCAAAAAGAGTCCTTCCATATTACTCTTTGAAATCAGCTCTGATACAGGGATGTTCGTATCGGTGAAAATATCATAAACGGTCCTGCTCACACCTTCCGGGTCGCAGCCCAATCCCAGCGTGGCATGGGCCTGCGGGTCGAGGTCGATCAACAGGACGCGTTTGCCCAGCAGAGTAAAAGCTGAGGCAAGATTAACGGCAGTTGTCGTCTTACCACAGCCACCTTTTTGATTTGCTATTGCTACCGTTCTCATTTTTACTGAGCTATTGAATAATTAAACTCTGTTTTGAAATTTTTGTATTTATAAACCTTTTAATAATATACTCCCGGACTCCATTTTGCAAAATTCTTCTAAAAAAAACATTATTGTGAATTTGGGGCAAAGGAATCAACCTTTATCTTTTTTAGCTTTTTCGTTTTTTAAGACTAAAATCGCCAGTTGCATGTCAACCGTATGGTTGATTTCACCCTGGCGTGACCGGGTAATTGAGAATGTATCTATAAAAATAACCGGCTTGTATCTTTCAAGGGCATTGAGGAACGTTGCAAACTGATTAAAGCTCGCTATGAAACCGACCTGATAAAGCTGCCCGGATATATATGTACAGTTGTCAAATGCTGTTATATTTTGGCCGGTTGGTGTAATCTGGAAGGCTTTAAGCCCGATTTCATTGGAAATTCCGCTTATCTGATAGGTCAGGTTAGAGGTGTTTTCGGGATCGATCACAAAATTTTCCAGAGTTTCGTTTAATTCCAGGATTTGTTCGTTCAACCGGGTTTTAGTTTCCTCTTCTGAAGCCAGCAACGCAGAATCCGCGTTGCTTTTGACCTTTTTGAATTCGCTTTCAATTTGTTTTCTGTGTTTGTTCAAAGGCGAGAGTACCAGCAAAAAGATCAGCAGGAATACTATAAAACAGCACGACCAAGCCAGAGCTGCGAATTTAATATATTTTCCGATGTTCGATTTCATAAATCACTCACTTCAATTCGGATTTAAAAAAGATATTCATAACATAGGATTCAGTCTGGTCGGTGCCCATCGTACCGGCTTCCTTTGAAGGGACGATATTCTTGAGTATGGGTTTTAGCGCCGGTGATAAATTCAGATGCTCTTGGTATCCTTGTACCATTGTGTCATAGCTGCCCGGTTTGTTACCGCAAATATTCATTACCATTGTTCTTTCAGGGATGGGAATATTACTCGGTTTATTGGGGTCGGAGTTTCTCTTTCTTGTTGTCGTTGCTCTTCTTACGTTTGTGTTTTGGGTTGAAAGCTTACTCATGATCATTTTTGAGGGCATGTTCTCCGACAGTGTCACCATAATGGGTGACCATTGAATAAACGTATCAATGCAACGGGAAACCTCCGATAATTGGCCGTTGAGAAGAGTGATTTTTTGGTCAAGTGATTTTTTCAGTTTCAAATCAGGCTCATGCAGAGAAATTGCTTCTTTACCAATGACAATTCTCTGCTGCATCAATTCGATGTCGATTTTTGTTTGCCAGTAGCGGTCCAGCATTCCTACAGCGCTCAGGAAGGGGACAATAACGATTAATGTGAGGACAATGATGCCACCGGTGGTTGTTTTTGCCGGGATACCCTGGCCTTTTAATAAATCTATTTTATGCATCGTAAACAGACCTCATTGCCAGACCTGCGGCAATTGCCATGGCAGGGCCGTTCTTACGTACGATATTCTTCAGCAGGACTCCCTTAAGGATTCGTGACTGGCACCGCATCTTCTCGAATGGATTCCATAACTCGATTTTTATCGATAAACGGTCCCTCAGCAACTCTACAAGTTTGCCGAACAAAGCGAAACCTCCGCAGAGAAGTATCTTTTCGATATCAAACGAATTCTGCTGGGCGCTGTAGTAGCGCACGGTTTTATTGATGTCGCCAACGAGTCTGTTGCTGGCCTGGGTCAGCGATTCGCGAATCTGTGGGGGGATATCCTGCGATTCGCCGGAGAATATCTTCATAACAGATTCCTGTGATATATCGTTTTGGTCTGCAATTTGTTTTATCACTTCTTTCCCGGAATAATTCAGGTTGCGTACAAACGGCCAGCCGTGATTTCCTTCAATCGCCAAAGTTGTATGCAGGTTGCCGATGTTCAAAATTGCCGTACCGTGATTATCTTCGGGTTTTTCAACCTGTTTAAAGCAATTCAGCAGGGCCAACGCATCGATGTCCATTAAAGTGCAACTCAGATGTGCCTTTTTGGCGAGCCGCATCTTGTTCTTAAGAAGTTTATTGGTCGCCGCTACGAGATAACCTTTTGCTCTTTCCTTGCCGTTGGAAATCAGGTTGTAATCGACAGTAATATCGGTTGTGGTAAAGGGGCAGACTTGTTTGGCTTCCAGCAGGACAGCTTTTTCCATCTCATCGGGCGGCAGCACTGGAAATTCGAAATTTCTTATGGCCACTTCCGGTCCACCCAGCGAAAGAACCCCCAGCTTGGTCTTGGCGCTTGTAATGCGCATACAATTCTGGATTGCTCTGACTGTATTTGTCTCACGCCGGCTGGGTATGTTGGCGCCTTTTTCGGAAATCTCAGCGATTGCTGCTGCAGTAACCGCCCAGTCACCTTTTATTTTGCTCAACTGGACGGCTTTGACCGCGTGTGAGCCTATATCTATGCCTATAACTTCCTTGTGTACGAATTTTAACATCGTATCTATATATTCCTGTACTTTACAAAAAACGACTTAATATACAGGGAACCATAAAGAAATGCAAAACTAATTTTCCCGGCGGTGAAGATTGTAAAATCGATGTCGAATTTTATTTAATCAGATATATTGTTGTTTTTATATATTATCTTTCAATCCGTCGTTTTGGACCCAGGAAATGCTATGTTATGTCGCTTAAAGCTTATCTTTGAGTATTCTTACGATACGTTCGGCCGCCCGACCGTCCCATAACGGAGGTATTTCAAGATTCCGGGAGGGACCGGCCATTGCCTGTTCAAAGCCTTCGATAATTTTATCTGGATCAGTACCGACAATCTGATTAGAGCCGATCTCCAAAGTAATTGGGCGTTCGGTATTTTCACGAAGAGTCAGGCAGGGGACCTTCAGGATAGTCGTTTCTTCCTGTATTCCGCCCGAATCAGTAAGAACTATTCTGGCCGAAGACATAAGTTTCAGAAAATCAAGGTAGCCCAAAGGTTCAATTACTTGTAAGTTGGGTAACTCATTAATACGCTCTACAAGACCATTATTAGAAAGATTTTTATGGGTTCGAGGGTGGATAGGGAAAACAATAGGAATATTCTTCTGAATAATCTTGAGCGCATCAACTATTCTGTTAAATGTTGAAGGATCATCTACATTAGAAGGTCGATGCAAAGTCAGAACGGCAAAGTCGGTGTTATTTAGCCTAAGATGGTCCAGAATATCTGACCGTTGGGCCTTTTCTAAGTTCTTTTGCAAAGTATCAATCATAACATTGCCGACGAGAAATATCTTATCTTCAGGAATCCCTTCATGTATAAGATTGTCAACACCGCTTTGCTCCGTGCAGAATAGCAGTTCGCTAATAGAATCTGTAAGGACGCGATTAATTTCCTCCGGCATCGAACGATCGAAACTACGAAGTCCTGCTTCCACGTGTGCCAGCTTCACATCCAGTTTGACTGCTACAAGACCACAAGCTATGGTGCTATTGACATCTCCGACAACAAGGACAGCATCCGGCTTGTGATCTAATACAACCGGCTCAAAAGCTTTCATGATTTCAGCGGTCTGAACAGCATGACTTGCGGAACCGACTTCCAGGTAAATATCAGGCTCGGGGATACCGAGCTCGTTGAAAAAAAGACGGCTCATTTTCTCATCATAATGCTGGCCTGTATGGACCAGAAGTGTTTCAATGTCATTGAATGCTTTATAGGCGTCCATAATCGGGGCAATTTTCATGAAATTTGGGCGGGCGCCGACTACATTTACGATTTTCATCCTATGCTCCTGAAGTATCTGTTAATTTGTTTTCCCGTTCTATATAAGCCCTTAACAGTGCGTTAAACATCGGGCATGATTTCCTTTTTCACATTTGCCGCACTTATGGACCGTATCAGTGACTCCGAATATTGCCTCCGTATCATGGAAACGCTCAGCCCAAACCTGAGTCTTTTCACCTACTATGCGGTTAATTCCAAAAAACTGATTGTCACTGAATATGACTATACCCATTTAACGTTCTTTTTACTCCAATATCTTTAACGATACGATCTATGATTTTTTAGTTTTAATTAAAAGTGAAGTAAAACTATTAACAAAACAGGAGGTGATTTAAACCCCTGTTTCGATGATTTTACTGTTATAATTTTTGCTTTCAAGCATTGTTTTATTTTCAAACTGGTTCGTTAGTTCGATATTTATTAAAGCTGCCCATAACAGAGGTCATCAGGTGTTACATTATCTTTGGTGTCATGGTATGTTTGGTAGTCGGCCAGGCTATAAAACTGTCGGATATGCAATAACAGCCTTTTTGGGTTGCTCGGTGTAAACCATTTAGATCATTTTATTGGTCTGTGGATGATGTGATAATTTCGGGATATGGCCGAATCTCTTTTCTTCAAGGTAGTAACCAAAAGCTTTCGACAGCATTATTTAAGGCCCTTAGGAAGTGTTTTTTCCCCTGAAATATTGGAGCTTCTTGTAATACAGTTGATATTGCCTTTGACCGTGATGAGACAGTCAAATCCAAACCAAACCATATATAAATTCGAAAACAGAGCTCTTTTTTGATATTTGTGTATGTTTTTCAGGATAGTTTTTGAGTTCTTAACAGGTATTTTTTCGCGTTTAGTCCCAAAACTTCGAAGAGTTATGTGATTAATCCCCTAATAGCTGAAAAACAGGGTATCTTTCGTAAATCTTATGCATTAAAATATTGACAAATTAAGCGAAATTGAGTATCATAATGTAATTAAAACAATGGAGATGTGGTGAGAAAGAACATTCATCAATGGGGAATAATTCACTACTAATACGTATGGAGACAACTGTAGTTATTTTAAAAGCACACCACGAGAAGAAGTGTGCATATGTTGTTGCAAAGTCAGAAATTATTAAGGGTTTTCTACGGCAACTCACGGGGACGGAGTCTAAGTTGTTGCCGCATCTTTTAGTACTATGAATATACAAGTGAGTTCGTAGGAGACCACAAAACATGGTCTGGGATTATTAAAGGCGGTAAAAGTTAAAGCTGTTGACATAAGATAATGGGGAGCTGATGAAAACGCATATTACAGTTTACTTTGGGACAGCGCTGGTGGCAATGTTTCTCGTGCCGATTATTTCGCGACTGGCTAAGAAATATCAACTTGTTGATACTCCCGGCCCGCGCAAGGTGCATCATATTCCCGTTCCTCGAATAGGTGGAGTTGTTTTTATTGTATCGACACTTGCCCTTGTGCTGCCTCTATTCTTTTTGAACAACGAAATCGGCCGGTCTTTCCGGGAATCGAAAACGGAATTTATCGTGCTTTTAGCAGGGGCCAGTTTCATATTTGCGGTCGGTCTGATTGATGATCTTCGCACCGTGCGACCCAACATTAAATTATTGTGTATAGTCGGGGCATCATTGGCTGTTTGTGCATCAGGGGCAACGATACGTTCGATCTCTGTAGGGCCGTGGTTCGAGCTGGAGTTTGGTTGGTTGGCATGGCCGCTGGCTGTAATTTGGATAACGACGATAACGATTGGCATGAATTTCATTGACGGACTTGATGGTCTTGCCGGTGGAATTGCTGCCATTGTGTGCGGGACAATTTTATTTCTCGCTCTCTGGACTTCTCAGACGGCAATAGCAGTATTGATGCTGGCGCTTCTGGGCAGTGTGACAGGATTTTTGTTCTTTAACTTCTATCCAGCTAAAATTTTCATGGGTGACTGCGGCTCCATGTTCCTTGGTTTTATGATTGGAGCAGGTAGTATGGTATGTCAAACAAAAACTTCCACCCTTGTGGGATTGGCCCTTCCATTTCTCGTAATGGGCTTACCGATTCTCGATACCGGCTTTGTTATCATTTCTCGCCGTGTTATTGAGCGACGCTCCATATTTGCTCCCGATCGAAGCCATTTGCATCACCGCCTATTGGATCTTGGATTGAATCACCGAACTGCAGTAATAGTTCTTTATGCTTTAACGGCCATAATCGCCAGTGTTGGAGTATTTATTTTAACCGTGGAGGGCCGATGGTCACCGGGGCTGCTGACAGGTGGGATATTATTGTTATTTACAATGTTCGCCTGCCTGCACAGTGGGCGTTATCGTAAAATACTAATGGTCTTAAAACGTAATTGGGAGCTTTCTCGTGAAGCAAGGAAAGAAAAGCATAATTTTGAAAGTGCTCAATTGAGGATGTGTGAATCCGGATCTTTAAGTTCGTGGTGGAAAACAGTATGCCTAATGGGCAAGCAAATGAATTTTCAAAGCATTGAGTTGTGGAATATTCAAAACGGTAATTATGTTAATACTTTTGTATGGAATGCTTCGGAGGATAAATTCTCTAATGTTAATACAACAAAGCTTTGTTTTCCACTTCAGGCGAATGGAACCACGGGATGGGAAATAAGGGCCAGTATTTGTACTGACAATTATTTGGAACTCAGTGGCCGGAAGGCTATGCTGCTGGCGCGGTTAATAGATGAATTCCCTCCGCCGGAGCAAGACGAAGACCATGCTGCCGACATGGACTCATCTTCCTATGACAGACAGTTGGAATCTTTAGCGAATTCAAAGAGGTCGAAAATGCTGGAATATGTTCCAGCGCCGGTTAGTATAATGAAAATTCCGGTGGTGCCTTTTAAATCATATGATCAAGTTCTTGAATGTATTGAAAATATAGTTGAATCGAAACTGAAGTCATTGTGTTTTGCCATCAATCCCATCAAAATTTATCACGCCTGGCAAAATCCTGAATTGCTGAATATTCTCCGACAAACAGATATAGTTGTTTGCGACGGAGTGGGCGTCTCAATGGCTTCCAAGATACTGTATGGACAAAGCATCAAGCGATGTACCGGATGTGATCTTTTTTTCAAACTTCTTTCTATTGCGTCCCGTAAAGAATGGAGTGTTTACCTGCTGGGAGCCTCTTCTAAATCCAATACCAATGCCCGCTTGGAGCTTCAGAAGAAGTATCCAGGATTAAAGGTTGTCGGTTGGCAGGATGGGTATTTCCAGGATTCATCAGCAGTGATTAAGCAAATAAATGCAAGTGGGGCAAATCTGCTGTTCGTGGCTATGGGATCCCCGAAGCAGGAATACTGGATATGGCACCATTGGCAGGAAATCAACGTTAATTTCTGCATGGGTGTAGGGGGTAGTTTCGATATTGCGGCTGGTAGTCTTAAAAGAGCTCCGAAAATTTTCCGCGTGACTGGTACAGAGTTCCTGTTCCGTCTTATAATGGAACCGTATAAGAGATGGCAGAAACAAAAAGTACTCGTTCCTTATTTTCTTCGAGTCGTTGAAAAAAAACTGGTTGATCTTACCATGTCGGATGAGGAACAAAAAAACTGAGAGAGGTTGCGGAAGAATCTATTTATTGTATGAAAGTCAACAAAAAACATGGATTGTATCACTCTCGACAGTCATCAGATATGGGTGTCCTGAAAGAAATTGGTGAATATAATTGGAGGTAAATTAAGAGTGGATAACCTTAATGATAAACCAAATCACGACGAACATTCGGCAAGACATAGTTACCAGAATGATTCTGACCCGATAATCCAGGCAAGGGATGAATCCGGAAATACCGACCAGACGTCGCATCCTAAAGAAAACTTGATGGTCACCAAGAAACCTATGCCGTTAACTGATATGACTTTACTGTCAAATCAGTTTGTGGGAACAAGAGGACCGGCACATGCTGTTCAGTCAGGAAGCGGCATTATAGAATCCATGTTACGCTACAAATTGATGATTGCGGTCATATTCTTGTTAGTGTCCATTCCTTCGATTGTTATTATCTGGACCCAGATAATTCCAAAATATCAAGCCCGGGGAGAAGTGCGTGTTCGGCCTATTATCCCGCGGCTGGTTTTCAGGACCGAGGACAATGGAATGATTCCCTTATATAGTTCATTCCTGAATACCCAGGTTTCTATTATGAGGAGCTTAACGGTTCTACAGCGTGTTTTGGATCGGCAGGAAACCCAGGAAACGGATTGGTACAAGGGGGGGCGTAAATCGGTCATCCCGTGGCTGCAGGGAAAGAAAACACCTCCCATGGAAAGACTTCGTGATAATCTTTTGGTTCGTCCTCGTAGTCGAACTGAAATAATCGACGTTACTTTTTTGTCTAAAAATCCCAAGGATGCCAAGCTTATTGTTGATGCTGTTCTGGACCAGTACATAAAATATGTCAGGGAAATGTCTGATGCTACGGAAGACCAGCTTTACCGTCAATTAGTGGATCAGTACAAATCCCTGGAAAGTGAAATACAGGGCAGAGAAAAGATTGTTGACGAGCTTCGCAGGTCACTCGGTACGGAAGTTCCACAGGATCTCATCTCCGCTAAGAAGTCTCATTTTGAACAAACTCAAGACCGCTTGGATGAAATGCAGCAAAGTCTTGCTGTATTGGAATGGGAGCGTGAGAAACAGAAACTCGTAGCGAACAAGAAAATTCATTTGGATCAAACAGAGTTTCATTTGGGTGAACTGAAGCAAAATATAGCCATGTTGGAATGGGAACGTGAGAAATTGATGGAATTGATAGAGCAGGCCGATGCAGGTGACAGTAATGACACATCGGTTGCTTTTATGGATAGCATGGATAATCAATCAAAATACTATGAGGACGCCGAATGGCGAAGGCTGGATATAGATGTTAAAACTCTTAGACACCAGATTGAGAATAGTTTATATACCTCTAAACATCCGAATATGGTACGAGCCGAAAAGGATCTAGAATTTAAAGATGAACTGCTCAGAGAACGAGAGATGCAATTGGAAAAACAGTGGTCTATGAATGGTGATGATGGTTTGCTTGTCGGAATGAGTGGCAGTAATTATGAAGAAAAGTTGAAGTCTCTGGATTATCAGTGGGAACGGTTAAAACATGAAGAGGAGCTTTTACTTGCTGAATTCGAGAAAGAGCAGGTGGAATATGATGGCTTTTTCAAAAGCGTCCAGTTACTTCAGGAAGAAAGTGACGAGCTTCAGCATAAACGTGATTTATTCAATTCTGTCCGGAGGCGTTTGGATCAGAAGAATGTGGAAAGAAATGCCCCGGGATCGATCAATGTATTGATGTGGGCATTTGTTCCTTCTCAGCCACATAATGACCGTCGAATTGTGTACTCTGTAATGGTGCTGATTCTTGGATTAGGCATTGGTTGTGGTACGGCATTACTGAGAGCCAATAAGCATCAGGCAGTTTACAGTGTTAAAGACATGTCTCTTCCTATGCAGGTTCCATTTCTTGGACATATACCGTTGATTCGTCTGAGAAAACCGTTTGGAGGAACACTGCGTGAAGAAA
>CAZMZR010000033.1:0-35826 GCA_964570855.1 uncultured Pirellulales bacterium
TAAAGCAACGGACTTTCGCCTCCATCGAGTGTGCTAAAAGAGAATAAAAACATAATATAAAGACACATATCCGCCCAAATACAGATTATAAAAAAATTCCTCTTTTGCGATCCTTCACAAAAGAGGAATAAACACTTTTCTCAAAACAAGCCCTGTTTATCTGTTCAAGGAGCCGGAGGCTGCAAGGCTCGATATTATCATCCCTTGACCTTGACTTTAATCGCCCTGGCTTTGGCGGCTTTCGGTAAGTTGATAGACAACACACCGTCTTTGCATGTTGCATCAATCTTATCGGAATCCACATCGGTCGGAA
This sequence comes from uncultured Pirellulales bacterium, assembly GCA_964570855.1. Taxonomy (GTDB): domain Bacteria; phylum Planctomycetota; class Phycisphaerae; order Sedimentisphaerales; family Anaerobacaceae; genus JAFGPS01. Next base: position 314 of record CAZMZR010000033.1, read on the forward strand.
GGGTCAACTCCCTTCTGAAGCTGCCGTAGCTGCTCTCAACATGGTAATAACCTTTTTCCTTTTTCTCTTCCGAGAGTTTTTTTTCTCCGCTGATGGTCAACGTATTACCATAAACGGAAATGTCAACGTCCTCGGCGTTGCAGCCCGGCACTTCAGCACGGACAATTATCGAATTTTCATCTTCCGCTACGTCGATAGATGGCCAGGTTTTATAACCTGCAAAGGGCCTGTCCAACCCTCGGAAAAAACTATCGAACAAATCGTCCATCTCATTATGGAGTGTTGCCAAGCCATTTCGATTTCTTTTTGTAAAAGGTACCAGTGCCATAGTAATACCTCCTTTCAATCTCTTATCAAATTCTTCTTCAATTCTTACATTCTGTTTTCATTTACAAATCAAACTTACATAAAGAGAATATGCAAAGGCCGTGCCAGACTCTGGAATCGCTTTAATCGCTCAAAAATCCCGGTTTTTTTACTCACAGGGCTTATACTTTGCTTTTCCAAGCTGTCAATTTGACATCTTCTCGTGTCAAGCAAGATAATAATTGTAGTGGCACAGGAGGATTGAAAGAAAAGCGCAGATCAATAATCCGAGCTCGAGTCTTGCAACATGATTGTCAAACGGTATTCTTTCAGGAACGAATTATCAAAATCTATTCTTTTGTCGGTGGGCTCAGATACTGAAAAAATTCCGAATCGTTGGGTAAAACGATAGTAGTCCCCGTACCAAGCGAGAGCTTGTAAGCTTCTAAAGTCCTGATGAATGAGTAGAACTCGGTATCCTTTTCATATGCCTGGGCATATATTTTGAGGGCCTCGGCGTCACCTTCGCCTTTAGTTTTCTCGGCCTGCATGTAACTTTCGGCGAGCAGGATTGTCTTTTCCTTGTCGGTCTGTGCCCTAACCATTACGGCTTCTTCCTCGCCTTCAGAGCGATACTTTTTAGCGATTCTCTCCCTTTCGGCTCTCATTCGGGCATAGACCGAATGTGTAACCTCTTCGGGCAGGTCGGCCCGTTTTATTCGCACATCGATAATCTGGATTCCATAATCGGCAGCTTTTTGGGCGCACTGCTCGGCCACTTTGTGCATGATCTCCTGGCGGTTAACCGATACGATTTCTGTCAACGTATGCCTGGCAAGCTCTTCACGCATCTCAGAGAAGACAATATCATCCAGTCTTGACTGGGCGCCGAACTCATTGCCGACGGTTTGATATAACTTGAGTGGATCGATGATTTTCCAGCGGGCATAATTATCTATCACCAGATGCTTTTTATCATCCGTGATAATTTTCGCCGCTGCAGCGTCATATTCCATAACCCTGGCCTCAAATCTGTGCACCGCCTGAATCAACGGGATCCTGAAGTGCAGGCCGGGTTCTTTTACTTCTCTTACGAATTTTCCCAATTGTGTTACAATGGCCTGCTCGGTTTCATCAACAGTAAACAGTAAAGCGGGCAGCACTACCGCAAGTATTACAATGAATACAATCAAACTAATCAGTTGTTTATTCATCTTTGCCTCCCAGTATCAGGATTTGGATTTTGCGTCGTATTGCCAAATGGTGCACCTTCAAGAGGTAAAAGTTTCAGCAGGCCGTCACCTGACTCAGAATCAATGATAAACTTTTTAATCTTTGGTAGAACCTGTTCCATAGTTTCTAAATAGAGACGCTTTCGTGTCACATCTTTTGCCTTTTCGTATTCTGTAAGCACGGCTAAAAATTTCTCTACATCGCCCTGAGCTCGTTTTATCTTTTCTTCCTTGTAAGCCTCCGCGGCTAAAACTATACTCCTGGCCTGGCCGCGAGCCTTCGGAATGATATCCTCTTTATAACCTTCAGCCTCCTGGATCAGTTTAGCCTTATCCTCCTTGGCGCTGACCACGTCGTCAAATGCTGATGCAACCTCTTTTGGCGGCCGGACAGTCTGAAGTTTAACCTCGATGATTCGAATGCCGCTTTCGTATCCATCGACTATCTCCTGAAGGAGTGCCAGGATGTCTATTTCAACTTGCAGTTTTTCCTCAATGAGCACATCGTCAATCGGCCTTTTGCCGACAACCTGTCGCAACGCCACTTCGGCTGCATCCTTAATTGTGCCCTGCGACCCCTCCAGATTGCGAACATTGAACAGGTAGTCGGCAGCATCCCTTATCTTATACTGGACTATGATTTGCGCATCGATTATCTGCTCGTCACCGGTCAGCATTAGCGACTCTTCGGTGTGGAAGTTATACTTTGCCGGTGAACCTGAGCTAATGGTTTCAAAACCGATTTCTATTCGCCTGACCTGTTGTATCTTGGGCTTGTCAACTTTTTCGATCGGATTGGGCAGGCGGTAATGCGGACCTGGTTCAACTGTTCTTACAACTTTGCCAAATCGGCGGACTACCCCCTGCTCATCAGGTCCTACGATATATATCCCCGATAAAAGCCATAGCACCAACAAAAACGGGACCAACCATTTGAGCCATGAGGTTAGTTGTTCGGGAAATTTAAAATTCATCTTATATTTACCTATTTCCCAGCGACTTATCCGCTCCATAAGAGTCCCTTTCCAGGATATAAGCGACGTACATTCGCAGCCGTATCTCTCAATTATAGGTTGGCCCAATACTACGTCAAGAAGTTTTATAGCTAAACAGGGACTTGTCCTTTGTCAATAGTTTGGGTACTATATGGCATTACGACGAACGATATCTAAAATATCATCAATACCTATGTGAAAATATGACAAACGAAAAAGGTAAAAGCCCCAAAGAAAGTGCCGTAGAGACAAGATACTTGATTATGCCCAACCAAGCCAATCCACAGGGCACTGCCTTCGGAGGTGCGATTGTAGCTTTGATTGATATGGTCGCGGCGATGGCGGCACAGAGACATTGCGGAAAAGAGGTTGTCACCGCCGGAATAGATTCGCTGGCCTTCAAAGAGCCGATTCGCATCGGCGACCACGTTACTCTCAAAGCCTCCGTAAATTATGTCAGCCGTTCATCCATGGAGGTAGGTGTTCAGACAGCTAAAGAGGATCCCTACACCGGCAAAAAAGTCCTGGCGACGACCGCTTTCCTGACGTTTGTCGCACTCGATGAAAACAAAAAACCTACCGCCGCCCCGCCGATAGTGCCGGAATCGACGGAAGAAAAACGCCGATACGAAAACGCCAGGCTCCGCGTCCAGGCACGAAAAGAACTGCTAAAGAAAATGAATTGACATTATGATTTTGGAAATAAAAAGGTCATTGTCATTCGGCGCCCGATAAATTTCTATAATTTTTATTCAGAGCGGAACTTTTTGGGGATTATTCCGACATTATCTGTGAACAAGAAATATGATAGAATTCGTGAGGGAATATCTGAAAGTTAATTTGCAATGCCCGCAGACAAAGCAATCGAGATAAAAGTACTCACGAAACGATACGGCAGCGCCCGAGGTATCGATGACTTGTCGTTCGATATCGAAAAAGGCGAAATATTCGGCTATCTCGGCCCAAACGGCTCCGGTAAAACAACAACCATACGCTGTCTGATGGGTCTGCTCAGACCGACATCCGGCCAATGCAATGTTTTGGGCCGTCGTATCGAGGCAGGACATGCAACCCAACACACACACATCGGCTACCTGCCCGGCGATTTTCACATCTGGGCGGGTCGTTCTGCACGAAAGTCACTCAAGCTAATGGCCGAATTAGGCAACGGCAAAAACTGTAATAAACGACAAGAGGAGCTGGCCGAACGGCTCGATCTGGACCTGGATAGAAGAGTCAGAGCTTTATCAAAAGGAAATCGACAGAAGGTTGGCGTCGTCTATGCCTTCGGCCATCAGCCGGAAGTGCTTATTCTGGACGAACCTACCATTGGGCTCGACCCACTGATAAGTCAGGTGGTGCTCGATTTGATTCGGGAAGCCGCCAATGAAGGTGCAACCGTCCTGTTGTCCTCACATGACCTTAGCGAAGTGGCGGCGGTATGCGAACGAGCAGCAATCCTGCGCGAGGGACGTCTTATCGAGCTGGCTCCGATTTCAAAGATTATTCAGCAGGGGCAAAGGCAACTGAAGGTCTGGTTTATACAGGGCAAGAACGTTCCCGCCTCTACAGCAGACCTTCCCGAAGGCGTCAGGGTCATCAGCCGGGATTCGCAATCGCTTCATATCTCTTACAGCGGCGCCGCCGATACCGTTCTTAAATGGCTCGCCCGTTTTCCGGTTGACAGAATCGACACGCTCCAGACGTCACTCGAAGAAGCCTTCATGCAGTATTACCGAAAGGAGGACGGCCATGAGAACTAACCGCCGTGTCCCGTTTCCCTGGCCGCTACTTCGATTCTGGACGCTCCGGATGCTGCTCGCATGGTTTTTGATTGCATTCTGGATATTCCTTTTTCAGCTTATCGTCTGCGGCATCGTGCACGACAACGAAAAGGTAAAGGCATTCCTTCAGTACATCGATTTGCTGCCGGGTTTCATCAAAACGATGATGAGCGGCGATGCACTGCAGCTTGGAAACATCGCCGGGCTCATCTCAATCGGCTATCAGGAACCCTTCATTCTATTTTTGTATATGCTCTATGCCGTCGGAGTGCCGACCGCCCTGCTGGCCGGAGAAGTGATGAATGGAAACATGGAGTTGATACTGTCTCGGCCAACCACAAAAACGCACGTCTATATCTGTGTCGCCCTAATCACCATTGTCGGTATGGCCGCACTTGTCCTGGTGATGTTCCTCGGAACTGTGGTCGCTACTAACCTGTACGACTTCGAGCAGGAAGTTCCGCTCTACGCCTTTTTCAAGCTGGCAGTCGTCGGCGGATTACTCGCCGGCACGGTCGGAGGAATCGCACTGCTAACGGCGGCATGTTTTAGCCGCATTACCGCAATTTCGCTGACTGTAGCCTTTTTGGTCGTGAACTATTTTATTTCGATTGTCAGCGAATGGTGGCCCGTTATGAAACCGCTCACTCCCTTCACCATCTTTTACTACATTGACCCGCCATTGATTCTCGGCCAATCTGTATGGCCGATTCGCGATATAGCCGTGCTGATAACACTCCTTGCCGTCTCAACACTGCTGGGCGGTGTCATCTGGCAACACCGCGACCTGCCACTGTGAAAAACCGCTCAAACAATACTATATCCACCGTCACTCTTTTACACGGGACAATGACTCAGCACCTCGCTTCGAAGGTCGAATCGACTTTATACCTATCTTTCGACGGGCCTTTGGCTGTGAAATTCCCGGGCCTTGTGTATCCCGCAGCATTTCTCTTTTCTGGTAGCACTGCTCCACGAAGACGGCGATTTCCGAATCCATATTCGCACCGGCCGAATCGCCGAAGAAGGCATGGATAACCGGGAACACCAAATCGGTTTTTTTCTTTCTCAATTCTTTTGCCATCGCCTCGATTTTGGCCGTGGCAACTCCTTCCTGCATACACGTAAACGGGCCCACGTGAAATATTCCCGATATATAAGCATCGCCTTTGTTTCTGATTAAATCGTTCATAAAATAATAAGCAATACCGGCACTCAGGGGAGATTCGCCTTCGATATTACCGTGGAATTCATGCTTCTTTTCCAATGTCTCAATCATCTCCATAGGCTTGGGAAGAACATGCCTGCCCCCAAGAACTTCACGGAACGGCCCGGCGAGTTTATGCTCGATTGAAGACATATATTTGCCCTTGATAAAGGAATTAAGCAATTTTCCCGCATTTTTCAACGTCTTTTCCAAATCATAAGCCTTGATTCCCAGCTTCATATCTCTTTTGGAATTTCTCTGGATGACCTTATTGACATAATCCAGCCAGTCCGTGACGGGGTCCCGTACCGTTTCCAATCCCTGCTCTTCCAGTTGCTCGATCACACAATTTGTATAAGGGTCATGCTGCCTCATGTATATTTCACCGATGTAGAGGACAAGGGGGAACCTTTCACAGTTTCGCACAGCAAGTGACTTGAATCGATCTACAGTCTCCTGGCCCCACTGCACCATCTGGTTCGTTATCGCGCCGTTTTGTACCACAATCTCCAGCTCTCTCAGCCGGTTCTCCATTAACTTTTTTATCTCTTTTTTGTTCTCAACGTACGGTCGGAACCGTAAGAGTATGTCACCCAGCAAATCGGACGAATATATCCCTTTGAACAACATTCGCTGTACCCTCTGCTTATCGGAGGATGCAAATCCTTTGGGAAAGGGTATGTCCGTATAATCGGTTTCAGACGATGGGCCGGCCACGGGTATTTTCTCCAAACCTTCCCGGTCAAGAAACTCCCTTACCAGTTCAGTATATTTTCCGAACCTGCACGGCCCGCTCGTCGTCGGGAGCATTATAAGATAGTTGTTCTCGACATACCGTTTATCCTTTCTCTCAATTTCATCGTAAAGAAACGCGAGCGCATCGCCTACCACTCCTTTTAGGGGGTGACAGACCTCCGTATAGATATGCTTGCGAGCCAGCTCATAACCACTCGGTGTATTTGTCGGCAAAACCTCACTGTTTATTCCGAAATGCCTCAATCCCGCCGCCGCTACGAAGCTTGCATTCCCCATAAAAGGAATTAGCCATGTCCTCTCCTCGGAATCATAACCGTCGCGTCTCTTGAGTCTTTCAATTCTTAATTTCGTATTTTTGACTTGGTTCACGACCCTTTCATGCGCTTCTGTTCTTGTGACAAAGGGTGCATTGTTGGTTTGCGCATCGGTCAGAAGGACAAGGACGGGTTTGTCCGCCGCCTGTTGAATTTTTTCCTCCTGATATACCTTAAGACTGTCCGGTCCGCAGGCGAAATTCATCATTCTTATTGCGAACAGGTTCGGATGGTCGGCTACGAATATATTGGCTTTCAGTATCTTAACGCTCTGAACCCAGAATTCATTTTCCACGACTTCATCGAGATTGATATCCAGAAACTTATGCTCAATAAAAACCTGCGGTATATAGTCCAGCCCCCTGATTTGCGAAAACATCACGCCAGAGTTCGAGCTGGCTTCGGGATCGAGCAAAACGTAATCCCTGCCGATTCCAACATACGCCTTTTCGTTACCTGCTTCGATTCTCTCCAGGAACTTGTCACCCTCCCGATAAAGCTCTTCTTTGAACCGACTTTCGGCTTCGTCTGCATATTTTACAGCTTCCTTTATCTGCTTATTCGTGAAGTTGAATCCAAGCCTGTCAAATTCCATCCTGAACGCACTGACAAGAAGCTCGATGTCGCCGAAATGTAGAATCGGATTTATCTGCCTGCTCTTATCAAGCGACAAAACGTCGTTTAACACGTAACCTTCCGACTCCGTGTAAATACAGTATTTCAAATCGGGCGGCCGCTTCGTTCTCTGCTCGATGAAACTCGGATTAAATAGATATTCGACGGCGGGATGGTCGTTCAAAACCGCCGCGTGTCCCGTCGCCAGCTTCCTGGCAATGCAGAATTCCGTTCTCGAATTATCAACACCAATCTCGGCAATCTCTTTCGTGGTCCTCGGTGTGACGACCGGACAAAAGCCAAGTTTGCCGAACAACGCCGCGCTCCAAATCCCTTTTTCACCGAGCGTTGCGGTACTTCTCTTGATACCGACCGTTACGCCTTTTTTAACGGCGGCTTTCTCACCGTCCAGTTCTTCCAGCAAGGCTCCCTGTTTTTTGAAATGCCTGTTATATATCTTATGGTATTTATCGACGTAGTTCGTTTTCGGTTTTCGCGATGTCTCCGAGTTACCTCGCGGGCAGAAACCTCCTGTTATTATTTCGTCATCCTCGATAGAGAAAACTTCGAGCTGACAATCTCTCATGCCGCATGATTTGTCCCCGAACAGCTTCTTGCATGAGACTTTCCGTTTTTCAAACGGCATATCAACCAGGTCCCAACCCCTGAAAGCGGTTCCCGTTCGGCGGCCTTCCCGCTCAAGTTTCCCGATATTATCGATTATGTCCAGAGCTTGTCCCCATGCCCCGAACATTTCTCTGTGAGGATAAGCCTCTATCTCTTTCTCAGTTACCTGGGCAAGTGCGGCAAGAAACGCCCTGCCCAATGGTGGACCGCCCTGGGCCGAACATTTCATTCCCGCATGCTGGGAACCGCCGACGAATTTATAGTAGTAACTCGCCGCCGTTCCACGTAATATCGCAGCGGCTATTTCACCCCTGCTGAAACCTTCGGCGATGAGCCTGTTCTCGTCCATCTCCATAAAAACGCCGCACGTCGAATCTATTACCGGTATCCTCTCGGCACGAAGCGCAGCCTCCTGCAAAGTATTCTCAACGTTCAGGTCGATAACATCGGCCATATTTTCGAGCGTCTGTCCGGAGCCGGCCTGGCAACTATAGTTCATTTTCGCTTCCTTGACCGTGCCGTCACCGGAAAAACTTGTAAACTTCATATCCTGACCACCCACTTCGAAAATTGTATCTATCCGGGGATTGTAGTGTTTGACGCCAAGTGCGTGACAGGTTATTTCGTCGGTTATCCTGTCAGTGATTGCTATTTGCTTCCTGTCGAGTTCTTCCGTCTTTTTCTTGCTAACAAGGATTTTTTCGTAAAGCTTTCTCGCAGAGCCGGTAGCACCGACTCCTCTTACTGTCACTCTGTCTTTATGTCTGCTCAAATACATCAAAACTCTTTTTAAAGATTCCTCCGGATTTCCGTGCGTTCTTATATAAAGTTTATCGAGAAGTCTGCCCGTCTTTAATTCGACCAGCGCCCCCTTGGTCGTAGTACTGCCGCCGTCGATCCCCAACACCACCTCGGTGTCCGGGGCTATTTCCTCGACAAGCTCCTGGTTTGTCTCATGCACCTTCGTCAGCGAAGCAGAAAGAGGACCGGCGAACTGTCTTTTTTTCCTGCTCAGGGCGGCGATTTTATCGAGCTGTTCGAGGTCGAAAACAACACTGTTTCCTTCTTCTATACCTTTGGCGGCCGCCCCAATGGCGGCTATGTTGTGGTAATCTTCCGGCCTTTCTACCTTAATACCAAGAAATTCCTGCAAATTTCGCCTGATAAGGTCGTTTGCAAAAACACCGCCGGTGACAATTGCGACCTTGCTGTCGTCATCGGCAAATTGTCGCGAACCGAGCACGTCAATTTTAAAATTCCTTGCGACCGTTCTGAAAAGTCCGGCAAGGTTATCCTCTCTTGTTGCTCCTTCGTTCTGTTTGTGAATCAAGTCCGATTGAATTACTACGCCGCACCTGGCAAGAAATTCACACGGCTCCTTTGATTTGGCCGCCTCCCTTTGAGCAATATCAAACATCTCTTCCAGCCTTGCCTGCAGTTTGGACCTGTTCTTTCTCCTTATCTTCTCTCTTCGTACCTCGTTATCGACGTCGGTTGTATCATCCAAGTCCGGATGCGGGATCTGCCCCTCGAACAATCTCCTGCACTGTTTCTCTATTAGAGTGCCGGAGCCGCCGCCGCACTTGGTACCGGTTTTCCAGTCCTGAATAATTCTCTTGCCGTTGATTTCCTTTAGATGGAAGAAGTACGGATCCTTTGCCCCGATATGAAATACGTACAGAGCGTTTGGTGCGATTATCTCTACGCCCTTCGGGATTGCAACGCTGTCGTAAACGTATGTTATGCGCGACATTACTTCCGGAAATGACTCGGCGCCGCTTCCGGTAAAAGCAGTGTTCTGAACCCTGTCGGCGCCACAATTTGCTAAAATATCATCCCATGCCTCACGGACCGCACCAATCGGATTTGCAAAGTGCATTATCGGTTTCGGAGCATAGATTTTTTTCTTCTTACTGTTAAGAACTGCGTAATGTACAAAACTGCTTCCTATGTCAAAACCGACAAAGAGGTCCTTCCCTGAATTTATTTCTTCTCTCTCTTTCGTCATACGATCCTCGCTTTTATCCATGATAATTTATATATGATTCTATATACTCGATCTGATTTTCTCGAGCATTCCTATGAGCCGTTTTTGGTCCGACTCTGCAAGTACATTCATTATCTTTTTCACTTCCTGTGCGTACAATGGCTCAATACGTGAGAGAAGTTTTTTGCCGTAAGCAGTTAAGACGATTATATTGTACCTACGGTCCGAAGGTGCTGATGTTCTGGTTACAAGGTCCGCCTTTTCCATTCGGTCTATAAGTGACGTTATGTTTGCCCTGTTAACGAGCATCATATTGCTCAGCTGAGCCTGTGTAAGCCCTTTAGTCAAACCACTTTGGTGCTTTAGAAGCATCATCAGGTTGAACTGGACATCCGTTAGTCCGAAAGGCTGTAAAAAATTGCCCGCTTTCTTCCTGAGGCAGGAAGCCGTAAAGTACGTGCTGAGAAGGGCTTCGTGCGCCAACAGGGAAACCGGCTTTCTAAGACCAAGTTCGACATCAAGAGGCATTAAGGCTAACTCCTATATAGAATCTATACTGTTTATGTGTGTATTATTGAGTTGTGAACTAAATTGTCAACCAATATAATTTGATTAAATATAATTTATTTTTACTGTTGAAAACCTGTTAATGGTTATATGTAAATTAATCAAAAAATATCTTTGATAATAAGAACATAAATATTACTGTTAGATTTCACAAAGTTACTCATATACATAACAACAGCTTTTCCACAATCAGATTGGAACTAATCTTCATATAACTTTCTACGAAAGAATCATTTATATGTTGGTGTCACCAAAGATACAACAATTTCACCATGTATATGACTACTAATAATACTTATTTTAAAATATTAAATATATAATATAGGCTTTGTTATTGTTACCAATCGTCATCTTTCATCACACCTCGTTATCATTATTAAAACCAGCTTGCTATTTGTAAATGCTTGTAGTACCTTTACGAGCTATGAATCAAGATACAATATATTATTGCTCCGATAACAGAAGTGTAAGCATCTGGCGGAAAATTAGAAACTTCCTGACAGAACGCGCCTACAGCGTTCTCATTTTAGCCGCGCTCTTCTGCACTTTAATAACGAAACTAATTCATGCTGTACGCTATGATCTTATAGACGAATATTTAAGCTGGATTCTGTCGGACGTCGCATTCTTTTTATTTATGAATGTAATCCTGGCGCTAATCTGCTTTCGATGGTCACGCAAATGGGTTGTCAGAGCAGCAATAATTCTTGCTGCTTTTGTATGTACTTGGTCGGTGATGAATGCCGGCTGGCTGTTAAGAACGGGAACACAGATATTGCCACGCGTACTTTTGCCGTTGTTTCGTTCGCCAGTAAATTCATTCTGCATGATAGGTGTTAATTTGGTTAAAATGCCCAAAGCAGCATTTTTGTTATTGGGGCCGTCCGCAGTCGCTCTGACTTTCCTATTTTATGCGTTAATGAAAACGAAGCCTCCCCAATATAATCGCCATCGCCTTCTCGAAAGAATTATATTATTCCTTGTTGTCGTTCTTGCAGCGCTTGTCGTCCGACAGGTTTTGCCTCAAAGACGCTCACCACAGGCGGCATCTGCGGGGCTGCAGTTCAATGCTCAGATTAAAGCGGTTAAGAGCCTTTTAATCCATGAGTACAGACTTTCGCCAAATCCGGAACGCAAAATCCTTTTACGGGATCAGTTACCGATAAAAGTAGTAGGCTCGAAAGCGAAACTAAACGTTGTTTTAGTTGTATTAGAGGGGATTCAATATCAATACACGTCATTTGGGGATGAAAATACAGACTTAACTCCATATCTTAAGGATCTGGCGGCCCAAGGTGTTGAGTTTACAAACGCACGTTCTTCGTTAACGCATACGACAAAAGCACTGTTTGCTCTTCTGACGGGGCGTTACCCGTCCGCTTCTCAGGATATTGCCGAGGCGGTTCCTGCGGTGAGACCTTATGAGAGCTTAGCTACAATTCTCAGTGATAAACTTGATTATAAGACGGCTTTTTTCCAGTCGGCTAAAGGGGATTTCGAGTGCCGTCCGGGCCTGGCGTATAACATGGGATTTCAAAAATTCTGGTCAAGGGAAGATCTTAATGACCCGAACTGCTTCGTTGGTTATCTTGGGTGCGATGAGTTCTCAATGCTGCAGCCGATATTAAAATGGACGCAATCGGACAATCGTCCATTTTTCATTACAGTTCTGTGCTCAGTGACGCACGATCCGTATGAAGTTCCGACATGGTTTGGTGCGCTGGAGAAAGAGCCTTTCGAGCGGTACAAGCAAGCGATTTCTTATACGGATAAATTCCTGGCGGCACTGGATGTAGAGTTAAAAAAATTAAATCTATCAGACGAGACGATTTTTTGTGTGATTGGAGATCACGGCGAAGCGTTTGGCGAACATGGCCTTCTTGGACACGAACGAATTTCATTTGACGAGGTACTTCGCATACCATTTTGTATAAGAGCGCCGATTTTAATAGAGCCTCAAACGAAGGTTATAAATAATGTCAGTTCTGTTGATTTAGTCCCGACTCTGCTTGATCTGCTCGGAATCGAAACTGAAAAGGCCAACTTCGATGGTGTTAACACACTTAAAAAAATTGATAAAAATCGTAAGGTTTTTTTTACCGGTTGGATGCAGGAAGGTTCGGCGGGTTATATCCAGGGCAATCGTAAATATATATATGACCCTACGTATAAGATAACCTATGTATATGACTTGGATACCGACCAAAAAGAAATGACCAGGTTGGAGGTTTCAGAAGTACAGGCCAAAGAGGTAGCCGAAGAGATTCTTCAATGGCGTAAAGACACCATTTTTCAAATCGATCAGAAGCAAAGTGGTACAATGTTACTCTTTGACAAATGGAATTGTCGCTGGACACAAAGAGTATCATCAGCAAAGTTGTTGCCGGAAAGTCAAAAACGATAATAGAATAAATTATCATAGGTCGTATTTGTTCGAGAGCATGACTTTGCTTTACGAAAAAACGTTCCTTTTAGATAACAAGCTGTTGTTTTTTGTAAACACAAGCATAAAGGCATTACCTCACCTCGTTTTGTTGCAAAAAATATGTAAAAATAGGATGTTTACCAACCTCTGGTGTTGAAAAAAAACACCATAACGTTAAAATGCGTTGTTTGTGACTTTTGTAGTTGTTATTGTATTTATGTGTATAAGCCGTTCTTTGATAGAGAGATAGACAATGTTTCAGGAAGGAGTAAGCTGTCTGTTACTCTTATTGGCATATTTTTTGCATTTAAATAATATTTATACTTTACGGATTGATAAAATGGGCGGACGGCCTAAACACGTTCCGGAGGAGGAGGTGTCCGCCCGGTTTTTTGATAAAATAATAAACAAACGATTAGAATCAAAAAGAAAAGTTTGTTTTGATTAACATAGTTTACAGCGGGGTCGTTTCGGAGGAGGACGACTCCATTTTTTTTCGTACATCTGTTTCAGAATTTTGGGTTCTTTAATTCCGCCAAATATAAATTTTCTATTCATTAAAATCATACCATCTTATAATTAACTTTTGTATGGAACGAGCAATTTATAGAATCATTGATGCGAATTTTAATCGGGCGCGCGAAGCAATTCGTGTAATAGAGGATTTTTGCAGATTTGCTTTAAACTCAACCATATTATGCGGACGCGCTAAAGAACTCAGGCACCGTCTTTCCCGGGCCATCAAACAATTAGATACCGGCCGATTACTTTCCTGCAGGGACACGGTTCGCGATGTCGGTGTTGGACAGATAGTTCAAAACCAGCTTGCACGTGTCGATCTGAACGAATGTTTAACCGCCGGGTTCAAACGCCTGAGCGAGGCGCTGCGGTCGCTTGCTGAAGCAACGCAGACGATAAATGGACCCATAGCTGGGACAATAGAAGCCATTCGATACGATGCTTACACCCTCGAAAAGGACATTTTTCTTTTTAGTGAGCCTTCGGAAAAATTCAGGAATATCATCCTTTATATAGTAATTACCAGCGATTTACCTGAAGAGATATTCTCTCTGACTCAAAAGTGTGCGGCCGGAGGCGCCGATTGCATCCAAATGCGAACCAAGGCAATGGATGACGACAAGCTGATCTCTACGGCTGTAAAATTTATTCAAATAAACAGAGATGCGGGTGTCCTTAGTGTCATAAACGATCGTGTGGATATAGCAGTCACAGCGGGTGCCGACGGAGTTCATCTGGGTCAGAACGATTTGCCCGTTGATTATGCACGGAGGCTCCAATTGGCTCCGTTGATTATAGGAAAAAGTACACACTCGCTCAGTCAGCTCCGCGCTGCATGTGAAGAGTGCCCGACCTATGTGAGCCTTGGTCCCGTCTTTGCCACAGAGACGAAGACGGAGGCAAAACCTGTGGGCCTTGAATATCTCGGACAGGCCATGCCGGTGCTGGTTAATAGTGGCATTGGTCATGTTGCTATCGGGGGAATAACACAGGACAACGTTGAAAAGGTCATAAGTGCAGGAGCCAGGTGCGTTTCCGTATGCTCGGCTGTGACAAAGGCCGTTGATCCTAAAGCAGCTTGTGAGGTAATGAAGGCGAAAATTGTTTCATTGAGAGGTGATTCGTGTATTTGACGTACGAGAATTGCTGCATACAAATGGGGGTTGTTAACCAATTATCCACTAAGAGGGACGTGTGAAATTAGGGCCTTTAATAAATTGTTAATATAGGCAAATATATAGTCCTTTCATTGGATAATAAACACTGATTTATGTAAAGACCCGTTATATAATTATAAAATCTTTATAAAAAGAGAGTTAAGGTTTAAGAGAGAAATAAATGTATTAGATAATAGCAGACAAAAAAAGCTTATATAAGGATTTGGAGTTTATCTGCAATATAAGAGGTAGATTTTTAGGTCAATAAGGATAAGTTATCAACAGTTTATCCACAAAGCATTGATTTTTTTCATAAACACATGTCAGTGGTTTATGTGACTTTGATTTTGCACAACTGAGATTTCGAATCTCTAAGTATTTGTAAATTAAGGTAATGAATAGATTGGCGGTTATGCGAAATATTTGTTATCTTTTCCGGATTCTTTGTTTTTCGCGATTATACAATACAAGGGTATCGATTAATACAGAGTAATCGTAGATGGAGCACAATAAATTTAAGGAAGAAATACGGAGAACATCGGGCTTTATCATTTGTGTGGAATTGACGGGCGGACCGGGATTCAATTACGGCCCCGTTGAAAAATTTCTTATGTCCCACAATTCAGCCGACGGTTCTAATATACCTGATGAATTCAGTTTTGTCAGTGTAACCCTGCCTCAGAATCCGGGGGGAGTAGCTAATTTACGGCCGTCTGATGTTATAAATTCGCTCTTGTCAAAGAATCTATTGGGCGAATTATCCGTTGTGCCGCATGTTACCTGCAAAGATAGCAATACCGACGGCATCGTAAGCCTTCTTGCCGGGTATCGTAATAACGGCATAGAAAACGTCCTTTTGATGACCGGGGACAAACCTGTCAGCGCGAAAGGCGTATTCGAATTGGATTCGATAGGACTGTTGCAGTTGGTAAGGGGCATTAGTAACGAATCTTACATCAAGGCGCGGCCGGATGAGCTGGATAAAGTACACCGGTTCTTTCCGGGCGCCGCCGTTTCGCCATTCAAATACACCGTTGCATCACAGTTGCAGCAGTATTACAAGATGGAAAAGAAGATTTCCTGTGGTGCTCGGTTCCTTTTCACGCAGGTCGGCTGGGACTGGAGAAAATCTCTTGAGCTTTTCAGGTATATGAACGAACAAGGTCTGGATGTACCTGTTATCGGCAACGTTTATTTCCTCAGCACCATGACGCCCGCACCCCGTCTGATGCACGATATTAAGCTGCCCGGTTGTTTTGTAAGCGACGAGTTACTGGCAAAGATTTATACCGAGAAGATTGAAGACCATCTTGAACGGGCGGCTCAGCAGGTTGCTATGTATAAGTCCATCGGCGCCGCCGGTGTCGATATAGGCGGTGTTCATGATTACAATATGTTTGTTAAAATACTCGAACGGGCGGCGGAAATTGGTCCCGATTGGGAAAAATACAAAGACAATCTATACTGGCCGGCTAAGGATCCGTTTTATCTGTATGACATGAACGGCAAACCAGCCCAACGGCCGAAAATCCGCAAGAGATTCAAACAAAAGTTTTTTAACTTCTTCCATCGTTCTATTCTCGATCCCGACTATCGAGGCTTTCATGCATTCAAAAAAACTATGTCATTTATGGGAGCTGAAAAAGGAAAAGGATTCGTTTACAGTTTGTTCAACGCCTCGGAGAAGTCCATGAAGTATTTGCTTTTCGACTGTCAGGAGTGCGGCGATTGTTATCTGCCGGAGAACTTTGGGCTCTGTACGGTCGGCGGCTGCGAAAAGTCTATGGACAACGCACCATGCGGCGACTCGACCGTTGACGGTCGATGCGGAAATAATCTCGACCGTGTCTGCATAGGCGAGCTGATTTACGAGGCGGCGGCCGCTCAGGATGGTGGGATTGAAAAGCTCAAAGCCATAATAAACAAGCCAAGAAACCCGGCGCTCGAGCATACCGCTTCGATTTTGAATTATCTCTTTGGGAAGGACCACACGATGAAAAACGCCCTGATTAGTATCGGTGAATCTATCCATGCTTCGATTCCCAAGACGGGCAAGATTATGAAACAATTGAGCGAGCTCGGTCCCAGCGCCTATACGGAGGAGAGCGGGCCTTTGAATTATATAAAAGCTCTGATTGAATCTCAGGTTGACGACGGGGCCGATTTCATAGCGGTCAATCTCGATGCCTTCGGCGAAAACAATCCGCAGGTGGCTGTCGATATGATGGTCGAATATGTCAGGCTGATACAAAAATGGGGCGTCGGCGTGCCGGTGTGTATCGACAGTAGTAACGACGAGGTGTTGAAGGCCGGCCTGAAGCAATGGTACGATACGGACAGGCAAGTCAGGCAGCCGTTGATAAATTCGATAAAAGTCTATACGATGGGACAAATGCTGGCGCTCAAGAAGGATTATGATTTCGCTTTCATAGGACTGCTGGTCAGCGAAGAGGCGGCCACCGGCCCGGGCGGCTCGCATTCGGTTGATGAGCTTTATTCCCTGGCGAAGCGCCTGTATGAAAAAGCTCTCGGCGAATATGGTTTCAAACCGGGCGATATTTACTTTGACAGCACCGTGTTTCCATTAGCGATAGATATGCCGATGGAGCCGAATGTCCCCGGGTACACGTACCGAGCGTTCGAGACGATAAAAAAGATTAAAACCGACCCGCAGATGAAAGGCGTGCATTGTTCGCTTGGAGTCAGTAACTCCGTCCGGGATTTGCCGGGCAGAAAGATAGGTGTCTGCAGGGCCTATGTTGCGAAGGCGATTGAGTACGGCCTTGACGCCGGGATTGTTAACGTGGCTCATCACTACGGAACGGTTGAGCCAGACCCGGAATTGCTGGAGATGGTCGATGCCTATGCCGGGATGGACGGTTCTGCCGAAAAAATGAACAAAGCGATGGAGCTAATGGGCAAATTCTGCCGGGAAAACAGGAAACCTGTGAAATAACGGCTGTAGCAAGCGTTTTGCCGAAAACGTGTCACTGCTCGGCATTTTGCCCTTGACTATTGTGTCGGTCATAATTCATAATAAGTATCGGTTTGTCGAATGAGGATAATTTTTTAAAAGTTTAAGGGAGTTGAACGATGGCAGAGACAAACGAAACACCGGCCGAGCAGAATGTCAGCCCTGAACAACCAGTCGGCACAGCGCAGACGGAAATTAAAAAAGATGACAGGAATATGGCGATGTTGTGTCACTTGCTGGCTATCTTCACCGGCTTCCTGGGACCGCTGATTATCTGGCTTATAAAAAAGGAAGATGCACCGTTTGTAGACGACCAGGGTAAAGAGGCGCTGAATTTTCAGCTTACGGTGCTGATAGCGATCCTTGTTTCCAGCTTCCTGACTATTATCTGTATAGGAGTTGTTCTGCTCGTGGCGGTGTGGGTAGTGGACATAATTTTCTGTATTTTGGCTTCTATCAAGGCCAGCCGCGGAGAAGCATATCGCTATCCGGTAAGCATTCGCTTCATTAAATAAAAGACGAACCGGTGGCGGTCGTTACAACAAACGGCGATTTTGTATGCAGTTTATCGTCAAGCTATTAATTAGTGTCTGCATTATCGTTTTATGTACCCAGATAGGAATCAGGCTGCCGAAGCTGGCGGGCCTGATTGCGGTCATGCCGCTGACCGGGCTGATTGTAATGCTCTGGTTATATTCCGACCACCCCGGCGATGTCGCTTTGATGACCTCCTATACGAAGGGTGCGTTGTTTGGTATTTTGCCGACGATTTTGTTCTTTCTCGTAGCCTACATTTGTTTCCAGAAACATCTCTCTTTGTGGATAGTTATTTGTGCGAGCTTTGCGGTCTGGGTCTTTGCTGCGTTCCTTCATCAGTGGCTGCTTAAGTAGCCTGATTTGCGGCAGTTTGCATAATGGCTGCATTTCTGTATTCCCGTGGATTTAATTCTTTTTTGTTGCGTTTACATTATGGATTTGCCGCTGGGAATACTTTATTTGCCCGGTCCGGAACGCTGTTCTTGACAATATCCCGCATCAAGTTTAACCTATCTGTTTTGCATAAATGGCAACTAACGAGGAACGACTCACAATGCCTGATAAGGTTGTAACGCGTTTTGCACCGTCTCCGACCGGATATTTGCATGTCGGCGGGGCCAGAACCGCCCTTTTTAACTGGCTTTGGGCGCGACGGAATGGCGGAACTTTCATCCTGCGCATCGAGGATACGGACCAGAAGCGAAACACGCCTACCGCCGCTCATCAGGTCATGGAGGATTTGAAGTGGCTTGGTATTACCTGGGACGAAGGCCCGGAGCACGGCGGGCCGAACGGGCCGTACCTGCAGTCGCAGCGCAAAGATATATACGATAAATATATCAAAAAACTGCTCGATGAGAAAAAGGCCTATTACTGTTTCGATACTACCGAAGAGCTTGACGTCCTTCGCAAAAAGGCCGAGTCTAAGAAAAATACATTGAATTATAATCGGCCGAAGGATTTTCCCACTGCCGCAGATGCCCAGAAGGCCCGAGCCGAAGGTAGGCCTGTTACTGTCCGTTTTGCCGTACCGCAGGACAGCCCCGTCGTTGTGCAGGATATGGTACGGGGCGAGATTACTTTCGCGGCCGGTGAAATTGGCGATTTTATCATCCTCAAAAGCGATGGTTTTCCAACCTATAATTTTGCGTGTGTGGTTGATGATTATTTGATGAAGGTCACTCACATTATTCGCGGCCAGGAACATCTCAATAATACGCCCGGTCAGCAGGCCCTGTGGGAGGCCCTGGATTTCGGGCAATTGCCGAAGTATGCCCACATGTCGGTTACGATTAGTGACACCGGCGGAAAGCTATCCAAGCGCGAACGACCGGCGGCATTACGAAAAGCAATTAAGGCGATGCAGGATTTGGATTACGAAGCTATTGCCGGAAAAGCCAATCTGACTCGTGAACAGTTCGATGCCTTTATTAAAGGCAAGAGCACGCCTGATATGCCTAACATAGACACAATGGCCGATTATCTTAATATTTCGCTGCCGGAAATAAATATCGTCGATTTTTTCAGGAACGGCTATCTGCCGGAGACGATGGTCAATTTTCTTTCGCTTTTGGGCTGGAATCCCGGCGACGACCGCGAGATTATGAAGATTGACGAGCTGATTGAAGCTTTCGATATTTCCCGCCTGACAAAATCGAACAGTTTATTCGACCGTCAGAAACTGCTTGCCTTTAATACCGAGCATATAAAGATGGTATCGAGAGAGAAATTGCTTGGGCATTTCAAAGATTACTTAAAGGTTGTTGAATCGCCGATGATAGTCGCCAATGATGAAATGCTATCGAGAATTGTAAAGCTGTGCGAAGGTGCTCGGACGCTTGCGGATATCGAACGCAAGAGCAGGTTCCTCTTTGTGGAAGACGACGGCATCGAGTATGACGACAAAGCGGTCAAGAAAGTTCTGCTCAAAAGCGACGGCCTGGCCTTTTTGGCAATAGTTCGCGATAAGCTTGCTGATATGGACGAGCTGACCGAGCAGGCCATCGAGGATATGCTTCGCGGCTTAGCCGAAGTAAAGCAGGTCGGCCTGGGTAAAGTTGCCCAGCCTTTGCGTGTGGCTATTTGCGGCGGGACGGTCAGCCTGCAAATCTTCGATTCGATACAAATGTTAGGCAAAGAAAGAACATTGAAAAGAATCGATAATACGATAAAATATGTCGAATCAAAACATGCATCAGGAGGAGCGTAATTGTCATTACTTGTTACAGGTTCGATTGGTATTGATACGGTCAGGACGCCTTACGGAGTCAGCGAGGAATGCTTAGGTGGCTCGGCGATTTATTTTTCCATGGCGGCCAGTTTTTTTAACCCGGTGCGGTTCGTGGGCGTTATCGGTGCGGACTGCCCATACGAGCTGTCGGAAGTTTTTGCCGGCAGGGACGTTGACCTTGCCGGCCTTGAAGTCCGGCCACAGAGCAAGACTTTCCGCTGGACAGGCACGTATCACGAAGATATGGACGAGAGGACGACCGACCGCCTCGAACTTAATGTCCTCGCCGAAGCGCCGCCGAAAGTGCCGGTCTCGTTCAGGGACAGCAAATTCGTGTTCCTTGCCAACACGGCTCCGTTGCTCCAGCTTGAGCTGCTTGAGCAAATACGCGAGCCTGTTTTTGTTGCCGCCGATACGATGAACTGCTGGATTCAGGAGCATACCGACGACCTTAAAAAGCTGCTCAAAAAAATCGACTGCCTGATTATCAATGAGGACGAGGCCCGGTTGCTTGCCTGTGAGCAGAACCTGATAAAAGCCTCACAGATGATTCTCGATATGGGGCCGGATGAGGTTGTTGTGAAAAAAGGCGGCTCAGGATCGCTGTTATGCAGCAGCGACGGTGAGAAATTTTTACTGCCCGCTTTCCCGGCCGACGACGTCAAAGACCCGACCGGCGCCGGTGACAGCTTCGCCGGTGGTTTCATGGGCTATCTGGCGCAAAAAGGAAAAGCCAATTTTGAAATATTAAGGACGGCGGTTGCTTACGGCACAGTAACGGCCTCGTTTACAATTAACGATTTTTCTCTCAAGGGCCTGACTTCGATAAACAAATCCGACATCGATGACAGGCTCGAAGCCCTGAGGGAAATGACAAGGTTTTAGTCGGCTAAGAAAGATGCGTGTATTTATTGCGATTGATATTGACCAGGGGATAAGAAAAGCTCTGGCGAAGCTGCAGCGCGAAATGCTCGGCAAGGCGGACATCAAAAAGGGCGATGCCAAATGGGTCAATCCCGAGACCATGCATCTTACGCTGAAGTTTCTGGGCGAGATTAGGGATGTCCAGTCGGTCGATATCTGCAATATAACAAAAGAGGTCGCCGGTCGGCATAAAAGCTTCGATATCGATGTAGAGAGCGTAGGTTTTTTTGGCGGTCGAAGTGCAAGGGTCTTATGGGTCGGCGCGGGACAGGACAACGAAAATCTGCTACAATTGCAGGAAGACCTTGAGCAAAGTCTGGCTTCGGCCGGCTGGCCGCGGGAGACCAGAAAGTTCGCCGGGCACCTGACGCTCTGCCGCGTGAGAAACTCAGGGGCCGGTATGAAACTGGCGCGTCTGACGGAAGAATACGGCGATTACAAGCTTGGTGTTATGCCGGCTGATTCGCTCCGTGTTTACCAGAGCGAGCTTAGACCCGAAGGTCCTTTTTATACTGTGTTGGGAAATTACGAATTACAATAAACCTTTGCAAAATGTGAAACGGAATTTGGACTTATAGTTTATAATTTTTATTTTTTAACATTTTGCGGAAAAGGAGAGATGAGAAAATGGCGAAAACAAAAGAAGCAAAAGTTACATCCAAAACGACCAGTAAAGAAGACGCTCTGCAGCGTGTGATGGCACAAATCGAAAAGCAATACGGCCAGGGCTCTATCATGCGGATGGACGAAAACAAGTATGCAAAAATCGAGGGCATCAGCACAGGCTCGCTGTCACTGGATATCGCTCTCGGCGGAGCGGGTATTCCTTGCGGCAGGGTCACCGAATTGTTCGGCCCGGAGTCGTCCGGAAAGACGACTCTTGCGCTGCACATCATCGCCAGCGCACAACGTAAGGGCGGCATCGCAGCTTTTATCGATGCCGAACACGCCCTGGATACTACATGGGCGAAAAGGCTCGGCGTCGATGTCAGCGGCCTGTTAGTCAGCCAGCCCGATACGGGCGAGCAGGCGCTTGATATTACTGAAATGTTAATCAGCTCCAATTCGGTCGATGT
The DNA here is from genome assembly GCA_964570855.1 of uncultured Pirellulales bacterium. Taxonomy (GTDB): domain Bacteria; phylum Planctomycetota; class Phycisphaerae; order Sedimentisphaerales; family Anaerobacaceae; genus JAFGPS01. The sequence continues at coordinate 22,546 of CAZMZR010000033.1, forward strand.
CATCGTCGTCGATTCGGTCGCCGCCCTGACACCCAAGGCGGAAATCGAAGGCGAGATGGGTGATGCCCATATGGGGCTCCAGGCGAGATTGATGAGCCAGGCGATGCGGAAGCTGACCAGCGTCATTAACAGGAGCAAGACGGCCCTGGTTTTTATCAATCAGATTCGTATGAAAATCGGTGTGATGTTCGGCAATCCGGAGACGACCACCGGCGGAAGGGCCCTGAAGTTTTACAGTTCCGTGCGGATCGATCTTAGAAGAATAACGACCATAAAGGACAGCACCGGCGCCGTCGGTTCCAGGGTAAGGGCCAGAGTAGTTAAAAATAAAATCGCACCGCCCTTCCGTGACTCCGAGTTCGATATTATGTTCGACAGCGGAATCAGCTACGAGGGTGATTTGCTCGATTTGGCGGTCGGTTGCGAGGTCGTCGAGAAAAGCGGCGCCTGGCTGAATTACGGGAGTATGCGCCTGGGCCAGGGCAGAGAGAACGCCAAGAAGTTCATGGTCGAGAACAAGGACCTGTGCGAAGAGATAAAGGGCAAGATTCTCGCCGCCAAAGGCCTTGTTTGATTTCGTAAAGCAGAGTATAAAAATCAGATGAGAAGCGCAAAGCAGATTAGAAGTGAATTTATCGATTATTTCAGGGACAAAGGTCACACGTTCGTGCCGAGCTCGCCGATTGTGCCCATAGGCGACGAGTCCCTGCTCTTTGCCAATGCGGGCATGAACCAGTTCAAGGATATTTTCATCGGGCTTGTTTCTCCTGAATATCCGCGGGCGGTCAACAGTCAGAAATGCCTGCGCGTGAGCGGCAAGCACAACGATCTCGAGCAGGTAGGCAGGGACACATATCACCATACGTTTTTCGAGATGTTAGGCAACTGGTCGTTCGACGATTACTTCAAAGCCGAAGCGATTGAATGGGCGTGGGAGCTGCTTACAAAGGTATGGCAAATAGAGCCGAGCCGTTTATGGGCAACGGTTTTCGCCGGCGACTTGGCCGACGGACTTCCCCCGGATGACGAAGCCGCCAGGCTCTGGACAAAGGTGACATCCATACCTGCCGAGAGGGTCCTTGCATTCGGCAAAAAAGATAATTTCTGGGAGATGGGTGAGACGGGTCCCTGCGGGCCGTGCAGCGAAATACATATCGACCTCGGCCCGGACAGGTGCGATATGCAGGATGTACCCGGCCACAAGTGTAGAGTCAACGCCGGTTGCGCGAGGTACATAGAGCTGTGGAACCTTGTGTTCATACAGTTTAATCGCCACCCCGACGGCAGGCTGTTGCCGCTTTCGGCGAAATACGTTGATACCGGTGCAGGCCTGGAAAGAATCGTAGCGGTACTGCAAAATAAAAAGAGCAATTATGACACAGATTTATTTATGCCCATTATCGATTACACCGCTGAAATTACCGGTCATAAATATACCGCTCGATTGGGCAATAAAACCGACAACGCATTCAGGGTCATCGCGGACCATATTCGCTCGCTTGTTTTTGCGATAACCGACGGTGCGACACCCTCGAACGAAGGCAGGGGATACGTAATTCGCCGGATACTCCGCAGGGCTTCGAGGTTCGGCAGGGAATTGGGAATGCATGAGCCGTTTCTTTATAAGCTTGTGCCGGTAATAGTGGATTATTTAGGCGAAGCGTTCGGCGAGATAAAGGAAAGGGCCGAACACGTCTCAACCGTCATCGAATCCGAAGAGGCAAGTTTCGGCCGGACCCTCGACCGGGGCCTCGAAATATTCAATACCGCCGCCAAACGGGTGGAAAAATCGAAAGATAAAGTCATCAGCGGCGAAAATGCCTTCCAGCTTTATGATACTTATGGCTTTCCCCTCGATTTGACCGAGCTTATGGCTGCCGAACGCAACCTCAAGGTCGATACGGTTAAATTTAACGAGTTGATGGAACAGCAGAGGGAACGTGCAAGGTCGGCGCAAAAAAGCGATTCCATTATGGCGGTACTGACCGACACGGAGCTGCCGGTAACCGAAGATGTCCAAAAATTTCACGCCGACAGTTGCGAAAGTAGAATCCTCGGGTGGATAGATAAAGATGGTCTCAAAACACAGGGCCATATCCGAAACGGCGCCGAAGTCGGTCTGATTCTCGATAAGACTTGTTTCTATGCCGAAGCGGGAGGCCAGGTGGGCGATTGTGGAATAATCGAATCGAATGAAGCATGCTTTGTCGTCGAGGAAACTATAAAAATTGCCAATTGTGTTGTTCATCGGGGGAAAGTCACCGATGGTTCGTTTGGCGTGGGCCACGTTGTCAGGGCGGTTGTCAGCAGGGACAGAGCGGCGATTAAGAAAAACCACACCGCAACACATCTGCTTCAATGGGCGTTACAGAAAACAATGGGCAAATCGATCGCGCAGCAGGGAAGCCACGTCGGACCGGATTATCTTAGGTTTGATTTTACATATCCGAAGGCACTTACCGCCGAGCAGGTGGAGAAGGTCGAGGAGCTGGTTAAAGAAAGAATCATCGAGGACCTGCCGGTGACATGGACAGTATTACCCAAAGACCAGGCGCAGCAACTGGGCGCGATGGCGCTGTTCGGTGAAAAGTACGGCAGCGAGGTTCGGGTGGTGGCTGTCGGCGCCGGTAGCGATACACGGATCGAAGATGCGTTCAGCAAGGAATTTTGCGGCGGAACGCATGTTGACAGGCTCGGTTCCATCGGCGGATTCAAGATTATTAAAGAAGAAAGTATTTCGGCCGGAGTACGCAGGATTACCGCGCTGACCGGCCGGGGACTTAACGACTATCTCGAAAAGGCGAGTGATATAGTCGATGAGCTTTCTGTAATGCTGAAGGTTCCCTCAGAGGGTATAATCGAGCGGGTCGGCCAGTTGGTAAAAGATAACAAGGAATTATCGAAGAAGCTCAAAAAGGCTTCCAGATCATCAGGCTCCGATGTAATGAGCCAGGCGCGTGATTTACTTGAGAATTGCGAGAAAATCGGCGATTCCTCCGTAATTGTCGGCCGGCTTTTGACAGACTCCGTTGAGAGGGCGCGAGAGGCAATCGATATGCTCAAAAAGAAGTCCAAATCAGCGGCTATAGTTTTGGCCTTCGACGACGACGGTAAGGTGACACTTCTGGCGGGTATGACCAACGACATTATTGAAAAAGGCCTCAGCGCAGGCCAGGTCGTAAAAACAATAGCGCCTATCGTGGACGGCGGCGGCGGCGGACGACCGCAAATGGCGCAGGCAGGCGGTAAAAATCCACAAAAAATCAACGATGCTCTGGCTAAGGCCACCGAAATAATAAAAGCAAAATTGAGCACCTGATTGCCTGGCCATCCCGTGGCATAACCATCCCCTCGGCTCCGCTCGGGACAGGCCTGGCCATGCATTCATGGGCTGGAAGCCCATGACACAATAACTTCAAGCGATTTCCACTGAAGAAAATCGGTATTTAAGCGTCCTTTTTAGTAGAACAGGATTTTCGTTTTTTCCCTGAATATGGAAGGTATTTATGATTCTGGTTTGCTGCGAGCATTGTGGACATAAAATGAGCGTTCAGGATAGGTACGCAGGCAAAAGGGGAAAATGCTCCAGTTGCGGCACCTTTTTTGTTGTGCCGGATAAATCGACCACAATTGAATTTCAGTGCCAAAGTTGCGGCCAGAGAATAAGTGTCCCAATGATTTACTCGGGTAAAAAGGGTCATTGTCCGGAGTGTAAAAGTCCAATCGTCGTACCGGCAGTCGAGAGAACCGTTCATAAACCTGAACAAGAAGATTTTGTTGATATGACTCCGCGCCTGGCGGGCAACGATGCCGGCCTGACTCTTCTTGAAGTCCCGGAGGAATACAGGCTTAAGGATGAATCTGTCAATGAATTCGGCACGGTAAAAACAGCTATTGAACAGGAATCCGGATCCGAAGAAGATTACATTGGGAAAGAAACTGAACTCACAGTTCAACGCAGGCTACCGTGGCCTATAGATATATTTCTATATCCGATAAGTACCTCCGGATTGACTCATCTGGGAATATTTACCGGAATTCCCCTTCTCATCGCTATTTTCAGGGCACTTCTTGGACAAATCGGTTTAGTCGTTGGATTGCTGGGTTTTCTTGTGAATCTTGCTCTTGGGCTCTACCTATGCTGGTATATTGCTGAGTGTGTCCGTGACAGCGCCAATGGAGGTGTAAGGGCTCCGGAATCTTTTGCCTCAATGGGATTGGGTGATATGTGGTCGCAGGCACAGCACTACATCGGATGTTATTTGATCTTTTTGGGACCAGTACTTTTTTATTCGCTATACACTCAGAAAACAAACGCAATTTTCTGGTCTCTTTTGGCCTATGGTGTTTTCTTTTTGCCGATGGGTTTGCTGGCCTGTGTTATGTTTGATTCTTTTACAGCCCTCAATCCGATTTTACTCATCGGCTCAATGTTTAGCACATTTTTCCAATACTGCGGGCTTGTATTGCTAATTATGATAATTATCTTAGCCGTTAGGAGTCTGTTAGGGATAGTAGAAACAGAAAATACGGAACAGGTCAGAGTGACGACGCTTATCCTTGGGGGGATTTTTTATTTCATTCTACTTTACATTGTCTTTGTTGTGGCGCATTTGCTCGGGCGTTTCTATTATAAATATCAGGACAAGCTGAATTGGGAGGTGTAAAGGATATTTTTGGTCTCATTAATATATAGATATTCAAAAACAGTTGCTATGGAGTTTACCCCGTGAGATAGGCTATAAGCCGCCATCTCATGGGGTGACCACGGGACCTCTTTCTGTTTTTTAATGTGATTATTGTGGTAGAAAATAGGAGGAGTATTTGAGATCGATTGAGTCTTTTAGCGTGACTTTCTCGCCCCAGTACTGGTATGAAGCGAAATGATAGCTCTGAAGAACTTCATCGTTGCGGATGTGGGAAAAATAGACATACACAGGGCTCATTATGCGGAAGGCTCTGTTTCGTAGTACGACGTTTTCGCCGTTTTCAATGCTTGGCTCGAAGGGGACCCAGCCGTTGTCGTTTAGATAAACTTCCGCCCAATTATGTTTTAGTGAAGTCAAATCCGGCCGTAAAAGGTAGCCTGAGACGATCCTGGCGGGAATGTTTTTTGCCCTGCATAGTGCCACGAACAGATCGGAGTACTCGGAACAGTCTCCTTTTCCTTTCTGGAGAGCTTTAACGGCCCCCCACTCTCGTCTGCCGTGTTTGATATATTCCATATTATCAATTACGTAGTCATATATGTTTTTCACAATTTCTTCTTCTGTATGTCCTTCTATGTCGCTTGCAATGTTTTGAATTTCGGTGTGGCCTTTTTCTATATGTTTTTCTTCCCTGAGGAAAGCGGCGAGTTCCGAGTTATTAAAATTGTCTTTGCGGCGATTTGATTTTGCTGTTTTCAGGTCGTACCTGAACAATTCCGCTTTGATGCTTATGTCTATTTTGATTCGCTTCTGGGGTTTCTCAAAAATGAACTCGGCGTAGCGGTTCCCGTTTTTCTTGAATACTCTCGACGGCTTCGGCGAATAATCTGTGCTTAGAATCTTCTGTCTGTCGGGTATGGTTTCCGGAAGTACGACGGTTAAGCTTATTCTGTGAGTTTCTCCCGGCACCGAGAAATCATAATTCAGATCGAAATCTACTATATTATTCTGAATAGCCGTCTTCGTAGTTCCGGGCCGGCTTTCTTTTTTTTGCTTTTGTAATAAACGGCCGTGTGAAACTTTCAGGTGCACCGAGCATATCAGCAATGAGACCAGAAATAAAACTCGCAACTTCATTACGTTGGTTATAACCTCCCATTTGGCCCCGTGATGGACTTGGCCATGCCTTACGGCAGATAGGCCAAAGGCCGCCATCTCATGGGGTGATTTAAGCCGGATATCGGTTTTACCTGTTAACAACATTGTAACTTTTTAGCGGTTCCGGTACAAGCATAAATACGTCCCATGAGATAGGCACCGAAGCCGCCATCTCACGGGATGAATCCTGGAGACGGCTGTTTATGAAGAGCCGCCTGAAACTCCGCCTGATACGATAAAAGCCATCGCCTGCGAGCTTTCAATATCCAGCGGCACAATCGCCTCTTTTGGAAACAGCAGGACATTGCCTGCGAAGTTGTAGGATTGAGGAACATAAACGGAGACATAGTCTGCAAGCCCGAAATTTTCAAGACTTTCTCTTGTAATAAAACCGATCACTTTGGTTTTTGAGCCGGGGGCGATTGTGGCAAGTACGGGTTTGTCGAAGCTTTTTTTCTCGCCCGCGAAGGCCTCGATCATATCTTTGACGGCCGAATAAAGCAGCTTTACCAAAGGCAGCCCCCTGAAAATCTTTTCTATAAGCTCGAAAAACTTCCGGCCGAGAAAGTTGGAAGCGAGAAAGCCTATAACGGTTATCAAAACAACTGTCAGCAGCAGCCCCAGGCCCGGAATCTTTTTGGGAAGGATATTTCGGATGACCGAATCCACGCTGTTAAACACCCAGAAAAGCAGGAATACGGTCAGGGCTATAGGGATAAAAATTAAGAGGCCTTTAATGAAGTAATCTATGAGCTTCTTCATTTTCCAACTCCACAAGAATATGCTTTGGATTAACGGTTAAAAGACACAGTTATCAATGTTAGTACGGTATTGATTCAAATACAACATATTTGTGTTCATCGTTCATTGTCGCAGAGTTCATCGATGAACAAAGAACTACAAACTATGAACTATAACGTTTTTGCGTTGACAGTGGTTTGAAGGCCCGCTATAATTTCAGCATGTTCGGGAGTATTTTTAATACTGCCTTTAAAAAAGCCGGTTGGAAGACCAGGAGAATTTTCTTTGAGATTACAATCGGCACAGTAATGTTCAAAAAGGGAGACATGATGAAAAGCGTTTCGGCTTCTGTATGTAAGGTGGTCTTTGCTGTCATGTTGTGTGCATTGTTTTTTCTGTTTGCAGGTTGCTCTTCCCGACAGATGGGAGAAACAACCGCCCAGGGCCAAATAAGGCATCAACGTAACCTCCGTATCAATCAACAACAGATGATGGCGGATATTGACAAGGCGGTGCTTCTTGATGAACCCAGCAGGCTCACCGACAAAAGGATACCCTGATATGCAGAGCACGGGTCATAGAATTGGCTCAAACCCCCAGGAAATCCGGGGGGCTAAGTATTCACCCAGTGAGATAGTTTTTTATTTATCTCACGGGGTAAACCTATAAAAAGGATTTGACTTGTGGAAACGCTTGTCGATTATCTCAGCCGGGTTGCGAGTTATGATTGGTGGCGGGTTGCTGTCGAGCTGCTCTTCATCGGGCTGGTGGTCTATTGGGCGGTGGATTTTCTCGAAGGCACTCGCGGGGAAAGGTTGTTCCGCGGTGTTATATTCATTCTCATTGTGGGATTTATCATTCTTAAGCTGGTCGTCGGTAGTTTGGGATTAGAACGATTGCAGTATCTTTACAGCGGTTTTTTGATTGGTGTATTGATTATTGCCGTTGCAGCGTTCCAGCCGGAAGTGCGAAGGGCCATGATGCGAATAGGCCAGAGCGGTTTTTGGTCGGCGTCTTCGCAACAGCTATCCAAAACGGTCGAGGAGCTCACCTCCGCGGTAATGGATCTTTCCGCCGTCAGAATAGGGGCTATTATTGTAATCGAGAGGCGGGTTGCACTGGGTGAATTTATCGAAACCGGAGTTAGAGTCGATGCCGCAGTGACGGCCGAACTGATCAAGACAATTTTCCATCCCGGAACGGCCCTGCACGATATGGCTGTTATAATACGGGGCGATCGGATTATTGCCGCCAGGGTACAATTGCCCTTGGCTGAAGCTTCCGGGACCAGTGGTATCGAGCTTGGCTCGCGTCATCGGGCCGCTTTGGGTATAACCGCCGGTTCGGATGCGTCCTGTTTGGTTGTGAGCGAGGAGACCGGTATAATTTCTATTGTTGAGAACGGCAAGCTTACACGAAATGTAAAAGAGGACGAATTGAAAAAATATCTTACTAAAAAGCTCCCATGAAGTGAGCGGTGCCGATTATACGATGCAAATGGTAAAGCTGAGAAAGTTCAAATATAAAAAAATAGCGGTTGTGGTCTTTTTGACGGTCCTGATCTGGGTCTGGGCGGATCTGGCGCTCGATGATGAACAAACTTTTTCGGGTGCATCGATAACATTAGGCAGATCCAGGTCAAATTTATGGATCAGCTTAAGAGGCGAATCTGCTGTGGATATTAATGAAATTGTCCTCAAAGGACCTGTATCTAAAATAAGCGAAGTGAAACAGATCATAAGTAATAATCCCGAGAAACTGAAATTTAATCTTGATGCGGAACAACACGGTTTCGTCAGTCCGGGAGAATACCCACTGGATGTACGTGAGTTTCTAAGAGAGAGCATTTGGATACGGGAGTTAGGCCTCATGGTCGAGTCATGTGAGCCGGAAGTAGTTGATGTCAATGTTGTTGAGCTTGTCCAAAAAGAATTGACTGTTCGATGTTTCGATGGAGAAAACAATCCCCGCAGGCCCGAGAGTATCGAGCCGGAGAAGATACTGATGTTTGTGCCGGGAATTTGGAGTGGCGAGAGATTAATCGCACGTGTAAATTTGACACGTGGCGATATCGAGAAGGCCCGCTCGGAAGTAATTGAGAAGACGCCGTACATCGTTCTGGCGTCCGGCCAGCCGCCAAGGCAGGCGACGGCAAGCGTGAAGATCAAAATGCCGCCGGAAGGGGACCTCCTCAAGCAATACACTATAAAAAATCCGAAGCTGGGATATTGTTTTAGCTATAACCTGCAGGGTAAATACAGGGCAGAAGTTGAAAATTTACGAGAAGTATTAATCATTACTATCAGGGCTACTCCCGCTGCTATACAGGCTTACGAGGAAAATACACAATATCATGTTACTTTAGATATCATCGACAGCGACGAATTTGAGGAAGGGAGTAATCCACGGGTCGTGAGATACAATTTCCCGAGGGAGTATGTCGAAAAAGGCGATATCCTGCTCGTTAACGAGCCGGTCAAGGCCGAGTTCAGGCTTGAGCAGATATCTCCCGAGGGCCAGTAAAACTTCGCGATCCGAAGGCGATAAACGCTTCGATTGTCATCCACAATGACAGAAATAGAAAAAATGTTTGTATCCCGTTCTTAAGTTTTGCTGGTAACGTGTCGTTTTATCCTTCCAATGTGAGTCAATGCTGTATATGTAAGGAATATTGCGAGAATTATAAGTACTACGTCAATTGTTGCGAGCATGACATTAGGTGTCTCGGCTGTAACAAAGCCGTATGTGTTATACACCAAAGCAGCAAGTGTAGTTATAAGCATGATAACAGCCGGGATAGCCGTGAATAAATAGCTGCGCTTTCGGGAAAGAAGATATAAACTTATAACAATAAGAACCAGGCTGGCAATTAACTGATTTGCAGCTCCAAATACCGGCCAGATAGCCTGCCAATTGCCCAGAGCCAGAGCGCCAACTAAAACACCAACAAGTAGCGTTGCAGCATACTTATTCTTCATACAGGTTATGTTGAATGTTTCTCCAAGCAGTTCATTGCACATATAGCGGGTGATTCTTGTTGCTGTATCAAGAGTGGTCATAATAAAGGTTTTGAGCATAGTTATACCTATCAATGTCCCCAGACTGCCGAAAAACAACTTCGTAATTTCACCATATCCTACACCGAAAGCTTTAATCCATCCGCCTTGCTTAAATAGTTCCTGATATACTAATCCCTCGGAACCCTCTGGTGCTTTTTTCCAGTACAATCCTGCTGTAACCGCTATAACAGCCAACACAGCCAGCGCGCTTTCCATAATCATGGCTCCGTAGCCGATGACTCTGGCATCCTTCATTCGCGGAATCTGCTTTGAAGTTGTGCCGCTTGCTACGAGACTATGAAATCCGGAAATGGCGCCACATGCGATAGTGACAAACAGCATTGGCCACATCCATCCTTGGGTAGTTGTGAAAGAGATGACACTGGGTGCTTTCATATCCGGGTGTTCAACCAGAATTCCCAGTAATCCAAAAAACATACCCAGAAACAGTACAGCACCGGCGAGATGGTCTCTCGGCTGAAGCAATAGAGTTACTGGTGTCACTGATGCAATCATACCGTAAAGAAGAAGTATTACAGTCCACCACTTTGCAGCATTCGATACACCAAGTGTGATCGGGAAATAGTATCCAGCTATAATCAAACCCAACAGCAACAATACACCCATAATAGAACACAACAAAACGGACAACTTTAAACGATACATTAGAACACCAACAATCAGCGCAACTACGACGAGTCCGAAAGTAGGTATTACAACCTCTGGTGTAGTTGATAGAGTTTGTCCCGCGACCGCCGCAAAAACCGCGACCACAAGTATCAAAGTTAAAAATGCGAATATACTGAAAAGGATCTTGCTCGTTTTTCCCATTACAGATTCAGTAATGGTAGTGATCGATTTTCCCTTATGTTTGAGAGAAAGAAAAAGTGCCGTGAAATCATGTACAGCACCGAATAAAATACCGCCTAAGACAATCCAGATAAGAGCCGGAAGCCAGCCCCAATACAGACAAGCTATCACAGGGCCCAATATCGGCGCTGCCCCTGCGATAGAGGCAAAATGATGCCCAAATAAGATTGTCCAATGTTTTGCCGGGACATAATCGACGCCGTCGTTCATAGTCACGGACGGGGGCTCATCATTTTCATCAAGTCTCACCCAGCGTTTGACTTTTTGACTATAAAAAATATAGCCTAACAATAGTAGAAAAAGCGCGATTGCTGCAATAAACAAAGAATTCATTTTGTGAACTCCTTAAATTTTTTTATGCAAATCACTATTTCCTGTGCGGTCGTGCCAGAAGCCTGATCGGCACTTCCTCTATCGGCAGCATGGTTCGTAGTCGATTGATAATAAATCTGCGAAAGTTTTCCTCGAACAGTTCCTGTCTGTTTACGAACATAAGTATAGTCACCGGATTGACGGCAACCTGAGTTACGTAATAGAACTTCGGCCAGCCTTTCTTTTTGCCTTTCGCCGTGCCGATTTTTTCTTCTTTTATTGTATCGAATGCCTTGTTTAGTTTTGCTGTAGGTATCCATGTTGTGGCCTGCTTGAATAGTTCCATAGCCAAATCCAGAACGCTCTGAATATTTTTGGCTTCTGTCGCCGTAGTAAAGGCTATTGGTGCATATTTTAATCCCGGCAGCAGTTTAGTCAAATACTCTTGGTAGTCCCCGGTTGCGGCCGAATCCTTAGCCAGGTCCCATTTGTTGATAACTATTATGCAGCTTTTATATTCATCGGCAATAAATTTAGCCAGCTTTTTATCGACCTGTGAGATTGGTACGGTGGAGTCAATTATAAACAGCACGACGTCGGCGCGCTGAATAGACCGTGTCGCACGAACATAACTGTAAAACTCGACGCTGTCGGTCATCTTGCTCTTTTTTCTTACTCCCGCCGTATCGATGACAGTAATGGTCTTGCCGTCTTTTTCGAATCGAACATCGACGGAGTCTCTTGTTGTTCCGGGAACTTCGCTTACGATGACGCGTTCGGAACCGACCATGGCGTTTACAATGGTACTTTTACCGGCGTTTCGCTTGCCGACTATCGCTAATTTCATAACCGCCTTTTTTGGTTTGCCTGTTTCCACGGAAGCGAGTTTTTCGAAAATCCTGTCCAGGAGTACCGCTTTATTGAGATTGTTTTGCGCTGAGATGCACAAAAATTCGCCGAAGCCGAGCTTTGTAAATTCCCCCGCGGCGTGGAACATTTTTGCCGTGTCCGCCTTATTGGCCACGCCGATAACGTCGAGATTGTTCTTGCGCAGCAGTTGGGCGATTGTTTTGTCCAGCGGGACAAGCCCGTCGCGAATATCGACCATAAACAGCACGATGTCCGCCAATTCGATTGCCTGGAGGATTTGCTGCTCGATATGCCCGCTTAACTGGTCGCTGTCAACGATTCCGTATCCGCCGGTATCGATAAGCTCGAAATACTTCTCGTCTCTGCCGATAAAGGCGCTGACGCGGTCTCTCGTAACACCGGCCCTCGGCTCGACGATACTTATCATCTTGCCCGTCAGGGCGTTGAGCAGACTGCTTTTACCGACATTCGGCCGACCGATTATTGCAATTACTGGTAACGCCATAAAATATCCGATTTACTGTATCTAATTGAAAAACCGGATTATACCAGAAATGACAACAAATTAGAAGTATGCAATCTATTTCTGAAAGTTAAGGCTGTTCTTTATCGTACTGGAAGACCTGTTCTATCGGAACGCCGAAGGTTTGTGCGATTCTAAAGGCCAGCGGCAGCGACGGGGCATACCTGCCGGCTTCGGTGGCAATAATTGTCTGGCGTGTCACCCCGACCTTGTCGGCCAGTTCCTGCTGGGTCATCTGGCCGTTGTCCAGGCGAAGCCTGCGAATCTGATTGCTGAGCCTGTCGCTACCCATCTTTGCCCCCCCTGCTATATTGAACGAGAATTGCTATGGATTGCGCAAAGGCCTGACAGAATCCGGCTCCTATGAGCAGTGCCGGGCACCATGTCACTGGTATGGATCCTTCCTCACCCAGGATGCCGATCGGGAGGAAAGACATGAGAATAACGTACAAATATACTGCACCGAAGCCGGCTAAGTTTGCATTTTTCTCGATCAGCTTATCTCGTTCGTCGAATATAATGTCGCCTTTATCCTTTTTAAAGCAGGTAATCGATATAATCCCCCCACTGCCTGCAATAAAAACTGGAAAAAGAAAGGCAATTTTGGGCATATCCACATCAAAAAGTCGCATGACGATGAATACAATTGCAAGAAACAGACCGAGCGAAAATGTGATGACCATTGTTAAGGATATTTTCTGTACTCTATTCATAATTTTTCTCCTCTTGCATCCCGGCCGTATATAATCAGCGTTGCGATAGATTCGGCAATTATCCAGATTCCACCGGCTGCACATATCATTAACAGTAGGACAAGAGGATAATCAAGTGCTCTCTGCGGCCCGAGCAATAAGACACAAATCACATTTTGGACAACTATGGAGATGATGAATGCCCACAATCCGAAGTAATGAGATTTTTTATGTATTTGTATGTCACGCTCGTCGAAATCAACTCGTTTTGATTCCTTGTGGAAGATAAATTTTGATATTGCCACTAAAACCAATGAAGGAATGATCACCAAAGACAAAGGAGTGGGTGGTTTTGCGATCCGTTTGAGCTGCATTGTAGCAGCTAATATCAGGCAGGCTATAAAACA
>CAZMZR010000034.1:0-2192 GCA_964570855.1 uncultured Pirellulales bacterium
GGGACGGATAAATCATCCGTCAGGTACATGCCGCTCATATTAACGGCGCCTGAGCTGTAATTGTAAATTTCGATCCAGTCATCAAATTGACCCTGTGGATCCATTGCGCTATCGCTGTTGGATGCCATAAACTCATTGATAACCAGCGGAATACCAGTTTGGCCTTGTTCAATGAATGTACTTAGGTCGGCTTGCCCGAAATTTAACAGGGAAACAACTAAAATAAGACTCAAAAACGCATTTTTCATTGATTAAAACACCCTTCTTACTCCCATCCCCAATCGTATGCTCGCTATACCTTATGCAGTTATAACAACGATAAGACATTATTCTATACAAATCATAACATAAAAGCGATGCCCAAGTCAATACTACTGCAGATATTTAGGTTAGAAATGGACAACAACGTAAAAAATCTGTGGGATTTTCGGAAACGAATGCTTTTACCACTTCCGGAGAAACCATACCGCCGTTTTTTGTTTATTTTCTCCATTAATATTGATAATTTAATTCCTGTATGATTGAGATCGGTAGTGAATCATAAAGAAAGGAGCACAACACCATGAGGGCAATGGTACTTCAGGAAATAAAACCGATAGAAAATAATCCGCTGGAGTTTAAGGACCTGCCAATTCCTGAACCGTCAAACAAACAAATCAGGATTAAAGTCGCCACATGCGGTGTTTGTCATACCGAGCTCGATGAAATCGAAGGGAGACTTGAAGCCAAATTGCCTGTGATTTTAGGGCACGAAGTTGTCGGAACAGTAGAAAAACTCGGTCCCGGGGCAGGTAAATTCCGGACAGGAGACCGCGTCGGAATCGCCTGGATAAATTCCGCGTGCGGAAGTTGTGTCTTCTGCCGGCAGGGAAATGAGAATTTATGCCCCGACTTTCTCGGTACCGGCTGCGACGTAAACGGCGGTTACGCAGAATATGCCGTGGTCCCGGAAGATTTCGCTTATCTAATCCCCGAAAAGTTCTCCGACTCAGCAGCGGCCCCCCTGCTCTGCGCCGGAGCGATAGGATACAGGGCATTGAGACTGACCGGTCTTCGCGACGGACAAATTCTCGGTCTGTTCGGCTTCGGTGCTTCCGCTCATATTGTTCTTCAGATAGTCAAATATAAATACTCAAATTCCAAAGTATATGTTTTTACAAGGCCCGGCCAGAAAGACCATCAGGCTCTGGCTGTTAAACTCGGCGCCGACTGGGTCGGAGCGACCGGAGAAATACCACCGGAAAAAATAAATTGTGCAATTGATTTCACACCAGCATGGAAGCCGATAGTCGAAGCCTTAAACATACTGGAAAAGGGCGGAAGGATTGTCATTAATGCAATACGAAAGGAAAGCAAAGACCAGGAATCACTGCTCCGGCTGGATTATTCGGCACATCTCTGGCTGGAAAAAGAGATAAAAAGCGTTGCAAATATTACACGAAGGGACGCTGAGGAGTTCCTGCCTTTAGCGGCGGAAATACCGATTATTCCAGAGGTCCGGGAATTCGAATTGGAACAGGCCAATGAGGCCCTGAACCTGCTCAAACAGGGAAAAATACAGGGAGCGGGAGTCCTGAAAATATCAGAGTAAATCAAGACGGGCTTGAGGTTATTACAATGAATCCCGTATAATGAACAATGTCATAAATAAAGCATACAAACGCTGAATGTCTCGCTTTACCTGTAGAGAGATAAAATGAGTTCAACTACCAATCAGAAATATCTAATGAGCATGTTCTTTATATTGACTCTCTATTTGTCTTGCCAAGTATTCGCCGCCGACAATACTACCGATACCTGTAATTATAATAAAAGCTGGATTTTCATAGATGGTTCCAACGATAGTTCAAAACTTGTCTCCGGCCAAATATGGCACGTCCCGGTCGAATACTACCTTGACCCATCGGAACATTTTGGCACCACTATACTTTATATATGGGGCACAGGTCCCTGGCTTGATAATCCCGACGGTAAATACGTAACCAAGCGGGGCCACGTTCCTTATCGGGGTATGAGCCGTCAAGTTAAGTTAACCAATCCCGGAAGAGGGCGCCATATCTTCACATTCACCGTTCCCGAAGGTCTCGAACATGTTAAAAAGAATAATCCCGTGTTACTTTTAGCAGGCTTCGCAGACGCCGGCGGAGAAAACTGGCCCTGGCACGTCCGGAGCGAGGGAAGCTTTGTCGGCA
>CAZMZR010000034.1:2292-34729 GCA_964570855.1 uncultured Pirellulales bacterium
CTCGTTGATGCAAGCAAATACGGCATAAAAGTCTGGCTCTGTATTGTCGAGCCACCGTCATTTGCATACCCGGAAAAAGTTCAAAGAGTCAATTTTCAGGCGTTCGACTGCGATTGGGACATTTGGGCCGAATTTGTCGAAAAAGTCACTACTCAACTTAAGGGCAGACTCTACGGCTGGGAATGGCTCAACGAGATTACTCCGGGTAACTGCGAAGACCCGGTCGCAACTTATATAAAATTCTGCAGAATCGGCACCGAGACCGCAAAGGCAATCGATCCCAATATAGTCACGATATTAGCCGGAGGACTTTTCCCGAGAAGTTTCAGAAAACAGGTTTTAACCGCCGGTGTTGGAAAGTATATCGACGCTCTTCCCGTGCACTACCAAAACGGCGACGGCATCATCGAGGCACGCCGGGATCTCGATGCCGCCGGCTATAGAAACGTTGCCGTATGGGAGAACGAATCGGCAAAACGCCTCAACGCCTGGGCGGTACCGCCGCTCGAAGAACTTACAAACACCTCGCAATGTAAATGGGTGCTGGACCAGTGGACAGACGAGCTTGCTGCAGAATGTGAAAAGATTATTTACTTCGGAGGCGAACCAACTCCGGTCGGCGCCTTCGGGTATCTCCTTGACGACTTCAGTCCACGCCCTGTCGCTGCGACCCTGGCTGTTTTTACAAGCAAAATGGTTCGGGCAAAACCATTGGGAACTTTTTTACTCGGTAAAGGCGGACTGTTCCACCTCTTCGAGCAAGACGGCAACCCGATTATAGTTGCTTCGACTTACGAGCAAAAAGGCGAGAATATCAAGCTCGACGTCGGCACTGAAAAAGTGCTTATTACCGACTACCAGGGCAATGAAAGCTCTCTATCGACACCCAACGGCCGGGCGGAACTGCAATTAAAACCGTTACCCTGCTTTATCGAAAATATAGACCTCGATGTCTTGAAAGCCTATGTTATACCTCAAATCAATATCTCTCGTGTAGGCGCCGGTACATCCTCCAGCGTAGCAACGGCAAGGCGAATAACTCCACATCTGAACATGCTCAAAGGTACGAAAAACAAACTATCATTGCAACTTCGTAACCTGTACCATCGAGAGCTATCCGGAAACATAAATATTGAACTTGCCGCCGATTGGCCCGCGATCAAGCCGATACCATTTAAGCTCGATGGGGAAAAAACGGAAACCAGGGAAATCGAGCTGGACATTCCAACATACATTTCAGACAAGGATTACACGGCCAGAGTAATATTCAGCTTCGACCGGGAAAAACTGCCTCAAGTCAATAAACCTGTTGTGCTATCGGTCATATCACCGGATACGTTAGGCAACCTTATATCGAACGGAGACTTTGAGAGTCCCGATGCTACCGGCAAAGGTCCCGAAGGCTGGAGAGTCAATGGCAGCACGAAAACATGGATTAGCGCAGAAGGCTTAGGCGATGGTCTGGGTGAGCACATCCTTAAATTCGAGAACACACCAGGATGGGAATATATCAACCAAACAATTAATCTGCGAGGCGGCCAGACATATCTCTATACGGCCTGGGTACGCAATGAGAATATGGGGACAGGCTCGAATATGACTCAGCATTTTGCCGATGGCAGTATGAAAAAGCTATACGATATGCAAGTGTTTTCCTGTGGATCCAACAATCCACACTGGCAGATGTTTACATGCCGTAAGCAAATGCCCACCGGCACAGAGCGTGTCAGCTTTACACCGGTGGCTAACGGCAAAGGCCGGGCAATGTGGGACAATATTCGTGTAACGCTCTTCGAGGGAACCGATTACGCAGCCGAAGCGTACAGGATAAAAGTAACCCCGGAGATCGACGGCAGCCTCGACGACTGGATAAAAAAATGCCCTGTCCCACTAATAGGAAAGAATCAGATAACTAAAAGGGGCGGGGATTATACCTGGTCTCCGGAAAATCTAAGTGCGGTCGGTTATCTGATGTGGGATGATACTAATCTATATTTAGCTTTCAGGGTCCGGGACGATGTGCATTACACAACCGGTTCGGACCGGTTAGATGCAGAGGAATTCATTCAAGGCGACAGTTTGATTCTGGGTGTGGATCCGACTCATCGTGGACCGGATGCGGACATGAAGTCCTTCGCTTATTATCTATCCTCTGAAGCTCCGGGGGGCGGCAGCGGTACGCATACAATCTTCAGACCGAGCCAATACAGCGGCGGACGACAATCAGGGCACCTGTTTAAAGACTCATCCGTATATGATATAGCCGTCAAAACAGACCATGGCGCCTGTATCTATGAGCTGCGAATTCCTCTAACGGAAATAGGTATATATGGAAATCTCGGTACGAAGATTGGACTGTCGATTCAGTTAAACGACAACGATGGAAACGGCCGGGCAGCCCGGATGAACTGGGGTGACGGTCTTTCCCCGAAATGGTCACCGGAAAATTTCGGTGTGGTGACGTTTATAGAATGATTGAAAAATAGTATAAGTGACTAAAGTGAGCTAAAGTGAATAATTTTTAACTATAGACACTTTCAACTTTAGGCAATTTAGGCACTTGCAACTTTGTGCCTTTGTGTCTATATAATTTAGTGACTCTCTTTATGCTTTTTCCTGCTGAATATTGCAAAACATATTACGGCCAATAGAACTACCGCCGATGCATACTTGACAATACCCGGAAGCATCCAGCCATGCCGCATAACCATTTCAATGTTCATACCGGAGGCGAACCAGTCAAGAACGATGCCGCCCAACAGGGCGCAGCCGGCCACAGTGAAAAGATATATAATCGCCGTCCTGCCGCCCATAGCTTTCCAGATGGTGATAAACGAAGCGGCGTTCGTAGCAGGGCCTGTCATAAGAAAGACCAAAGCCGCACCCGGCGTCAGGCCTTTCATTATTAACGCAGCGGCGACAGGTACCGAGGCGGTCGCACACACATAAACCGGTATGCCTAAAAACATCATCACTACCATCGCAAATATACCTTTGCCTAAGTATTCGGCGAAAAAGCCTTCCGGAACCAAAGCGGAAATAAAAGCAGCAATCACCAGCCCGACCAGCATTGCCTTGCCGATGTCCCGGGGCAAAGTGACAAAACCGTATTTCATAGTCCTGCGAAATTTGCCGGTCTTATTCTCGTTGCTGCAGCATTCATCCGTACATTTTTCCCGTGGATGGCTCCCGGCTTCACCGGCCGGTTCGAATATATCAACCAAAGTCCCGCCTATAACACCTGTAATCAATGCGGCAACCGGTCTGAAAACAGCAAAGACCGGACCAAGAAGACTCAACGTTACGAAGATGCTGTCCGCTCCGGTTTGAGGTGTAGAAAGCAGAAATGCGACTGTAGAACCTTTACTCGCTCCGTGTTTGTGCAGTGACACCGAAACAGGAATAACACCACACGAGCACAAAGGCAGTGGAATTCCAAAAAGGGATGCCTTTAACAAAGGCCACAGCCCCCTGCCGCCAAGATGCCTTTCAACAAGGCTCTGGGAAACAAATACTGAAAGAACGCCCGCCACAAAGAAACCGAACAGCAGGTATGGCGACATTTCAGCTACCGTATCCCAAAAATCCACGACTATCGATCTGGCGAATTCAAGAACCATTGCCAATCAACCTTAAAGACTATCTAACCATAAACTTAGTTCACATAGTTTACTACGCAAATTTTATGGATTATGTTTGTCTATAAAACTCATTAGAAAGGTCCTCTCGACCGAACAGCCTCCTGTTTAAGAGAAAAAGCCGCCCATAAGTCGGTTTAAGCTGAGTGTTTTTATTTCTTCAGCCCCTGTTGTAGATCATAAATTATGTCATCGGCATCTTCTATCCCAACCGCGAGTCGAAAAAGCGTATCGGTTATGCCCAGTTGATAGCGTTCTTTTCTCGTATAATCGTAATAGCTCACCAATGCCGGATGTGTGATCAGTGTTTCAACGCCGCCGAGGCTTGGCCCGATGTAGCATAACTTCAGGCGGTCCAGAAGCCGTTTTGCATCATTTATAGTGCCTTTGATGTCAAATGTAACAACGCCTCCGCCGCCACTCATCTGCTCTTTAGCCACATCATAATGAGGATGGTTTTTAAGGAAAGGATAATATACCTTTTTGACACGTGGGTGACTTTCGAGGAATTCGGCGACCTGTAACGCGGTTTCGTTTTGCCTTTTCACACGTAAAGGAAATGTCTTAAGCCCTCGCAGGAGCAGATAACAGCAATGAGGATCGATAAGGCCGCCCATCGACTTGTGTAGGTTCCTTATCTTATCCACCAGCTCCGCTCTGCCAAGTACGGCGCCCGCCAAAATATCGTTATGGCCCGCGAGGTATTTCGTGCAGCTCTGCAGGACAAGGTCCATCCCGAACTCGATAGGTCTCTGGTTGACCGGAGTGGCAAAAGTGCTGTCTATCAGCGTGAGAACATTGTGCTTATCTGCAATCTTTTTAATTTTAATAAGGTCAAATATATTCAAATAAGGATTAGTCGGTGACTCAGAAAATATAAAACGCGTATTTTTCCTGATCGCTCCTTCGAGATTTTCATAGTTCCCGAACGGGACAATTGTGCATTCGACACCGAATTGTTTGAGATACGAACGGCAGAATTCGAGCGTCTTTTTGTAGCTGTCATCCGTGATAACAATATGGTCGCCGGACTGTACCAAAGTCAGAATGGTCGTTGTTATCGCGCTCATTCCCGATGTAAAGACAACACAATCTTCGGCGCTTTCGAGGTCGGCCAAACGTTTCTCGGCGATTTTCGCCGTTGGATTACCGTATCTGCCGTATTCGAAATGTTCCTTGCCCTTTCTCGTGTAATCTTCGATATGTTTGGAATTTTGAAATGTAAACGTCGAAGTCTGAATAATCGGGGTCGTTATCGAATCGGCGTACTTTCTTCTGGGTTCGCCGGCGTGGACCGACCTGGTAAATATGGACTGCTTTCTACCGCCGGTACGATTTTTTCCTGAGGATTTGGCCATGTTCTATTCCTTACTCGGTTGACAATTATTTCGGATAATCGGGTATCAGGTCCGTACTATTTCTGTCCGGCCGACATTACCCTGCAGGTCAATTGTAACATCTTCGAAGGGCATTGCAATTTTGTTTTTCGAAATCGCTTTCCGTGCAATCTGAGTAAGACCACTGCAACAAGGCACCTCCATATGGATTACCTTCAGGCTATTGATCTTATTGACTTTCAATATCTCCCCGATTATGCCGCGTTTATATCCCCTGTTTGCGATATGCGTACTTTCTTTTGAAGCCCCTTAGTCGATACAAACCGGTATTCCTTACTGGATTTTACAATCACATCTTTGCCCGATACTATTATTCGTATTTCCTGCGCCGGATTTTTTCGATGGATAACATTAGCTAATAAAAAAGCCTTTTCAAGTCCGTCACCGATACCGTAATTTGCAACTTCATCAGGTTGCGCCAATCGTGCGCCGTCATAGATCGAACGATTATTTATCTTATCAAGCCACGAATATGCCTGGTCGATTGTCATTGACTCGGCCATTTGCAGCGAAACCGGATTGCGTTCTATCGCCGCCTTGATAAATGGGAGCCAGTCACAGCTTTCCATATCCCGAAACGCATAAAAAGCCAGATCCGCCGTGGTATTATTTTGTCGGGCCTGTTGCAGGTGGTCGATTATCTGTTCTCTGCTTTGTCCCGGGGAGATTTCAATTGGATTAGTAAGTGGAAAATTCTTATCCGAAAAAGGCAGCTTCGGTTCAACATACACAAAATCAGCCAGCTCATCCACAAATTTCTCAGCTTCGGGTATAATCTTCTCAATAGTTTTCCTTAAAAGCGTTTTACCTTCGCTGCTTTTCAGGTCGGGTTTTATCTTTTCAAGAAATCTGTCAAGCTCATCACAGCGAATTCTGCCGGGAAGCTGATACGGAACAAAATCCTCCTCGGAGACTTCGGCAAGCAACTTCTCGAATGTTGTGTCGGCTATTCTGTAATTGCTGCCGTGTTCGTAATGGAAAAGGACTTCCGCCTTCAGGAAATGCGGTTGCCCATGACAATCACGGCAAATCTGGAAGTATTTTTGATAATCCTGTTTAAAACGAAGAAAATTCGCAACAACAGGAAGAGTCAGCTCTGCCGAGAGATACGAACCAAGCTTGCTGCAAAAATCCAGATAGCGTTGTCTGTTTATTGTCGCATCCTCATACAGGCAATGTATATACCCGCTGGAATGAGCAACAACCGTGACGTTTTCATTACGCAGCGCCCGCTGTGCCTTATCAGAAATGGCCGTACCATTGAACCACATTGTTTTTGTAACAAGCCTTCTGTTATTGGTCAAAACACCGTCCTGCACGTCGATGAAATTCTGCGAGTGAAGCGGTGTAAGTATCATATAAATATCTTCAAGGGGTATCCCGCATACGATAAACGCCGCGGCGGCATACAGAGCGGCAAGCGATACACATTCGCCGGCAGCTTTGTTATAACCTTCCTTAAGTCGAAAGGCATCCATTGCCTCGACGGTCTCCGTCTTCCAGTACGGAATGATGTCACTATTATATCTGTCCAGTCCGAAATGCCGGCGAATATCCACGTCAAAATAATATTTGTCACCCTGGTAACCGAACAGAGCGTTACTTCTGGTAACATCATCGGGCGAAATAAAATTCTCAAACCGCTTAAGCTCCGTAGCCTGGCTTGTCAGGCCCCATGTTTCAAGGTCAAGATTGAACTCGAACTCATCGATTATGAACTGCTTGAGCCGCATTAGCTTCTTATAGCTGCTCTTGCCCTCCAGCTTCTTGAAACAGTCCAGCTCGCGCCATTGCCAGATAATCGGGCTCATGATATTGGCTAAAACCAAACTATACATCAACTCCGGAAATACGAATACTTCCATATCTGAAAGTGTTATCGCAGATGTATATTTTTCAAGCTGTTCGGAATTCATTTCCTGTTAATCTCGTTTTTATAAGTTTTCAATTACAAAAATCAATCCTTGTCAAATCATTAAGCAACCGGATTGTTTACGGGGAACCACTCATTTTATCATTTAATACGGTATCTACACTCAAAAGAAATATCAAGCTCTTTTTCGGGGTCCTGGCTTTCTTATAAAATTCTACATTTTTTTTTGAAAAATTAATCAATAATTCACGTTTCATATACGCCTATATATAGGAAGGTGGTATGCGCTAAAAACGATTAATGTGTTATGCATTATAAACGGATTTGTTCTTTAATGTATCAGGGAGTGAAAATCTTATGCTTGCCAACCATAATGTCTTCATCCAGGCAGTCAATGACAAAAAGAAAATCATTTTGACCTATTTCAGCGGCCAGCAGTATTTGTATCTAACGAGACTGTGTGTGCCCGTTCAATTTAGCTCTACCGACCTGGAAGATGCTTCCGGGTGTTATTACTTTTGGGATTCTGAGGCCGATACAGGCGAACGTCTGTTAGCTCTGACACCATCCCAGATTACAAATATGGAATTAAGCGACGAGACCTTCAATCCGGCTGATTATATTGTTCCAGAAACAAAATAAACCTCCAGCCAGGAATACATTCTTGAAACTCTTCGAGATGTCTTTTAGAAACAGTCTCAAATTGACAGGTATCGCCTTATCATATAATACCAGTATTAAAAGACTAAAAAATGAAAAGGTGAAACCGGCTGTCCGGCAAATCTTTTAATTTTCTCCAAAAAGTGTACTATTGTTGTCAATTAATCCCAAAAAGAATGTAAAAAAGCAAAAAAAAGCTTTTTTTATAAATCCGCTCATATATACTTTATAGTATTGTCTAATAATAAGTTATGATTGTAATAAAGCAAAAAGTCTGAAACTCTGCATGCCCGAATATTCCTGCTTTAGACTTTGCAGAATATCAGATATTTTGCCGGAATTCGGCGTTTTTTTGTAACAAAACACTACTCACAAGCGTCTGAATGAACAGATGTGGTTTATTTTCTCGAGCACGGAGCAGCAACTTAAAAGGCCTATTCGGGGCAGGATGTGGTGTAAGTATAGTATTATCAATATCTTAACGTCATATATGAACTAATATATATTGAGGTAATCAGAACGAAATGGGTTTGCGTCGAAAGATAAAATTAGGTGAATTACTTCTTGAAAAATCATTTTTAGACGAGTCAAACCTTAATATTGCTCTCGCTGAGCAAAAGGTTGAATATCGACGCCTCGGAGAAATTGTTCTGGAGCTTGGCTATGTAACACAAGCACAGTTAAATGAAGCACTTGCACTCCAGGTTGGAATAAATAAGGTAGATTTGAACGATATTACAGTAAGCAAGGAAATCATTTCACTTGTACCTGCGGAGTTAGTCAGTAAATACAATATTTTGCCATTGAGGTTCGAGAAACGATTTTCCGGGGAAAACGCAGAAAACAACAGTAATAACCAATTATTAGCTGTAGCAATGACGGATCCATTCCAGTTGCAGGTCATTGAGGACCTGCGATTTGTGACCGGTTATCCGGTCCGTCGATATTATGCAGACCCGAAAGAAATGGAAGAAGCAATTCTGAAATTTTACGGCAGCAATGTGGCAAGAATGATGGACAATCTTGCACCGGCCGAACAACTGGCTGAAGTTGAAGAAGAGCTGACCAACGGGGAATTCTCGCCTGCTAAGCTACAGGAAATGGCCAGAGAACCGTCTCTTGTCAATCTTGTAAATCTGATAATACTCGAAGCAATTGATGCCCGTGCGAGTGACATCCATATTGAGCCGTTTGAGCACGAAGTGAAGATAAAGTACAGAATTGATGGCATTCTCCAGGAAAGAACACCATCATCAAAAAGGCTCCGTGCGGCAATTACTTCACGAATTAAGATTATGGCAGATATGAACATTGCCGAGCGGTTTGTACCTCAGGATGGACATATCGAATTTACAGGCAGAAAAGGCAGGGTCGATATACGTGTCTCGACCGTCCCGACAGTATATGGTGAATCGGTCGTACTTAGGCTCTTGGACAAAACGGCATCATTGCTGGAGCTTGAAGAGCTGGGAATGGATCCTGTATGCATGGAAGGCTTCAATCATTTGCTGTATAAGACTCATGGTATTGTGCTTGTTACCGGACCAACCGGCTGCGGCAAGACAACTACACTTTATGCGGCCCTGCAAAAGATATACTCACCGGCAGTGAAAATGATAACAATAGAAGATCCCGTAGAATATCAGCTTGACGGTATAAATCAGATGCCGGTGAATCCCAAACGGGGGCTCACATTCGCCACGGGCCTGCGGCATATACTTCGTCATGATCCCGATATTGTTATGGTTGGTGAAATACGTGATACAGAGACCGCCAACATAGCAATTCGAGCGGCACTGACCGGACACCTCGTTTTCTCGACACTCCATACGAACGATGCACCCGGAGCGATTACAAGGTTGATTGATATGGGTGTCGAGCCGTTTCTTTTAGCCAGTTCCCTGGAAGGAGTGCTGGCTCAAAGACTGATTCGTAAAATTTGTCCGAAATGCAAAGAGCCCTATAAACCGGAAGAAAGCATACTCAAGAGCATCAACGGCTCAATAGAAATCAGTCCCAAGACTTTATTTTATCGTGGCAAGGGTTGCCACGAATGCGGCAAGACCGGAATGGCGGGACGAAAAGGTATATTTGAATTGCTCAGAATGACTACTAAACTGCGGGAACTGATATCGCAAAAGTCCACAACCGACCAGATCATAAAAGCAGCGCCAAAAGACCATATAAGTATGATGCACAGCGGCATGAATTTGGTGTTACAAGGTGTCACAACTATTGAAGAGGTGTTTAGGGTGGCTAAAAGTATAAGTGAGGATGAAGAGTAAAGCATATGTAAGTATCCCGGATAATTCGGGACACACAGGATAAAAGAAACTAAAAGTGGGCGAGTTTTCTTACAAAGCAGTCGATAAGGGCGGTGAACACATCACCGGATTGGTAGAAGCGGTCGATCGTAAAAGCGCCGTCGTTGCCTTAACAGATAAGGGTCATTATGTAATAGAATTGAACGAAAAGACTCGATTATCGTACGCCGACAGCGGCCTATTGGACGGCTTTGACTTGGGAAAATTCCTGAAGTTCGGAGTACGAAAGGTCGGTAGCAAAGATATTTTAGCTATAACATCCCAGTTGAGCACGGCTTTGCAGGCGGGGCTTCCGCTGCTGAACGGACTTGAGCTTATCCATCAGCAGCAGCACAAAGCCGGCATGAAGGAATTGCTCGCAGACCTTATCGACCAGGTCAGCTCGGGCAAATCACTTTCTGAGGCGATGGAAAAACATGAAAAGGTTTTCAGCCCCTTGTATCTGTCAATGATAAGAGTCGGCGAGACAGGTGGAATTCTCGATCAAACATCCGCTCAGTTGTCCGGCATATTAACAAGAGACGAAAAAATAAAAACAAACATGAAAAACGCTTCGGCATATCCCATTTTTGTCTTGGGCGTCGGACTTCTATCGGTGGTAGTAATAATCACATGGATATTGCCAACAATATTAGGAACTATCAGTGAAACCGGTGCATTATTACCCCTGCCAACCAGAATCCTGTTAGGCATGAGTGATTTTACAAAAGCCCTTCTTACAACAGCAACAGGATGGTTTGTTCTAATTATGATAGGAGCGGGTTTGTTTTACTTTTTCAGATGGACCAGGAGCAAAGGCAGGCTTAAATGGGACACTTTCAAGCTGAGAATACCCATATTAGGTTCGGTTTTACGAACGATAGCCGTGGGCAGGTTCGCACGAACGCTCGGATCTTTGACCAGAGGAGGAGTTACTATTCTGGAAGCACTGTCCGTAGTTCGTGACACCCTGGGTAACGAGTTATTAGGCAGGGAAATCGATACCGTGGCCGAAAAGGTCAAACGCGGCGAATCGCTGGCCGAACCTTTGGGCGAATCGGGATATTTTCCGCCACTGCTCGTACAGATTACTTCGATAGGTGAGGAAACGGGAAAACTGGACGAAATGCTGCTCAATGCCGCTGAAACATTCGATTCAGAGGCCGATGCAGCGTTAAACAGGTTCATGGCAATTTTCCCGGCACTGCTGATATTGCTCCTGGCCCTGGTGATAGGTTTTATAATAGCTGCAACACTGCTGCCTATCGTGATGATGACGCTCAGTGGCGGAGCATTTTAATAATACGATATCCTCGTTATCGTTCCGGGCCATGATGTACGAGAAATATTTGATAAAAACGGCAAATAAGAAAGGTGTTAAAATGAGGTGTAAGAAAAACAAAAACAGAAAGGCATTTACGCTTGTAGAATTACTCGTTGTAGTCATGATCATATCACTACTTGCGGGAATTGTAGCACCGAGATTGCTAAAGCAGGTCGGTGGCACCAAGGTAAAGCTGGCAAAGCCCAAGATGACACCTATCGAAACTGCAATAGATGCATTCTTTCTAAATACCGGGCAATATCCAGGTTCACTTGAGGAATTGATTACATGCCCCTCAGGGCTTGAAGACGTATGGAACGGCCCATATTTGAAAAACAGCCAGTTGCTCGATCCGTGGGACAATCCATACATCTATGTTCCCGAAGGTTCTATCAATCCAGGCAGTTACGATTTGATCAGCTATGGAGCCGACGGTGCAGCGGGCGGTGAAGGCGAAAACGCAGATATATATAATGATTGAAAGTTCGGAATATATCGCTCGTTGATTTTATAATTTAACCGACGATCTTATCAGATAAGTTAATTGAAATGCCGAAACCAAAACTACAATTAAACAACAAAACAAAACAACGCGGCTTTACGCTTATAGAGTTACTGGTCGTAGTAGCCATCATATCGCTTGTGGCGAGCCTCGGCGGCGGCATGTTGTTTGGAACGTATGACAGACTGAAGGTGGACAAAGCCGCAAGCAATTTACTTTTAACCGCCAAGTATGCCAGAATGATGGCTATCGAGCAGCAAAGGCGATATACGTTATGTTTAGATTTACTTAATAATGAATTTTACTTAGTGACAACACTATTAGATGAACAAACCGGGCAGACCGATGATGTAATTGTACATGACCCTTACTGCAAGCCTGTAATATTTGAAGATTATATAAGATTCGAAGATGTGCAAATCACACCGATCAGCTCGGAAACAACTGCCTGGACCGAAGATTTATCAACAATAGTTTTCCTGCCCGACGGCACGGCACAATCCGCCGTAGTCCAGGTTGGTAATGAAAAAACGCATTATACCATGAGTATTAACGCGGCGACCGGCAAAGCAAAGCTGACTTTCGGAACGATTGAAAATGTGAAATACAGTACCGTAGATTTGGACGCGGAATTATGAGTCGGGTAAAAAGTAAACAAGGTTTTACGCTGATCGAAACTATCGTTGCCAGCACCATCCTGTGTGGGGCCGTATTAACGATAGGCGCGATCTGCTCGAGGTCCCTTACCGGTACGAGACTTAACAGACGATATGAAACGGCTTTGACATTAATCGACAGGCAACTCAGTTTGATTGACTATGTCGGAATCGACGAATTCATAGCAATAGGACAAACGGAAGGAAGCTTCGAAGACTATGCTCCGGGATATACATGGAAAGTTGCAATACAATACGAGGACATCGATAGTCTTTATCTGGTAACGATAACCGTGAGCTGGCTTGAGCATAACCGTCCGTACAATGTTACAGTAGAAACCATGCTGGACGGGGTCAGCTTGTACGCCCAGACCGGAACAGAAACCGGTACCGATACAGCTCAATAGTGACAAGAAAAATATGTACTCAAAGAAAACCGGATTTACGTTGGTAGAAGTGATGGTAGCCTCCACTATAGGGGCATTCATTTCATTAGTAGCGGTCGGAACGCTTAAGGCCGTGATTACCAGCAATGAGCAGGTGGACATCAATATAAACGCCGCATCCGAGGTAAGATTCGCTTCGAATATGATCGCAAGAGACCTTGTTAATATTTACCGTGATGAGAATATCGAAAACACAAAATTGATCGGGACTATCGAAAACCTGACGGATTACAGCACCAGCGATCTCATTTTTTACACAAATAACAGGACAAAAGCCAGAGCCAATGAGCCGGAAGGTGACATATATGAGGTGCAATATTACCTTATTAAAAACGAAGAGACATCGTCGCTTATGAGGCGGGTTTGGCCGAATCCCAACGATGAATTCGAGCCGGGCGGAATTCTGACGACAATTGCAGAGAACATCGACCTTTTTGAAATTCGCTACTTCGACGGAGAAGACTGGTACGACGAATGGCCGGAAGATATGGCGGCGCTGCCGGATATGATTGAGGTTAATATAGCTTCGTATCTGCAAAGCCGTGGAATCCCGGTAACAGAATCTTTTATTGTGAACCTCGCCAGGTCCGTAGCGAGTACGACCGAGGCTCTCGAAAACAGTGAATAAAAAAAACAGCCGCATATAAAATTTTAAGAATTTGAGTGTGAAAACTGAACTGAGAAAAATGGTTACCGACAGCGACAAAAAAGGGCTGATTCTTATAGCGGTGCTCTGGATAGTAGTAGTGCTCACGGTGATTGTTGCCGTCCTCGGGCGAAAAAGCAAGCTCGACTCGAAAGTATGCCTGGCCAGGATGGAATCGATTAGATGCAAATGGGCCGCCCGTGCCGGCATTGAGAAAGCTGTAGCGATCTTAAATGAAGACGAGAGAGAAACCGATTGCCTGACAGACCTCTGGAGTGACAACTCCTTGGATTTCAATGACATCGCCCTCGAAAGGTGCTGGTTTACTGTCCAGGTGATTGATGAAGCGAGCAAGTTAAATATAAACACCGCTACAAGGGAGCAGCTTTTGGGATTGCCATATATGATGGAGGAAATCGCAGATGCGATAATTGACTGGCGTGACAGCGATGAGATGCCGAGCGAAGTCGGCGTGGAAGGCGGGTATTATGAAAATCTGCCTTATGCATATCTTGCACGAAACGGCTCATTCAGGACAATACGCGAACTGCTCTTAGTCAGAGGTGTCACCAAGGAGCTGTTTTACGGGGAAGACACCAACCTGAATGGTCGTTTGGACTATAACGAAATGGATGGTAACGTAACTCCGCCTTCCGACAACGGAGATGATCAGTTGGACCTGGGATGGGCCGGATACCTGACTTGTTATACGGATGACAGCGGCGGGACCAATACAGGCCAAACGACGACAGGCTCAGGCCAAAACACCGGAACAACAGGACAAAACACCGGAACAACAGGACAAAATTCCCAGTCCACCGGACAAACAAACACCGGCACAAGCCAAACTTCCGGGACGTCCGGACAAAACACGGGGACATCCGGACAATCTACCGGAACAAGAGGACAAACAAACCAGTCTGCCGGACAAACAAACACCGGTACAGGGCAAACTTCTGGGACGTCCGGACAAAACACCGGGACGTCCGGCCAAAATACCGGGACATCCGGCCAAAATACCGGGACATCCGGCCAAACCACAGGAACATCAGGACAGACTTCCCAGTCCACCGGGCAAACAAACACAGGCACACAACAAACGACAACTAAAGTAAATGTCAATACAGCTTCAGAAATAGTTCTGGCCGCTCTACTGGGTGGCGGAGACGAAGCTTTACGCACCGCCCAGGCAATCATACAGTACCGCGACACTTTGATGTACGGTATAGAAGACACTTCCGAACTCGTCGATGCAGGCATAATCAGCAGCAATGATTTACAAATGATTCAGGATTATGTAACCATAACATCGAATGTTTTTACCATTCGCTGTATTGCTACAGCCGACAGAAACGGACCTTATGGAACAATCCTGCAGACAGAAGCGGTGGTGGACAGAAGCACAAGCCCATGCAAAATACTCTACTGGTATCAGGGAGCGAGTAATTAATGAACGCTAACGAACACGACAGTCAAAAACAACAGTCTGTGATTGCAATAGCAAAAACGGATGATGAGCTAAGGGCGGTGGAACTCAGAGAACACAATGGTGCTTTCGAGGTCCTCTGGACTAAAAGCAGTGCAACAGGCGAAACGAACTGGCAGGCGTTTGCCGCAGAATGCGGTTTGTCCACCGGTCCAAAAGAACATGCACAGTTCGACGACAACGGAGAAAAAATTGTCGTGATAGGTTTCGATTCTGCGGGAACGGCATTTTACCGCCTGAATACACCTGCGGTTGAAAAGAAAGAAATCGAAGCAATAGTGAAATTGCAGGCCGAGAGCAGATTACCATTACCCGTCGAGCAAATGGAGTTTGCATGGAGAACCGACCGGATAAACAATGGACAGGTAGCCGTAACTATGGCCGCATCAAGAAAGCAGAATGTGCAGGCGTTTGTGGATAAGGTCAGGGGTATTCAACCTGCACACATACTTTTAGACTGCGAGGCGGTTATCAAGACATGGAAAACGCTCTTTTCCAAAAGCAAAAAAGACGCAGTCATCATCAACGCCGCGGCCCGGAACACACAGGCCTGTCTTATAGAAGACGGACAATTGAGTAACTCCGTAACCCTGGATATGGGAATAAAAGATTTCGAAGATAGTGTCCCGGAAGAACAGACAGAAACAACAGAGCGATATATCCAGGACATCAGAAGCGTAGTGGATTTGTTTAGCCATGAACGAACGAAAGAACTGCCGGTAATCGTGCTCTCGGACGGCAGCGCCGCTTTTGTCAGCTTTATTTCCGCTCTGAAGTCGGCGGGTCTTAACGCACAGGCGGCGTCACCGAAACCGGCAAAACAATCAGCTCAAATCAAACTTGGCGCCGAGGATATTTACAAATACCGTGTACAAATAGGTCTGGCGCTAATAGCGATTGATATCGATACGGATAAACTTAATCTTTTTGAGCACGTGTACAATCCCGCCGGCAAAGAAAAACCACAACACTGGCTGTATTCACCAAAGGTAGCGTACACAATTACGGCGGTTATACTGGCGTTGTTCGTCATCATTTCCTACGCCGTCGCCATAGCCAGGCCGGATGCAATAGAAGAACATATAAAGGCATCCGGTGCGGAAGCGGATATCAATATGCTTATGGAGCGGCAAAAATTAAAAAAGGTAATCGCCCAACAAAGACCGGACCTTCTTGATCTGTTAAATGAAATAACATCATGCGGCCAAAGTAATCAGAGGTCTCAAAGAAACAGACCAGGTCGGAACAACGCCATTCAGCTCGAAAGTTTTCACTTTAAGAAAGGCCAGCCCGTCACAATCACAGGTCAGGCCTCCAATAACGACCTATTTTACAGTTTCGAGAAAAACCTGGAAGAAAAAGCGGACATAAAAGATGTAAAACCATCCGCCACCCAAAACACAACAAACGCAGGCGCTCCCGGCGGCGAAAGAAACAGAGGAATCAAATTTACAATAACTTTCCACTACAAGAATTTTACAAAATAGAAAACAAGAGACAATGATAAGCAAATTAAATCAAAAAGATATCCGGGCACTAAAAATGGGTGCAATAGGCGTAGCGGCAATTCTGATATTTTTATTTGCATTAGAGGGGCACGATCGCTGGAACCAGGCAAAGCAATTGTCCAGTCAACTGGAGAGTAAACTTGACAATATCGATCTGGACAAAGCCAAGCGCAGCGGACTGACATCAATTGTGCCCGTATTCGAGATGCCGGTCGAAAAAGAAACCCAGAGGTTTCTGTTCCGAGATCGGCTCAACGAACAACTCATGAACGCCCGGATCAACAGCCAGCCGATTCAGGAGGTGCCGGGGGGGAAATCTCCGGAGGCCGGGTATGAGCTGTTACGCCTGAAATGCAGTGGTAAGTGCAGTTTCGAACAAATACTTAATTTACTCGCCGACCTGAAAAATAATCCTTATCTGGTCGGGATCGAAGAGATGCGCATTAAAAAGAACGCCAAAAATAAGAATCAAGTTGATTTCGATCTGACAGTATCAACTTTAGTAAAGTAAGAAGGGTGGATTATGAAACTTGATTATCTAAAACAAAAGCAGGAACTGATTTCAATCGCTCTGCTTGGAGCCGCGGCGTTGATGATAGTTTTGACAATTTATCAGGTGATAGATTTCTTTGCAGTCTCGGCACGGGCGGAAAATGTGGTTAAAACCGCTCTTGAAAACATAAACACGGAAGCCCATGACGTAGAACAATATTTTACCAAAGACCAAACTATCGCAGAAAGTTTAACCAAAAACAACCTTTTCGCCCCGCCGGCCCAAAAGGAGAATCCCGTAAAGGAAGTACGCGCTATATTCGGCGATCAAGTGCTGATAAACAACAGCGATAAATGGTACAAAGAAGGCCAGATGTTTCAGGATGCGAAAATTGTAGCCATCGAACCTTCCCACGTTCTTATAGAATGGGACGGAAGGCAGAACACTTTCCGTCCTATCGATGCTTCGACTCCCGAACCTCAGCAGTCCGAAAGAGAAACCGCATCAGCAGGTGGCGCCTCCCGGGAAAATCCCGATATGGTTGTTGTCGGTTCACAACCAACTTCGATGCAGGGAAGACCCGGAATGAGAGAACAACCCTTCCAAAACATGAGGCAAAACTGGATGAGTATGAGTGACGCTGAAAGAGAACGATTAAGAAACGAAATGCGTCAGCGATTCGGCGGTAACAGAGCCCCCGGCGGCAGAGGTTTCTTCGGCGGTAGACCCGGCGGCGAAGGTAGTGATGAACCAAGAAGGTAATATGATTAAATGAGGTCAATAAAAATGAGACGGTCAGGAACAACAACAACGTTCGTTTTGGTATGTATCGCAGTGCTTCTCGCTTCCTATGGAATTGGTCTTGGTATAAGACAATTCAGGTTCAGAAACGTCGGCAATCAATCCAAATCCGATGAAACAGAAAAACAAAACACCGCGGCTCAAACATCACCACAGAGAGGAGCGATGCCTCCTGCCGGTTCTGATGAGGCTGGCGGGCCGGAACGCGGGTTTTCAGGCAGAGAAAGGCCCGGAGGCGAACCACAAGATGGAGAAACGGACAGGAGAAGACGTTTTGAGAATATGTCTGAGGAAGAAATGTCTCAAATGCGCGGAAGATCTGGAAGAAGAGGCCCTGGTGGGGGCATGGGATTCGAAAATCTTTCAGAAGAAGAAAGAGCAGCAATGGAAGAACGAAGACGGCAAAGAATGGAAAGATTTAATAATATGACCGAGGAAGAAAGAGCCCAATTTCGCAGAGAACGAGACGGGCGAAGACAAGGGGACGACAGAACAGGTGACACATCCGATCCCAATCTCGGAGATAACGATTCAGAATGAGGTGATTTATATGGAACGATCAAAATCAATAATATCGATAGCAGTGGGCATTGCGTCAATTCTAATTATCTGGAGGGTAGGTTTCCACCCATCGGTACCTCAACCAACAGAAACAACAGATCAAACCCGGTTATCCACCGAATCCGGCCGGCCCGGCCAAACCGAAAGTCAGGTTGACTCGAATGAGCCTCAGATAGCTTCCGAACCGAACGCGCCCGAAAGAGAAGATACTCTGGCGCAATCGCGTCGGACCACCGAGCCCAATGAACCCGGAGATCCTAATGATCCATTAGTAGCCGTCAACCTGAACAACACGGATATGAAGAAGATTATACAGACACTTACCGAATGGACCGGTAAGGTGATTATTCCTACCGATGACGCAATGAAAACAAAAGTGACCATATACGCACCGAAGAGGGTGCCAAGAAGTAAAGCGCTTTCTCTGATATACAGTGCCCTTCGTATAAAAGGTTTCGTTGCCAAACACACCGAAGACGTAATTTACATTGAGCCGCTCACGGACTCAAGACTTGGCGAGGTACCAATAATAGCGGCCGATTACCCACTTGCAATGATTGAAAATAAAGATCAGGTGGTTCAAAAATTCTTCAATCTAAAGAACTACAGCCCCTCACAGATGGGACAGATTCTACTTCCGTTGATGGGTGAGTACGGTTATATAAGCGCGGACGAGGAAACCGGCAGTTTACTTATCATTGACACGGTTAAGAATCTGATGGGTATTGCTCTGATTATTGAACAGTTCGATGTGATTGCGTCTGAGAAAATGATGGAAGAGATATTCGAAATTCGCCATAGCAGTCCTTCAGAGATAATTGAGATTTTACAGTCTCTTTTGGCCGACAGCCGCATTACCGGTAATACCAGTAGCATAAACATCAGGGGTGGTTCGTCTAACAGGAATACAAGAGGATCCACACAGCAAGGCCGTCCAAACCCGCCACAGGAATCTCCGGGAAGGCCCGACCGTAACAGTTCTTCAAACAGAAGATCCGGCTCCGGTAGTAGCGGCGGCGGTACGGCAACTACGGTCATGGTTGGAACCGCCCGAACACAACCTGTTCTCATCGCAGAGCCAAGGAACAACTGGATAATTGCAAAAGCAACGGCTGAAGATATGGAGATAATCCGCCAGTGGATCTCGAAACTCGACGTGCCGCTTCGTACAATATTAGCTTCCGACGCCCCGCTTGAAAGCTTTGAAAACAAAAATCAAACCGTTCAAAAATTCTTCAAATTAAAAAACTACAGCCCTTCTCAGATGGCTCAGATCATTGAGCCTTTGCTGGGCGAAAGCGGGTATATAAGTGCCGAGGAGAGTACCCGAACCCTGTTAGTAATTGATACGGTCGAGAATCTAATCCGTATCAGGGGAATTATCAATACCTTTGATGTGCCCGAAGCCGAACAGACGGTTCCCCAGATATTTGAAATTCGTTACGGCGATCCCTCGGAGATTGTTCAATTAATCAGGATACTTTTAAGCGAAGATGCATCGGCAACAGGAAGTTCACGGAATACCGGCCGAAATACGAGCGCCAGCCGAACCAGTTCTCGAAACACAAGCAACATTCGCACAGGCAACACATCGTCTGGAGGTAATCTCAGAGTTACAACATCGAGTTCTGTGATCGGCGTCAGCGATACACCGGTAGTGCTCATCCCGCTGCCACAGCGTAAATGGATTATTGCAAGGGCGCCGGCTGAAACTATGAAACAAATCGAAGAATGGATTATAAAACTCGACCAAAAAGAGGCTATTGAAAAAGAATACGAAGCAATCACGGTCAAGTACGTGGACGTCAGCGAAGTAGCACAGCGCATCAATAATATGCTGACGCAGATGCCCGGGCAGGAAATCACAAAGAGTATTCTTGTTCAGCCCCTCGCGCAGGCAAGACAGATTATGGTCTTTGGCAGAGAAGACCTGCGTGAGATGGTTAAGAAACTAATTATAGAGGTCGATATTCCGACGGGCCAGTTCGAGACGGAACATTTCAGATTGAAATATGCCGATCCGGACCAGATCAAGACGAATTTAGACGAACTTTACGGTGAAGCAAGCAGCAGCGGAAGCAACTATAGAAGCTATTATTATATCTACCGCGGCGTGGGCAGCTCCACAATGTCGAGCGATACGGTGAAGGTAATATCATATATTGCGCTCAGACAGGTCACGGTTATTGCATCCGCCGAGAATATGGTAAAAATCAGGAAACAAATAGTGGAATGGGACGTCCCCATCGATGTCGAGTCGCTCAAGCCAAGAATAATCGAGCTTAGAAATGTCGATCCGGCGCAGATGGCCAGTTTATTAACGACACTTTTCAGCGAAGAAGCCCAAAGAAGCATGTCGTATTACGATTTTTATTACGGCTCCCAGGATGACAAGCAAAAAATCATAGGTCCGCTTTACGGACAATTGACCTTTGAAGATGTCCCCGGCACGAAAAAGATTATAGTAATAAGCAAAATTGCCGAGGCATACGATGTTGTTGAGGCGCTGGTTCGTGAACTTGATAAAGAGGAGATGGCCGAAGTGCCGACTGTCGTAACGCTCAAGTTTGCGGACCCGGAAAGACTCTGCGAAATACTTAATGCAATGTTCTGCGAGGCGGGCTCGACGGTTGAGATACTTCGTAGCGCCACCGGCCTTAGCCAGTACTCAATGGATGATTCGAGCAGTGAGGAAAGTGATACCAGCCAGGACGGATACACTCCCTGGTGGTCCTCGGCCGGTGCTCGTAGAACAACAGATACTGAAAGGCCGATAAGCAATGTCATCGGCAAGATACGCTTCGTACCGGAATCTCGCACCAAGTCAATTCTTGTTCTTTCTCCTCCGGAGTTTTTACCGAATATAGAAAATTTGATCGCCACGCTCGACGTACCGGGTAAACAGGTAATGATAAAAGCGGTCATTATGGAAGTTGACCATAAAGATCTAAGCTCACTCGGAGTTCAACTGGCCTCGAATACGAGTGCTTTCGGCGCTCTCGAAGAAAACTCAATACTTGCTTTGAATGCCTTCGAACAATTAGACAGGCATGGAGCAGTTGTATTTGGCGCCGGGGGCAACCAGGGAACACAAGTTGAAAATACGATTACAGCGAATGTCTATGGGCTACTTGATTTCCTGCAAAAGAAAGTCAATGCAAAAATTCTCAACCAACAGACGTTGTGGACGGAAGATAACGAAGAAGCCAGCTTTTTCAAGGGCGACAGGGTTGCATTCTACACAGCGGCAACAACGGGCACCGGAACTTCGACACAGAATTTCGAATTTCAAAGAGTCGGGATGAATTTGGCGGTTCGACCGAGTATTACTCCCACTAAAGACGTGGACATGATTATCAATATTATCATCTCGCAGCTCAGTACGGAGGAAGAAAATGGTCAGCCGGTCAGAACAGAGATGGAAACTCAAACTAACATGATTATAGGTGACGGAGAGACACTTATGCTCGGCGGAATTCTCTTTCAGCAAGATTCTGTTATCAAACGGGGAATCCCGGGATTGAGTGATATACCTTTGTTGGGAGCTCTTTTCAGCCACGAGGAAAAAACTATTGCCAACAACGAATTGCTTGTGTTTATCACCCCTTATGTAATAAATGACGCCGGTGAAAATACTCCCGAGACACAGGAACAAATTGATATTCCGAAGGAAAAACTTGAACAAATACGTAAAGAATTAAACACCTCTATGGAAGGTTTCAAGGAAAATAAAGATGTAAAGTGAGATAACATTACTCAGGAACGTGCAAATAACAGCCGGCCCCGGATTGATTGTAACCGATACCGATTACCTTCTTATCTTCTGCTGAACAGAAGAAACGGGAGCCCCATCCAACCGGGGCCGGATTTTTGTTTATAGACAACTCCCTTAAAGAATTTCGTTGTACATACGGGCAATTCATATTGGTAGCAAAAACTTTTTGACAAATCAACTCTTAATCGGCGATAATTCAAAAAGAGTTTTTTATCAGGTTCATTGTTCATCCCGATAAATCGGGATTGTTCATAGACTATGACCGACAAACTTACGAGTATGAACCAAATATTAAATACCTGTCTCTGGAGAATAATATAAATGGATGCATACTTTCTCAGGCCGGATGAATTACCTGATCTTACCATCGATAACCTTGGGCCGGCGACGATAGATTCTCCCTTATGTCGAGGTAGGAGCCATTTTACCGACGACGAAAAGATTCTTCTGTACTCGCATTCCAGGAATCTTCTAATGTACAAAGATTCGCCGGGTAATATCCCAATGCTCGAGCAGGCAGGCCCGCGTCGAAAAATTTATTTCGAGCCCAAAACCCTAAACTGCGGCATCGTCACCTGCGGCGGATTGTGTCCCGGCCTGA
The DNA here is from genome assembly GCA_964570855.1 of uncultured Pirellulales bacterium. Lineage (GTDB taxonomy): Bacteria > Planctomycetota > Phycisphaerae > Sedimentisphaerales > Anaerobacaceae > JAFGPS01. Next base: position 24,963 of record CAZMZR010000034.1, read on the forward strand.
ACGACGTAATACGAACCATCACGCTGAGCCTCTTCTGGCAGTATGGCGTGACAAATGTTTTCGGATTCAGATACGGCTATGCGGGCATGTCATCGAATGCACCGCAGCCACCTATACGGTTAACGCCGGAGATAGTCGATGAAATTCACCTTAAGGGCGGAGATATCTTAAGCTCCTCCCGCGGTCCGCAGGACACAGACGATATGGTGGACAATCTGCTCAAATATAGAATCGGGCTGTTATTTGTGATCGGAGGGGACGGCACACTTCGCGGAGCCGACAAGCTGGTCCGCACCATTAAGAAAAGACAACAGGCAATCTCGATAATCGGCATCCCCAAGACCATTGATAACGATATATGTGGTATCGAAACATCTTTCGGTTTTTCGACCGCAGTTGAGGCTACTCGTTTTGCCATCAACAGCGCCCACGCCGAAGCAAAAGGTGCATGGAACGGCGTTGGATTAGTGAAACTGATGGGCAGGGATTCCGGTTTCATCGCCGCTTACGCCACTTTGGCCAACAGCGACGTCAACTTCTGCCTTATCCCGGAAGAGCCTCTCGTACTGGAGGGAGAAAACGGCTTCCTGCGTGCTCTCGAAAAACGCCTGGATAGAAAACACCATGCCGTTATTGTAGTCGCCGAAGGTGTGGGCCAGAACGCACCCGCCGATTCCGAGGTCGTGACAGATGCCTCCGGTAATATTCTTCATGACGACATCGGCCTGATTCTAAAAGAACGAATCAGGAAATATTTCCAGGCAAAACAGAAGCCCCTGGCCTTAAAATACATCGATCCGAGCTATATGATTCGCTCTCTGCCGGCCGATTCCAACGACTCCGCTTTCTGCCTAATGCTCGGACAAAACGCCGTGCACGCCGGCATCTCAGGCAAAACAAATATGGTCATCGGATTCTGGAATCAACACTTCGTTCATATTCCATTGTCACTGACTATTCTAAAGAGGAAAAAAATCGATCCTAACGGCCATTTGTGGCAGACCGTCCTGGAAACGACCGGCCAGACCTGTTAAAGCAACATGCTCATATAAAAACCCGGTTTGAGAGCGTCCACCCGGAAGCTTTTCATTCAAAGCATCGGTTTGGCTCGCTTAACAAACTGGACTGCAACACCCCACGGGTCACGGAGAACAGCAAACTCATCCCCATCCGGCGTTATCGAGATATCACTAACAATCGTCGCCCCGTCCGCAATCAGCTTCCTGCATATCTCCTTTAGACCTTCGGCGGAATCATCGACAACAAATGCGATATGAAATAAAAGCGGATCCATTGAGGCATAATCGGGCACATCATCCGGCGGATTATTATATATCTCCAACAAAACATTTTCCCCGGTGTCACCGATGAAACGTGCATTGGCCGGAGCCGGACCTTTGCGGACGATTTTCATTCCAAGATTCTCACAGTACCATTTTGCCATAGCTACAGGATCATAAACATTAATTGCAATGTGTTCGATTCGCATCTTCTTACCTTTGATTATGTTCGTTGTTACCAGTCTATCGTTTATAGATCACGAACCACATACAATGAACATGGCCGCATTTATCATTATGATACATCACTTTGAAACAGCAATCTACGCCGATTTTGGTCCTAAAATCATTTATTCACTAACCAGCCCGCCGACGGACAAGGTTCGATAAAAGTATTCAACCGCAAAATTTTTAATCTCTATCTCCGGGACAACCGGGCTCAAAGTAACAATCCCAAAAGCCCGAACTTAGTTATCCGGTGCAACTGGTCTCCTGGTAGACCACGCAGACCAGGCTGTTAAAAAATGTACGATACTGCATTTATAGTCCCCGGTGCGGCGAAAAACCGTAATACGCAACATAGCAATAGTAGTTATCAAGAAAATTCCCAACACAACAATATACAAAAGCTTTCATAAAAAAGTAATTCTGAGCGGACTTCCGATAACACAAAAATGGTGAGTATTAACGACTTAAATAAACAGAAGCAAGGCAAAAAGGTCGATATCCACAGCATGACCGGCCCCGGGGCATCTTAAAGGGCTTGCGCTACTGAACTGTGCCTCAGTTCGGCCTTTGGGAGCTTTAGCCGTCCGGCGAAGTCCGTCACATGGCGGATACTTCGGCAGTGTAGTAGATGTACTAAAAATGAGAACAATAGTAATAACCAATCAGAAAGGCGGCTGCGGAAAAACAACAACCGCCATAAATCTGGCAACAGCTTTTGCTCAAATAGGCAAGAGGGTGCTACTGGTCGATCTTGATCCACAGGCCCACGCCACACTCGGACTCGGTTATGATCCTGAGAATCTGGACAATACCATTTATCATTCGCTGGCCAATAAGAACATTTCAATCTCCGATTGTCTTATTGATACCAAGATCGAAGGTCTCCATCTTGCGCCAAGTAACATCCGACTCGCAAAGGCGGAGCTGGAACTCACTGTGGTGCCTCAAAAGGAATACATCTTGTCTGAGCAGCTCAAAAAGGTAAACGACATATACGATATGTGCATCATAGACTGCCCGCCTTCGCTAAGTCTGTTGACATTCAATGCACTAGTTGCAAGCACGGACATTATCGTGCCCGTTCAAGTACATTACTATGCCCTGGAAGGTCTCAAACAACTGCTTGAGACCGTTAAGACCGCCAGAAAACGTTTCTATCCCCGCCCAATAAAGATCCTTGGATTATTGTTAACATTTGTTGAAGACAGAGCCGCACTGAGCCATCAAATCGAACAACAAATGAGAAATTTCTTTAAAGAACTGGTTTTCGAAACAGTTATTCACAGGACCATAACGTTAGCGGAAGCGCCAAGTGCAGGTGAGCCGATACTAAGCTACGCTCCGGAAAGCAAAGGGGCCGAAGAATACATGGCCCTGGCCCAGGAGATTCTGGGTCCCATGCCCATAAAGAGGGCTAAAAAGTTAAAAAAAGCATCGGCAATAAACGAAAAAACTCAGTCCGCCGTACAAGATACTGCTGCTGATTCTCCCCAGGCTCAGAAGATAGTTCCATTTGAACGAAAAGTCCAAACCACCGAACCCGATGAGAACTCCGATCTGAAGCCTGTGAGAAATTTTGCCCTGTTTTTATTATTGCTAATTCTCCTGCCGATTGCAACTATAGTCATAGCGAACATTATAATAAACAATCCTCCTGCGGCCGAATCCATTATAGCTACCGTCGATGAGGACATACCTGCGACGATTACCCTGAAGGCAAAAGACCCGGACAGAGACCGATTATCTTATAGAGTGATAACAGAACCTTCATACGGAACCCTCAGCGGGACCGCGCCGGAACTGACTTACACACCGGCACCGAATTATAACGGCACAGATAGTTTTACCTTTATGGTCAACGACGGCAAACTGGATAGCGAAACAAGTAAAGTATCGATCACGATAAAAGCAGTCAATGACCCTCCGGTCGCAACTTCACAGTCTGCAACGACAAAAACGGAAAAGTCTCTGCCTATAACCTTAACAGGAAATGATTCGGATAGTCGGATATATACGTTTACCGTTCGCACCGAACCGAAACACGGCAAACTCAGCCTTGTGCAAGACTTCAATAAAAACGGAAAGCTCGTTTATACACCCCAGCCGGGCTTTATAGGCTCAGACTTTTTCACATTTATATTGAATGACGGCGAACTTGACAGCAAACCGGCAACAGTAGCCATCGATATTACTCCGAACAATCCTCCCGTAGCAGATGCTCAATCTGTCAAAACAACTGAAGATACACCCGTAGTAGTTAATTTAATGGCAAATGACCCGGATGGAGATACACTGAATTATACCGTAACAAAAGACCCGTTACACGGAAATCTAAGTGGGACCGCGCCGAATCTTACCTACACACCGCATGAAAATTTCAACGGACCCGACAGCTTTGCCTTCCAGGTCAACGATGATAAAGCGGATAGTTTTGTCGCAGAGGTGTCAATAACCGTGACGCCTGCCAACGACCCCCCAACCGCAATTTCCGGCAGTATAACAACCGAGGAAGATACACCGATACCGATAACATTAACAGGCACCGACCCGGACGGAGACTCACTGATATACAGTGTAGCAATAAATCCCTCCCACGGCAGCCTGAGCAAAACAGAGCCGGAGAGAATCTACACCCCCGATGCCGATTACTACGGTTCCGACAGTTTCAGCTTCAAAGCTAACGACGGTACTACAGACAGCGCTGCTGCGAATTTCTCCATTGAAGTAACTGCCGTTGACGACCCACCGACCGCCAAACCCGGAAGCATTACATTAGATGAAGATACTTCCATAACGATTGCTCTTGAGGGCGATGATCCGGATGGAGATACATTGAATTACAGTATTGTCAGAAAACCGTCTCACGGAACTCTCAGTGGAACAGCGCCAAAGCTGACCTATACTCCTGAAACTAATTTCAACTGGCTGGACAGCTTCACTTTTAAAGTGAACGATGGTACGACAGACAGCGAAACCGAAGCCGTATTAATCACAGTTAACCCGGTCAACGACCCGCCGACAGCCAATGATGACAATGTGACCACGCTCGAAGATATACCGGCAGACAATATCAAGGTACTTGCCAATGACATAGAAGTCGATAATGAGCCGATCATGATTAACAGTGTTACGCAGGGCGAATACGGCTCAGTTTCAATCAACGTCGACAATAATACACTGAGCTATACGCCCGATGCCAATTTCTTTGGCGCAGACAAGTTCACATACACTATCAGCGACCGCGAAGATCAAACCGATACCGCTGTAGTTAATGTCACAGTCGAACCGTTAAACGACAAGCCCCGAATCATTTCAACACCTGTAACAACCGCCATGTTAAAAGTTCTGTACACCTATGATGTTAATGTCGTTGACGAGGATGCGGCAGATACACTAACCTTCTCCCTGGCATCCAAACCGGAAGGCATGACTATAAATCCATCAACAGGTTTAATACGATGGTTACCAACAAGTATGATTGCAGAACCGAACGAGGTGGTTGTCGTGGTCGCGGACAGCAATGCAATACCAAATACAGATACTCAGTCGTTCAGGATCGAAATCAATCCGACTCCGCCCAAGATAACCACAATGACAATCGCGGACGGCTATGACAATTCAAATAGAAATATGTTATCGGCAACCGACAAAACCGGTATCGTTCAGGTCAGTGATAACAACCGTCTGGAAATTAATCCCGGCTCATATATATCATTTAATTTATCAGATATTTCCGTTCCGTCGGGCGCTAAAATAAAATCTGTTATTCTTTACGTGGAACACTTTGAACAGGAAAGGTTTACTTCGGGAAAATTGAAATGGAACATCGGTACCGGCTGGCCTAAAAAACCCGCGGTCTGGATTTCAATAGACGGCCCGGTACGTGTAGGCCAGGAAAACGAATCACTGGACTGCTGGGATGTAACAAGTCTTGTAACAACCGGCGAAAAACTTAAATCCATGCAGTTGCAAATTGAAAACAAAGACACGACCACTCGTGCAAAAACACTTGTGGATTATGTATATGCAGTGGTTGAATGGGATTGGCAAACCGTAACAGATGAATTAGTCGAATACAAATTGGAGCCTGTCAAATAATTGCAGGTAACTCGAAAACGGTTATACAGTTATATCCCAAGATTTGAAGCTATCGATGTCAGATAATAACAATTTCTCCGCCGAATAGAATTATTTCTTATACTGGTTAGGGCGTCCCATTGGTTTTTTTGCCTTATTTTACGAATAACTAAAAAAGACCGAAATATTTTTGACAGCCTTGAGTTAATTCTATATATTATACTTTAGAGAAGGGTTGATGAGATGACTAAGGGTCTGCATCTTCAATTCAAACCTTATCTCACTAAACGAGTTGATTCTCGCAAAGTGCAAACTGCGAAGAAACTTATTCATCCGAAAGGATAAACAATGGCAAAGCATAAGGCAGGTTTGCACAAGGAGGTGGCAAGGATTTTTGACGGCGTATGGACTCCGCAAATAGATAATATCCAGCAATCCCTTCAAACATCTACATCGGGGGTTGCTGCTTATGTTAACACCAAACCGATTGCTCTGGAAAACTGGTCTGTAGATTTGAAAGGTAAAAAAAACGATGCTAAAGCTTCAAAACGGGTATCCTGGAATATTTTCTCTCCCAAAGCAAGGCGTGAGAGAAAAAGGCTCTCATCTATATCCAGGAATCTGCTGATTAATTTACCAGGCCAGAACACACTTAAGCACAGCACGTAGAAAACCTTATGATTCTTTTCTGAAGGTGGTTTTTTGCACCCTCCAGGCTCCTGATATAGGTTCAAATACAATTTTTATAAAAAATAAAGCAACCGATTATTTATCTAATAAACCTGATTTTATTTGAAACTGGTCCTATAAAATATAACCAATTCGTATTACATATAATCGCCGCTAATGTGTAACAAACACTCCATAATCGACCTATAATCTTTAATTATAAACACTTACAAATTTACAATTTCAGCAACCAAAGAACCAAATGCGGATTTTCAGCGCACCGAGCATTTTAGAACTCCAAAATCAACAAATCGTATAATGTAATAGATTTACTCTTGACCAATTACTGAAAATCCCATATTATTAAAAGTCAGAAAGCAATGGATAATCAGCTTGATTGTGGGTTGTCCCGTATTATCGTTGATTTTTATTATACTTTGAAGAGGGACGCATAAACAGAGAAAGGACTGACAAGTTTTTTCTCGGAAGGTAGTTAAGTTGCAAAGACACTTTTTGTGCCTGTTATAAACATTATTAAAGTTACTTTGCTGGTTATGACAAAGCATCAAAAAGTGAATTAAAAGTGAAACGAAATCTGCTTGAATAAGCGTTCGCCTAACAGCGAGGGAGCATTGATTGAGTAATAAATCAGCTAATTTAACGTTAAAGACGTACCTCTTTACGCCATTAAAACTACAATTCATGGTTTTTGGGGCTACATGTAGCTGATTTCGCACGTTGGCGAAAAGGATTTCGGAACTCACAACCATTTCTTTGAAACTTTCTTACCTGCAGACCTCCAATCTATCTATTTGCTTGGATTTTATAAAACTATGAAAACTGCAATAGAAAGGTAGTAACTATGAATATTCTGATGCAGATTGAGCCAATATCAATTATTAGCGCCGTTGTTATCGGCCTTCTTTTGGGAGGCTCATTAGTTGCAATCGTCAGCCAAATAATCTCCAAAGCGAAATCCAAAACCTTCGATCAGGACATGCAACGGCAGATTGACGGAGCTAATAAGGAAGCGGAAAACATCATTAAATCGGCTCAAATTGATGCCGCCGCAGAGGCCATCAAAAAACGCGAGGAAGTCACATCCGAAACTAATAAAATACGTGCCGAACTACACGAAACGGAAATGAGATTAACCAAACGTGAGGATACAATTGATCGCCAGACTGAATTGATGCAGCAACGCGAAAAAACGCTAAAACAACAACAACAGGAAGTAAATCGAAGACTGCATAACATCGATCAACAGGAAAAACAGCTTACTTCTTTGATAGCCCAGCAAAAAAATCAACTGCTCAAGATCACCTCAATGGATATATCCGAGGCCAAAGACCTGCTTTTAAAGCGCCTCGAAGATGAGTGCGAGCACGAAATGTCAGCCCTGATTCAGCGCAAGATAGAAGAAACAACCGAAACTGTTGAAGAAAAAAGCCGGGAGGTAATCAGCACGGCAATTCAACGTTATGCCGCCGAGCAGACCTGTGAAGTTACCGTATCAACCGTCGAGATACCGAATGACGATATGAAAGGCAGGATCATCGGCCGTGAGGGACGAAATATTCGTTCGTTCGAAAAAGCTACGGGTGTTGATGTCATCGTGGACGATACTCCCGGAATGGTGGTTGTAAGCGGTTTTAATCCCGTAAGACGCGAAGTTGCCCGCCTGTCGATGGAAAGACTCATACAGGACGGCAGAATTCATCCATCAAGAATCGAGGAACTCGTCTCGCAGACCAAAAAAGATATAAACCATAAACTTCTCCAAATCGGCAAAGATGCCGTTGTCGAAACCAACGTAAGAGGTTTGAGCAATAAGGTGCTTAGCTTGCTCGGCGCCCTGAGCTACAGGACAAGTTACGGTCAAAATGTTCTGCGTCATAGTATCGAGGTATCTTTCCTGTCTCAGGTCATGGCCGACGAGCTCGGCCTGGACGGCTCAATAGCAAGGCGAGCGGGATTATTGCACGATATCGGCAAAGCCATTGACCACGAAGTCGAAGGCAATCACCCCACAATAGGCGCCAATTATCTCAAGAGATTCAACGAACCCCCTATTATACTTAATGCCGTTGCAGGACATCACGGTGACATCCCGGCGGATAATCCTTACACTCCGCTGGTCGCCGCCGCCGATGCAATCAGCGCTTCCCGCCCCGGCGCCAGAAGAGAAACGCTCGAAAGATACATCAAGCGGCTGGAAAAACTCGAAGAAATCGCCACCAGCTTCAAGGGCGTTGAAAACGCATATGCAATTCAGGCCGGTCGGGAAATTCGCGTTATCGTGTGTGCCGAAGAAGTGGACGACGAGGCTGCAATGAAGGTCGCACGGGATATTGCCAAAAAAGTCGAAGATGAAATGACCTACCCGGGTGAAGTTCAGGTAACGCTGCTGCGTGAGGTCCGCTGCGTAGAATACGCCAAATAGGCTCCGGTTTAGCATGTCGGATCCGGAATAAATCTCATTATACGAAATACGAATCATGAAAGTAAATATTCTTTGTATCGGTGACATTGTCGGTCGGCCGGGGCGACGTATAATCGCCGATAAACTTAAAACAGTAGTTCAAGAGCACGACATCGACTGCGTAATAGCCAATGCCGAAAACGCCGCGGGCGGTTCGGGTTTGACACCGCAAATCTACGACAAATTGCTGCGGTACGGCGTTAATCTGATTACCCTGGGCGACCATACCTATCGCAAAAGAGATATCGTTAAAATTCTTGAAACGGCCGACAATATCGTTCGTCCGGCAAATATGTCCGAACATGCCGCCGGACGGGGCGCAGCCGTCTATAAAACCGGCAAGGGCCCTATAGTAGCTATCGTCGCTCTGATAGGTCGCCTTTTTATGAAGCCGGCCGACTGCCCGTACAATGCCGTCGATAAAATTCTGCCCCAGCTTTCGCAAAAGGCCGACATCATAGTCGTCGATTTTCACGCCGAAGCCACCAGCGAAAAAATCGCAATGGGCTATCATCTCGACGGCCGAGCCAGCCTGTGCTTCGGAACGCACACGCACGTTGTTACCGCCGACGAAAGAATCCTGTCGAAAGGCACTGCATATATAACCGACATCGGCATGACCGGAGCACACGATTCGGTCCTCGGCCGAAACGCCGATAGCGTTCTCAAGTCTTTCAGAACACAAATGCCGTTCCCGTTCCAGATAGCTACCGGCGATGTGAAGCTCAGTGCAATCATGGCGACCATCGACAGCAATACGAAAAAGGCCGTACTTATCAAACGAATCAGCATTGATGCCGAGACCGAAGAAACAACAATTTACGACAGCGACGACGGCAAACCCGAATATTTCAACAACCAATTCTGATCTCGTACAATTGATCAGCATGTTTCTGGTTCTTGTGTTCTCCACCTGCTGTATTTGTCGGTTCTATGATGATTGCCATTTCATATCCACACAGCTCGTTTAGAATTTAGGATTTAGAGTTTCGAGCTTCCGGCCGAAGGCCGGCGAATTGGGTTTGTTTTTT
>CAZMZR010000035.1:0-8316 GCA_964570855.1 uncultured Pirellulales bacterium
TCCTGAAATAAGTTATCATCTCATTTATCTGACAACCTATATCAGGACAAGACACCGTCTTCTGTCTTCTGTATTCTGACTTCTGTCTTCTGCCATTACAGATTGGCTTTGTTTTACATTTTTTTTTGTTTAGCCGTTGCCCTCACGGCCACGGCCAACCCCCAGATGAATCTGGGGGCTAAACGTCGAATTTAACTTTGAACTTTACACTTTGAACTTGTTGACTTGCTATCCCCTACAAACCATCCATGGTTCGCTACGTATTATACCCAAAAACCGCCTTAATACAACCAAAATCCCCGCTTTTATGGCAAATTGTCCTTTACTTGTGACTCGTTGTGCGTTTACCCCATGAGATGGCGGCTCTTGCCTATCTCACGGGGTGAATTGCGTATTTCGTTTAGGAATTTACACGTTTGTCATTCCTGCCTATGGCACGCCCAAGGTGGAGCGGAGCGAAGTGGAGTCGAGGAAAATCCGAAACTTGTTGTGAACGCTTTAGGTGGATCTGTTCATTTAATTGTGTAAACGGTCTTTTCATTACATTGGGAAACGATCCTCTGTTAATCCATTATTTCCTTCTTTTTCTTTTGTTCTCATACCTGCTTTGCTATAATTTGTTATTATTAGTGGAAGAATTAACCAATAGACAACGTCCCGTGAAGATCCAATTGGAAATGTGGCTATGATTACAAAGCTTAGTGTATCAAACTTCAAATCGGTTCGTCAGTTGGATATCGAGTGCAGGAAGGTGAATCTGTTCATAGGCGAGCCTAACACAGGTAAATCCAACATCCTTGAATCACTGGCGCTAATGTCTTGGTGTAGCCGTCCTGACCAGAATCTGTTCAACTATGTACGCTTTCAAACTACACAGAACCTGTTCTATGACCAATTATTAGACCACGAGATTCAATTGTCCTTGTCCCTATCATCGGGGAAAGCTAACGCCGGATTGCATGTCCGTTTTAAAAACAACCGTTTTGAGCTTCGAAGTAAGCCGTCCGGAGCCCTTGCTACAGTAGATTACCAGGGGCATCCCACAAGCAGCAGTGGGCCATTGCCGACAGGAGACATCAAGTTCTTTCGCTTCAAGAACTTGTCGAATTACAGTGACCCAACGCCGGGCGGCCTTAAGCCACCGGACGGAGCTAACCTCTTCTCTGTCGTCTTTAGTTCGGAGATTCTCCGTAATACGATGAAGGAATTCTTCCAAAAATATGAGTTGAGGTTAGTTCTAAAACCTCAGGAAAAACTCTTTGAGCTTCAGAAACAAACAGATGACTTGGTCTATAGCATTCCTTATGCTTTGTCTTCAGATACACTACGTCGAATTATATTTTATACGGTTGCCATCGACTCTAACAAGGATTCGGTACTGGTTTTCGAAGAGCCGGAATCTAATGCTTTTCCTTATTATACCAAGTACCTCGGGGAGCGGATTGCTCTGGATAAGACCAACCAGTTTTTTATTGCTACGCACAATCCTTATCTGCTCTCGGCCATTATCGAGAAAACCCGCAAGGAGGACGTCCAGGTTTTTATCACCTACTTCAAAGATTTCCAGACGCGAGTAAAGCCCTTGAAGCCAGACGAGGTCGTGGACTTGATGGAGGCTGATCCATTCTTCAACCTGGAACATTTCATTGAGGAAGAGTGATGAAGGTCCTCGTGGAATGTAATGCAGACGAAGCTGTAGTTCGTGCCTTAGGTGTATCTAAAAAGCAATTACGTCACGAGCAGTGCAAGGGGGAGGTGGTTAAGCGAGTGCTTAAATTCGACAGTGCAATTGGCCTGATAGATGAAGATCCGTCGAGCGCTCAGCCCCGTGACTTGAACAACTACAAAGAAGTAAACGCCGCCGAAGGGCTCCGCCTGCTAATTCGTCAGGATGACAAGAATAAAAGGCTCATTATTGTCTGTCCCAAGCTTGAGGATTGGTTAATTGAGAGAGCCAAATCATCAAGAATTCGACCAGAGGATTACGGTCTTCCTACCGATCCTGACCGCCTGCATAGTATCCCCCGGTATGAGCAGAGGGAAGGCTTCCGTCGCTTTCTTACGGAACTGAAAGAGCACGATGAAGGTATGCATATCCTGCGTCGATGGGTAGTTGAGAACGCAACCTAATTTAAATGAAAGTCTTGTTCATTCCATGTATACCATTCATAATTTGAACTCATTTTAGGATAAAAGCAAGGGAGATTCCGGCTTGGCAGTTCGAATCTAAAGATATTGACCTGGCGGTATCTAATATGCTAAGATAAGCGTGGTAATGTAATAGAAGAGCCGCCGTTCATGTCCCAGGCCATTTACGGGGTAGGGTCGAAGATAAAATGCTGCGATATACGAAATTCTCACTAGAATCCATCCTAAAACTTGTTTTATGGCGAGACCGAGCGAAGAGTTCGTGGTCAAGGCCGGAGGTGAAAAAGGCTCGGAGGCGTACTGAAGTACGTCGAGAACCTTTTTTGCCGACAACGCAGATCCACGGACTTTGCAGCCGGTCGCAGTCGAAAGAGGTTTTGGGATTGATTCTAATAACTTATCTCATATCTATATGCCTGTCTGTTTGTCCCTTGGTAGTAACCAGTAATGCCAAGGCTGTCGTACCGGTTGTTATCAATGAGCTGATGGCATCAAACAGCAACGGCGAGCAGGACCCGCAGGGACAACGGGAGGACTGGATCGAAATATATAATTACGGCTCACATCCCGTTCACATAGGCGGGATGTACATGACAGACGACTTCAACGCTCCGACCAGGTGGCAAATTCCTGTTGCTACCACCGTCCCGGCAGGTGGCTATCTATTAATATGGGCCGACGAAGACACCGCCGATGCGGGCCTTCATGCGAATTTCAAGCTCGATGTCGACGGCGAACAGATCGGCCTGTTCGAAACCGACGGCGTTACTGAGATTGACAGCGTTATTTATCCTGAACAGATCACGGATGTTTCTTATGGCCGCGACCCGAATGCGAACGATAGCTGGCGTTTTATCTCCGTCCCGACTCCGGGAGCACGAAATGAAGCAGGCTACCTTGGCATAGTCGCAGATACGAAATTCAGTACAGACCGCGGCTTCTACGATGAGCCTCTTACCGTTGAAATCACCACCGAAACCGCCGGAGCCGACATATATTATTCGCTCGACGGTTCCGAGCCATATCTCATCGGTCCACGCAATTCGATAGTTGGTACACCCTATACAGGACCTATCACAATCGACAAGACTACGTGTCTGCGAGCGGTGGCGATTAAGTCCGGCTGGAAATCTACAAATGTAGATACCCAAACATACATATTTCTCGACGATGTCATTCGCCAGGACTTTCAGACAACGTTAGGCGCCGGCTTTCCAACTACCTGGGGGAGTTGGTCGTCACCCGACTATGGTATGGACAGGGACGTCATCGGCACATTCGACAACAACGGCAATCCCTTAGGCGGCGACAGATACGGCGGAATTTACGCAGCCACAATTCGCGACGACCTCAAGTCAATTCCGACATTATCAATCGTCATGGACATCGACGACATGTTCGGTTCCGGAGGAATCTATTCCAATCCGACGGCATCGGGAGTGGACTGGGAACGTCCGGCCTCAGTCGAGCTGATCTATCCCGAGAAGACCGAGGGGTTCCAGGCCAACTGCGGGATTCGGATTCAGGGCGGTTACTTCAGGCGAAACGACATGTCGAGAAAACATTCCTTCCGCCTTCTCTTCAAAGGGATTTACGGTCCAACGGAACTGCGGTTTCCCTTTTTCGGTGAGGATGCCGTGGACAGCTTCGAGACAATTGTCCTTCGTGCCGGCGCCAATGACGGTTATGCATGGAATGAAGCCAGATATACAGAGCAATACACACGCGATGAGTTCGGCCGCAGGTTACAACTGGCCACGGGACACGCCGGCGCGCACGGAATCTTCGTCCATCTTTATATTAACGGGATTTACTGGGGATTGTACAATCCATGCGAGCGGCCGGACAATTCCTTTTCGGCCGGTTATTACGGCGGCCGAAGAGATGACTGGGATGCAATACACGAAGGAGGTTATCCCGGTGACATCGAAGCGACGAACGGAGATTTTTCCGCATGGAACCAGATGCTCGATAAGTGCCGGGATGCCGTGAATTCCTATACAGCGTACCAGGAGCTTCAGGGCAATAATCCCGACGGCACAACGAATCCGGCATACCCGAACCTGCTGGATATTACGAACTATGTCGACTATCTGATAGTAAATATCTGGGCGGGCAACTGGGACTGGCCCTGGAAAAACTACTGGCTCGGCCGGGACCGCTCTCAAAACAGTACGGGCTTTAAGTTCTACAACTGGGACTTCGAAAACACAATGGGCAACAATCTTGCGCGTTCGCCGCTGAATAAGAATGCCTTGAACAATGATTTCGACGATGCGGGGCGGCCTCATCAATCGTTAAGGAATAATGCAGAGTATCGATTGTTTTTTGCCGATCGCATACACAGACTATTTTTCAATGACGGAATCCTGACGCCGGGAGCGCTATACGATAGTTATTCGAATCTGGCGGCCGAGATTGAAAGGGCTATGGTTGCAGAGTCGGCACGCTGGGGTGACATGCATTACTACTCTACTCCATTGACACTTGAAGACTGGTACGACGACGATGAATACTATAGTGACGGGCGTGTCGGTCGCGGCTGGATATTGAACTATTACATTCCCCAGCGGTCGGACATCGTCCTGGGGCAATTCCGGAACGCAGGCCTTTATCCTGATGTGGATGCGCCTGTGTTCCATATCAACGGGTCATATCAGCATGGCGGCTGGGTCAAAGATAACAGCTCTTTCTCGATGACCGCTAATGACGATACAATATGGTTTACACTCGATGGCTCCGACCCGCGATTGCCGGGAACCTCCGGTGACAGCTCGCTTACAAATCTTGTTGCTGAGAACACCCCTAAACGCGTACTTGTCCCGACCGGCTCGGTGAGCAATAACTGGAAAGGCGGCAGTTTTTTTGACGACTCGGATTGGATATCCGGCACAGGGGGAGTCGGTTATGAGGCCGGCAGCGGCTATCAAAATTATATTGGAATAGATTTATACAACCGGATGTACAGAACCCGGAACGGTTGTTATATAAGGATACCCTTTAACATGGCGCAGTATCCGGAACAGTTCGATACTATGACGCTCAGAATGCGTTACGATGACGGCTTTGTTGCTTATATCAACGGCACGGAAGTCGCCGGCACAAATGCACCGTTATCTCCGCAATGGAACTCAACAGCCACTGCGCAAAATTCCGACGCAGCAGCGGTAAACTATCAGGATTTTAATGTCTCATCCTATTTAAATGTTTTGAGTCCGGGTGAAAATATTCTTACCATTCATGGATTGAATATAAGTCCGGATAGTTCGGACTTTTTGATCTCAACCGAACTGGCTATAGGTAAAAGCAGTTCCGTTAACACTCCTGGTATTTCACCAAATGCAAGTGAATATACCGGTCCGATTACGTTGACCGAAAGCACTCATATCAAGGCCAGGGTATTAAGCGGCGGCACATGGAGCGCTCTTAACGAGGCAACTTACGCGGTCGGCCCTGTATCCGAGAACCTTCGCATCACCGAGATTATGTATCATCCTCAAAACGACCCGAACGAAGAATTTGTAGAACTAACCAATATAGGTAACGAAACAATCAACCTAAATCTGGTAAGTTTCATCAACGGTATCGATTTTACCTTCCCCAGCCTCGAATTGGCTCCCGGCGAATATGTAGTGGTAGTTCAGGACACGGCAGCTTTTCAGGCTCAATACGGCATGGATATAACCATCGCCGGCCAATATACCGGCAGACTTAACAACGCCGGTGAAAAAAACGAGCTTGTAGATGCCGTCGGCCGGACAATTCTGGAATTTAGTTATAAAGATGGCTGGTATTCGACAACCGACGGCGACGGTTTTTCTTTGACTATAATAAATCCTGCCAATCCCGATCCTAACAGTTGGGACGATAAAGATTCCTGGCGGGCAAGTGCATATACCGACGGCTCACCCGGCTGGGACGAAGGCGCTCAATAAATATTAGCGCCTTCACTTTTTATCCGGACAAATCCAAAACGAAAACCACAGATGTAATCGTTCGAGTTCAAGCTCAAGCTCTGTAAATAAATCAAGTGCAATACAGCAAAACGATTTCAAATATATTATCATTTCCGAAAAAGTGCTCGCCTTATATAATGAGACATAAAGTATTACAAAAAACGACCGGCTCACAGCGGAGGAAAGGAAAAAGTGACTAATATGACAAGAGTTGGAATAATAGGATTCGGATTCATGGGGCGGACGCATTATCGATGCTGGAAGGCTCTGGATGATGTTGATATCGCGGCAATCTGTGAAACAAATCCAAAGATAACGGACGATGCGAAAAAGAAGATAGGCAATATCGGCCAAAGGCAAAATGAAGTAGATTTCAGCAGCCTGGAGTTATATACGGATATCGGCAAAATGCTCGAAAGGGCAAATCTTGACGCCGTTTCTATTACGCTTCCCACCTATCTGCACGCAGATATTACCATACAATCGCTCGCGGCCGGAGTTAACGTTTTGTGCGAAAAGCCGATGGCACTGAATATCAAAGACTGCCGGCGAATGATCACCGAAGCCGAAAGAAGCGGGAAGGTTCTGCAAATCGGGCACTGTGTTCGCTTTTGGCCCGAATACGCCAAAGCCAGGGACATCATCAAAAGCAGTCGATACGGCAAAGTCATCGCCGCCTCGTTCCAGCGCCTGGGCGCGATTCCAACCTGGAGTGCGGATAACTGGCTCATGGATGAGAAACGAAGCGGAGGAATGGCCCTGGACCTGCATATTCACGATACGGACTTTGTCCAGTATCTTTTCGGCCTGCCGCACGCGGTATATAGCACCGGCGCAAAAAACGAGGACGGTAAATTAGTGCACATCGTCACCCAGTACCTTTATGATAATGAAAAGGTGGTGACTGCAGAAGGCGGCTGGTCGATGTCACCGACGTTCGGCTTTCAGATGAGTTTTAATATAGCCCTGGAAAGTGCGACACTTGTTTACGACCTGACGCGTGAGCCGACCTTCAGGCTGTGCCCGGCCGAAGCGGAAGCATTCACTCCGGAGACGGACCAAAGGGACGGCTGGTCCGTGGAAATCGAGCATTTTGCCGGGACGATACGCGGAGAGAAAACGGAGCAGGTCACAACCCTGGCACAATCCATGAATTCCGTTAAAATTGTGGAGGCGGAGAAGGAATCGGCGGCAAAGATGGAAAGGATTATGGTCGGCTGAAAAAACGGTAAGGAAATTTGGAAAGGAGAACAATACTATGAAATGCAGGAATCGGCCGATAGGTGTTTGCAGTTGGTCTCTCCGGAAGGATATTACCGGCGTCGCCCGGGCGATGGACGAAATCGGAATCGACCACGTTCATCTGGCAATCAGACCGGCATTGGAGGATAACGCGGAGGATTACCTCGCGGATGTACAAAAACAAAACTGGACGATAAGTGCTGCAATGATAGATTTTCCACAGGAAGATTACACGACCCTGGAAACCATCAAAGCCACCGGCGGCATTGTGCCGGACAGCTTCTGGGAGCGAAATCACCAATTGTTCATTGATGCGGCAAAAGTCACGGCCAGGCTAAAAGTTAAGTATCTCTCAATGCACGCCGGATTTATAGATGAGACTAATATGGCATACGCGAAGAAATTCCATAATCGCATCCAATCTCTGGCCGACGTCGCGTCGGAAGAAGGAATTGTACTTCTGCTGGAGACTGGGCAGGAGACGGCTGAGCAACTGCGGCAGTTTCTGAGAGAGTTGAATCATTCCGCCGTCGGAGTTAATTTCGACCCGGCGAATATGATCCTTTACGATAAGGGCACACCTGCCGAAGCAGTCAGGATTCTTGCCCCGTGGATCAGGCACATCCATATCAAAGACGCGATTCGCACTACCGAACCCGGGACATGGGGCAGGGAAGTACCCTGGGGCGAAGGCCAGGTCGGACCGGAGGAATTTTTAACCGTCTTAGAGACAATCGGCTACGATGGAACTCTGGCGATTGAGCGAGAAGCAGGCGATGACCAGTTCGCAGATATCAAGCTTACGGCCGAGATGCTTCAAGGCATGAGCCGATAGAGCAATTTAAGGCAAGGAAAAAGATATGGACTGGCAATTGTATTTCAAACTAAGTGTCATGATGTTCCTTGAGTTCGCGATTTGGGGGGCATGGGCCCCGGTCCTGGCTTCGTATCTGGTCGGGCCGTTGAAGCT
>CAZMZR010000035.1:8416-33684 GCA_964570855.1 uncultured Pirellulales bacterium
AATCCGGACGCCCAGGCGGGCGGAATTCGGGTCTGGGGCACCATAGGATGGATCGTTGCCGGTTTACTTCTTGCATTATGGCGTCGGCTGGGTCGGCCTAAGATGCGGGGTAGTGACGCCCTGACACTGGCGGGTGTTCTGTCATTAGTGATGGGCGTATATTGTTTCTTCCTGCCGCACACACCTCCGCCCGAACAGCCGGCAAATCCGCTGGCGTTTGTAGAAGCGTTTAACATGTTGGGAGAATCGAATTTTCTGATCTTCCTGATTATCTCATTTATCGTGACTACAGAACTCCAGTTCTATTATGTACCGACGGCTCCGTTTCTGGAGGATATCGGTGTACAGAATAAAAACGTCTCCGCCGTGATGACGCTGGCTCAGGCAGCCGAGATCATCGCAATGGTGGTTTTGCTGCCGTTTCTGCTGCCGAAAATCGGTTATCGCTGGGCTTTGGTCATCGGCGTCATTGCCTGGCCGATGCGATATATCATCTTTGCAATAATGCGGCCTCTCTGGCTGGTAATTTCGTCGCTGACATTCCACGGACTGGGGTACACGTTCTTTTTCTTTGTCGGCCAGATGTACGTCGATAAAGTTGCTCCGCCCGACATCAGAGCTTCGGCCCAGGCATTGATTGCGGTCGTGACATTAGGTTTCGGCAACTTCATAGGGACACAAATCACCGGCGTGATTTTGGACCTCTTCAAAAAAGAAGGCAGGTTCCGATGGCGTCCGATTTTCCTGGTCCCGTGCTTTTTGACAATTGCCTGTGCCGTGGCGTTCGTACTGTTCTTTAAAGGATAAACCGGCTACTCGCTTCAGGTGGGAATTCTTATTTGGAATCGTTGAGCATGTTATATACTTTTTCGTAGGCCTTCAGCAACAACAGGGTAACAGTGCAGTTATTACAGGCCCAGTGAAATAAAATCTTCCTGTCCTTTTCCGGCAGGTCATTCTTCGAATAAGGACTGCGAATATACTGCTCGATACAGCAGGGGGGATAACCGAAGATAAAACCCTCGAATCGCCGGGTCTCGGGGGATTTGTCAATGAGTGTGTTTGCAAAGCGCTGTTCGTACAATCCTATGCAGGCCGGTGACCTACTGAAAACAGTCTCAATAACTTCGTCGCCGGTTTTTACTTTTCGCAGAATCTGTTTGGTAACAAGACCCGTTTCCTGCAATAATTCAAGGCCTTCGTTGTCCAGAGGTTTTTCCCACCGGCTCAACGGCTTGAATCCTTCGCGAGTCAGCATTGCAAGATACGCCAATTCAAAATCGATTGCTTTTAATGCTCGAAGGCAGGATTCCAAATTCCCGTCATCCCGCGAGGGATGCCTTTCGGCACGGCATTTATCGCCCATATCATTGGCCCCCGGGCTTTAATACAAATCGGAATATTCCAGCCACATATCGAGCAGCTCGGTTAAATCGGCAAGATTCACCTCACAGTCCCGGTTCGTATCGGCCGGGGAGAAAATCGATCCCAAATCACCGCATCGCCGGGGCATTTCCAGAATTTTCACCAAAAGGGCGAGGTCAATTCTGCCTTTTCCATGAACGTCACCGGCGAAGCTGAAAGAGCCGTGCTGCATATAATGCAATTCGATTTCCGAGATATCGATAGAAAGTCCGAGCGTTGAATTTGTAATCTGCCAGTAACCCATATTCACCGTCGTACCGCAGATGTCACAATTCTCAAGGCCCCGTTGTAAGAAGCTCTTTTTATATAAGGCATGTAGGATTTCCGGCCCGTTCGGGTCCTGGACCGGCAGAGCATCTATGATTTCGACACATTGTACGGCCAGCTCAATACCGTCGGGAACAAGGTCCTCATCCTGGTCTGCATTATACAGATTATAACGAGCGGACAATTCTTCCCCGTCCGTTATTAAATCGCCGTCGTAATCGGAGCCTTCCAGGGCCAATCGGTGCTCGTTGGGCTCGATGGGGAATTGCAATTCGAGCACTCTTAGCAGCCTCGAAATATCGACTCTGCCCCGGTGCACATCGCCGAAACAATCGAACGAGCCGTGTTCCATATAATGTAAGGCTAATTCGGGAACAAAAGCGCCTTCCAGAGGGTCGTTTGGATCCGGATACGATAAATCGAGCTTGGGATTAATAATCTGGTAACCACCCATATTGACCTGTAGGCCGCAAATATCACAGTGTTCAATGCCGAAAAGTAAATGCTGTATTTTATAAGTACTATTAGGTATCGGCATAAGAGTACCGGGGACATAGGACGGTAAATCCTTGATAGCAGCAGCCACGCGTTTGGCCAATTCCACGCCGTCCGGAATTTCGTTGCGGTTCTGATCGGAATTGAAGGGACGATAGCCGATCGCGGATTCCTCGACATCCGCAAGCTGGTCGGAATCCGAATCACCGCTGACAATCAACTGGTGTTGATCCGTCGAATGACCGGCAAGAGCCTTATTCAGGCCCGCCATACCAAACGTAATTGCCGCTGCCGTGCCTGCTGCGATAGCCCCCCGGGCCCAGGGACGTTGCCTTGGTTTGCTGCTCTTTTGGACACGTTTTTGATGTGCCCTTCGTAACCTTTTCATATTACCTCCCAAATACTTTAAATCCTTATCATAAATTATACCAAATCAAACCTCTATTGTCCAGATACATCCGCCTCTTATATTTCGCCCTCTGACAGCACAAACGCATAAAAAAGCCGAGCTAAACAAAAACCAGCTTATAAATTTTGAGGTTACTCTCTATTTTTTTATTTTTACTCTCATTCAGATATTCCCGTCGATCCTTAGTTTGGTTTTACCCGTCGGCTTCACATAGTTAATTTTCACGACCATAATATAGTTTACAATCCTGCACGTCCTACAATTTTTACACGATTAGTAGATTGTCCGGTATTTGCGTCACTGTCTCTATATGCGGAATTATGGAGGTTCAAATTGGTGGTTCGTTTACAAAAAGAACCGAATATATTCGGCAAAACCTGAACAATGCGAAGCAATCTCTGTGATAAAAAGAATTTTTACAAAATTTTTCGATTCCCGATAAGCCGGTTCAGTCGGTGATTTTATTGGACATTTGAATCGGTAATAACAGTATCATCTCAGAAAAAACTATATATGGTATTTTAATCGAAGATAATTCATCTATGTAGTGGTACTGGTTATAGGACAGAAACTTTTATTTCATCTCGCTGGTTAAAGAAAAAATGTTCACCGTGTCGATATTGCGTAGGTCAATAAACAGCATTTAACGTTTAGGGTGTAACGGATTTTATGTCCATATTTTGAAATTTCAAACCTTCGAAACGTTATATGCCTTTTTCCTGAAGGATGTGCGTATGGATAAACGGGAGTTAATAGACTACATTTGTAAAATCAACAAGACCGCCAAGCCGGAATTTCTCGCCAATTTCTCAGAAGAAGAGCTGAATTCTTATCTTGAGCATTTGATGGAACTGGATCTGGAAGAGCTGGTTGTCTGCAGTTGATTGCCTTAAATATTTATAACTTTTCTATTCGCGATTTGAGATCGTCAATTGAAATTTGTCAATCAGCAATAAAAAATCATAGGCCTTCATCAAGTCCCATGCCTGTGACTGACTCAGTCAGGTTTTCCACTCTGCTTTGCCGCTGATTATCATTTGGTTCCGTCGTTGGGTTTCCCGGAGATTGTGGTTCCGGTTGTACCTGGTCTGTTTCTTCAGAGGGCTCCGGTTCCTGTGGCCTGTCAGGTCTTTGATTTTCTGACGACTGATCCATAACCGCCGCCGGCGGCGCCTCGGCTGAATCCGTTAATACGGCATTTATCGGAATCTGGACAATGTTGTTCAATTTAAATTCAACAAGGGCCGGGTGCAAACCAACGGGCACTGCGAAAACAAAATCGATATCTTTCGTAGCTGAATTCCCGGAAAAATCTTTACGCTCCACCTTAATTTTTGGGTTTGTCTCTATCTGGTTTGCTGTTTTGAAATATCCGAGCGGATAAACATTCATCCCTTTTCCCTCGAGCGGACCGCCGTCGTATCCTCTGGGTTTACAAATCAGTCGTAATTGAGAAAGTGTAAAAGTGCCGGCATTGATTTTTTGTTTCTGGTTTATCGCGCTCTTTTTTATTCCCACCCTCGCTACCATAAGCAGATAACTTCCTGTCGGCTTTCCGGGCGTGCGCATAAATTTGCCTTCACTATTTAGCTCTTCAATCTGTGTTTTAAGGTTTTCAGAAGCCGGCCAGACGGCCTTGTCCCGCGGTATTTCTATCGCCGGAGTGCTGCCGCTAACGAGCGATACGTCACTGTCGAGCCGATTGAGAAAAAACTGATCCAGAAAATCCGGATGCAGGCAGGCAAAACTCTTCCGGCCGCTGAAGGAGCCGTTACTGACAACACCGAATAATCCGGTTACAAAACCATCGACGTTCAGTAATACTCTATTGGGACTATTAATCTTTATATTCCTCGGATCAAATCGCTCGTAAGGATATTTACTCGGTAAAGGCGCCATGGTGAGAAAAGTCATCAGGGCACCCGAAATAATAAGGCCCAGGATTATTCCCAGGACAACACGACCGATACGTTCGGGCAGAAAACCCAGATCGATCGGATGCTTTCGGGTCATCTGGATAACAGCCGTTTGCAAAACGGCAAAAACAAGAACGAAAAGCAATAAAAAACCGAGCGAATGCGCCCAGGGCACAATTGCGAGCATACTGCCGCTATTTCCACGCTTTATCAGGAGGCCCGCCAGGAACTCGAAGAAGCCGAAGGCAACCAGACACGCGGAAATTGCGACAATTATCGTGGCAAATGCACGGACTATTGTACCTTTTAAAAACTGAAAAACAGCACAACCTACAATGATTAACAAAACAATAATACCTGCCATTAAAAAATCTCCGATTTTCCAAAGTCTGTGGTTCTCTACAATATGCCAACCATTAGGCGTCTTTTAGCAGACTCACGGCAGATCCCGGAACCACAAATTTTTATTATCTTGACTTCTTTTCTCTCGGCTTGAGCGCCCTGATCATTTCATTTATAGTTGTTGTTCCATTAATGACTTTACGTAATGCCTGTTCCTGTAAATATAGCATTTTGGCACGTCTGAACTGCTTGGCAATCTCAGGCACAGGCTGTGATTGTATAACCTTCGCCAGCTCTTTATTGATTGTGATAATCTCAAAAACCCCGGTTCTTCCACGATAACCGGTTCCCTGACAGTGTTCACAGGTTGAAGGTTTTCCTCGCTTGTCGTATATAACTTTGCCGGCCCGGTAGAGCACTTTTGTTTTTTCAGCAGAGATATTAAATTTTCTGAACTGATCCTTATCCGGCGTATATCCCTCCTTACATTTGCTGCACAGCTTCCTGAGCAGTCTCTGGTTGCTTATGCCCAAAAGAGATCGGGCGACGAGATTCCTGTCGCCGACGAGTTTGAGCCACTGCCCTAGCGCCTGCACTACACTCTCCGCTTTCAGTATCAGATAAACGAGCTTTCCATCATTCGCCGCCGCACAGGCAACCTGAGCCGTCTGTGCATCCTCACAATCGGCAACGCCGACTATATCCGGGCCCATGCGAACTACAGACAGGAGTTTTTTGGCGTACGTGGTTGTGCCGGTATCGCTGAGGTTGAAAACGTTTTGAGTGATGTTCGGCAGTTGATCCGACGGCTGTTTTTCAAGCGTATTGATATTATTAAGAAAAGCATCATGGTTTCGCAACAGAGCATAAAGAGTCGTCGTTAAGCCGCTTCTCTCAGGACCACTAATAATAAACAAGCCCTGTTTTGCCTCGCGGTATTTACTGAGTTTCTCATGCTGCTCGGGCATTAAGCCAAGCTCACTTAATCTTGCGGCACTTTCCTGCATAAGCTGTTTTAGTCTGACCTGTTCCCCGGCGGTCGAGCCGGCTGTCACGACTTCCCATGAGGTATAAATTGCTTCTTTGACCCGATGGATCGTGAACTTGCCTTTTTGAGGTTTTCGCCTCTCCTCGATGTCCAAATCGGATAAGTGCTTGATAAAACGAATAAAATATTCGATCTGGTCTTTGGCGATATTAGGCTGTTTTAAAACCGCACCGTCAACATAGTAAGAGACCTGATAATCCTGTGGTGTCGGAGAAAGGGCGATACTGCTTGCTCTTCTCCATGTGGCATCTTTGAGAATTTCAAAAGCCATTTTATAACCGAAAAAGTCAGGTGTTCTCGGCTCCGGCACCGGCACTTCGTTCCTGTTCGCCGTTATGAATGTAAAGTTTTTTAAGCTTTCAAGTTTCTTTTCCTTGCTAACAAGAGCATTTTTGATGTGATCGGCGGTAAGAACCCGGTCAAAATCCAAAACTCTCGCATTCCGGAACTTCACGTAGGCTAATGATGTCACCCCAATAGCTATAATATAGAACAGCATCGCAACAATAAAGATGGGTATAACCAGCCAAACAAGTATCCCCAGGGCTCCTGCGCCGAGAATGACAATTGTCCAGACGGGACCTTTTGTTTCCAGAGCCTTTGCATCCTCATGCACCCATACAAGCAACGGCAGCCACCCTAAAAACATAGCCAGGAATATAAGAATTTTAATTATTGATATGTAACCGCCAAAAGCAATAGAAACTGATAATACCGGCATAGAATTCTCCATTCAATCTCACAAAATACCACCGGAAGTGGTTTTGATCCCTTTCAGTGCCATTTTAAGCTCTTCAGTATTTGGTGCTAATTTATACGCTTCCTTCGGTTCGATAAAACCCTCTTTCACCAGCTCGCACAGATTATATGTAATATCCTGCATACCTTCATGCTGAGAGCTTCGTATAATATTGGGCAAATCGGCTTCGCGCGAATCGGAAATCAATTTTCTGGCGGCAGGATTCACAATCAAAATTTCCACCGCAGGTATCCTGTCCACATCATCTAAAAGACACGGCAGTAATACCTGGCTTAAAATTGCCCTGATCGATAAACTTAAAGTCTGCCTTACAAGATCCCGTTCAGTTTGCGGGAACAGGTCCAAAAGCCGATGAACGGCCTGCGCTGCATTCGCTGAATGCAATGTTCCAAAGACAAGGTGCCCGGTTTCGGCGGCCCTCATTCCCGCAATGACGGTCCTGGCGTCCCGCATTTCGCCGACAAACACAACATCCGGGTCCTGTCGCATCAGATACGTAAGAGCCTCTTCGAAGTTTTTGGTGTCAATCCCTATTTCCCTTTGTGATACTATCGCTTTTTCATCCTTAAATAAATACTCGATTGGATCCTCTACAGTGACGATATGACACGAGCGGGTACAGTTTATATAGTTTATCATCGAAGCGATTGTCGTTGTTTTACCACAACCTGTCGGCCCGACAACAAGAACTAATCCCTGCCGGTTCTCACATATTTTTTCCAGCACACTCGGCAAGTGAAGCTCTTTAAATCCCGGTATCACAGAGTTGACACGCCGTGCCGCAAGGCTGATCATCCCGCGCTGGCGAAACAAGTTCGTACGAAAACGATGCTCACCGTCAACCTCGTGGGCAAAATCCAGTGTCCCATGCTCCAGAAAAAATGCCTTCTGAGCAGGGCTGAGTATCTCGAAGATTAACTCTTCTATTCTCTTGGCGGTCATTATTTCCCCGGTAGTATTTTTCAACTCACCGAAGATGCGCAGTTTCGGAGGCTGTCCGACTTTCAGGTGAAGGTCACTTGCCCGATTTTTAGTTGCCGCTCTGAAATATTTATTCAGCTCAGGATCGTGTTCAAGACTCGTCCGATCATCAATAGGTTGTTTGGCACCCATATTTTCTATCAACTCCAAAAGGAGAGAACTTTAGCTATTTTAACAACAGCTATGTCTCTTTATTGAGCTGCAGTAATGAATTTAACGCTGCCTGACCTTTTCATCAAAGCTGCATTTAATTCTCAAATATTAGAAAATAAAAGAATAAATAAAATATATCTGAACCAATTCTCGTATATTCTCATCCTAATATTATTTCCACCACAAGGCCAGTTTAATTATTTGTTTGTGGCTTGGCGGAGTTTTAACCCTGCCATAAGATTTGTAAAGACAAACCCTTAGACAATAATATTATAAGATTTTACACAAGAATGTCAACTATGATGCTTAAACATTACTAATTTTATGGACAAATAACGACAGAATTCCACCCCAGGCTCTGTATTCGCAGTCTCAATAACCGATATAGTTTCCAATAATCTCGAATTTGTCCGGATTAACACCCAAACCGATTCCCGTATTAATTTAGTCAGCTAAGACCTAAAAAGGAGTAAAAAAATCGGGATTTCAGAATCGATTTCAGTAAACGGCCCGGATACAGAAAGCGGTAAATTCATTATAGCAGAGAGGATATGTTTGCCGATATACGTAGGGGTATCTTTATGGAGTCAGGTAAGAGAAAAATTTCAGGCCGTGAAAAGGATGAAGCTTCCATACAACTTCTTGATAAGTTACAGGAGCAACTGCATTCGTCCAACGCATCGATCAGAAGAAGAGCGGCTTACAATCTATCCTGGTTGCAGGAAGACGGTCTGGATGTTCTACGCAACACCCTGTTCGGTAACTTTCAAATAACGACCAAGAACGCTGCAGCGTACGGATTGAGAAAAATGCAGGGCAGAATGAAAAAGCCGGCTCTCGAAGTTCTCAAAGAGGGAATGAAACAATACAACAGTTCCACCGGAGAAATATGCAGAAACGCGTTGCAACTATTGGGACAAAAGATCCCGGACGAATTTCTCCCGAAAAAACGGCCGACCAGAAAAACGAGAATCAGGGACATTCAGAGAAAAACCAGACCAAGAAGAACGATTGGCACCCGGTGAATCCGGGACTTATAAACACAGGTTAGGCCTCCCGATACCAATAACTCAACTTTTCACATCAATCTCTCCTCTGTTGGTCAAGGTGCTAACAGGAATGTCAGGGTCATATAAATTGCCACGCTTATCGAATCGTTTGCGGTTGTAACCAGCGGGCCCGAGCTGATAGCCGGGTCTATGCCGATTCGGCGAAATAAGAACGGCAGGAATAATCCAAGTGTTGTGGCAACCATTATCGCTGAGAACATGGCCGTCCCGAAAGCAAAAACAAGCCGCATAGAGTTGACTGTGTTTTCCGCTGCTTTCATATCAAGTAAAATCGCACACATTATACCACCTATAAGTCCACAGCTTAAGGCAACAAGTAAAGCAATGCGCACTTCGCGTGAAAAAACCTGGCTTATTCGCAATGCGACAAGGTGACCGGTTGCCAGTCCTGAGACAACTATTGCAGATGTTTGTAATCCGGCGTTTCCGCTTATAGCCGCAATCATGGGTACAAAAGCAATTGCAGCAGTATAAACAACGGATAGTTTCCTGAGGTCGAATTTATTGTGGAAAAACATCAGAACCAAAGCTGTTATTCCTGTTCCGATCAGGCAGGGCAGCAACCACGTCATTCGAATCCGGGCTGCATTAAGAGCCGAGAATGTATCCAGCTCATCGGGGTCAGTACCGGCCATCGTGTATAAGTCCTCTGCAGCCTCCTCTTCAGCTACTTCGATAACACGGTCGGCGGTAATTCTACCGACTAATTTATTATCTTCATCCAAAACGGGGACAACAATCAGGTCATTTTTACTAAATATGTTTCGGACCTCTTCCTGGTCGGTATCAATTTTAACATAAATCGTATCGGGATCCGTCAAATCATGTATCTTCACATTTTCCGGACGGGTCAACAGAAATCTGATACGAACATCCCCGAGGAATCGACCCATCTTGTCCACAACATACACGCAATAGAAATCCTCGTCAATTTCCGCTGCTCGAATCTCGTTGATGGCCTCGGCAACGGTAGCATCTTCGTGCACGCTTATTACGACAGGATCCATGATACCGCCGGCGGAATCTTCCGAATAGCCCATCAACTCTTTAATCTCCGCCGATTCGGCTGCAGGTATGCTTCTGAGCAGTTTGATTCTTTCTTCTTCGGGTAGCTCGGATAGAACATCAGCGGCATCGTCGGGATCGAGGTGCAACACAATGCTGCTCAACTCCTCGGTTTTAAGCAGCTCAAAAAGTTCCGCCCTGGTGGCTTCATCCACCTTTTCCAGGACTTCTGCCGACGTGGGCTTGTCAATGGCGTCGAAAATCGCTCGTTTATGCTCGCTATCTACAAGCTCCACGACCTCGGCTATGTTACTGCTTCGCTGATCACCGAGCAGTTGTCTCAGAGCCGGCATATTCTCGGAGTCAAACAAACTTTCTATTCGTTGCAGTAATCTTTTCTGTTTATCCGCCATAAATCCACACCTGTTGTTCTTCTTAGATTCAGGATTCAATATGCATTTCACCCACCTACAGCACAAAATAGTGCAATTTTTGCTTACAGGCAACAATTTTATCTGCTGGATTATTCCTGTTCTCAAAAACAATGAGCAAAATTCTCTTGGTTTTTAAGTGGTTTTAGTGTAAAATAGACGACATAATGCTGATATTATTATTCGTAAGTAATAAGGCATATTTTTCCTGATGAGGGCCGTAAGATGAAAAGGTTCGTATATGGAGTACTGGGAATCTGGATTTTAGCCGTAAGTACAGTTCCGGCTGCACCGGAGCCGGCTGTTGTGCAGAGTCCGACTCAATGGACGATTGATACGGAATATACCCATCCACAGCAAATTATTCTACAAAACACCGCCAACAACAAGCCGATGGTGTTCTGGTACATGATAATAACAATCACGAATAACACCGGTGACGACGTGGATTTTTATCCCAAGTGTGATTTGATGACGGATAACTTTCAAATCATTCCGGAAGGCAAAGATGTAACACCGGCGGTATTCGAACAGATAAAACAGCGTCATAAAAGCAGGTACCCTTTACTCAAATCATTAAGCCAGACCGATAACAAGCTGCTTCAGAGCGAAGAAAATTCAAAAGACATTGCCGTTATATGGCGTGACTTCAACGACAAAGCCAAGGATATTACAATATTTATTACCGGCTTAAGCAACGAGACAGCGGTTGTCAACCATCCTACCTTAAAAGAAGATCCAACGGGCCAGCCGCAACAGGTCTTTCTTAGAAAGACCCTTGAATTAAAATATGCCGTCAAGGGTGACCTATCTTCAAGATACGGTATGACTGTTGATTTTAAAGCAAAACGATGGATTATGAGATAAATATTTTTATCCCATATTTCCCAACTGGAGAGATTGGTTTCATAAAGGAGGGTTAATACAGATAATATGGGGGCATTAGGAAGAGGCAAGGCACGCTTATTACGGGTAATACCGTAAAGGAAAGAGCCATCCGATAAGGTATTTCATGTAAGTCCTTTTCCTATAGTAAATAAAACACTAAAAAAAGCAGCAACAATCTCATCAATACCGTCTGAAGAATCGTAGCTCTTTAAACAAATTGGCTGTGTTTTTATATATAAGTATTACCCGCCTGTTTCATTCTAAAATTTCGTATTTACATGGCTCTAACATAAGTAAAATGGGCGTATTTCTGAGTCTGAATTACTAAGTGTCCAATTGATAATTTATTTGCCAAACAGACGTTAATGTTATATAATAAAATTGATTTGATAGGCAAGAAATTATAAGGAAAACTCCTTATGGGCAAAATAAAAGACGCACAAAAGCTTCCCCCGGTAGAACAATTAAGAGGCAGAACGCTCGGAAGAATACTAATAAAAATGGGTATTCTAAGTCGAGAGAAAGTCCATGAATGCCTCAAAATCCAAAGTCAGCGACATGGGGAAGTAAAAATAGGCGAGATATTTCTTGAGCTGGGTCTGGTTGACGAAGGCCAGTTGCAAATAGCACTCGCAGCGCAGCGGGGAATGGAATATATGAGCCTGGATGGCATTGATATTCCTCCCGATGTAATAGAAAAAGTGCCGGCGCAAATGGCGAAGACCTATCACATCGTGCCAATCGAATACAAAAAGGATCAAAATGAATTGATCGTGGTTCTTGACAGCCCCGATAACTTCAGGGCCACCGATGATCTGAGCACGCTAATGGGCTTCAAGATTACCGCCAGAATAACCGACCCCGAAGCTCTGGAGAAGATGTTGACAATGCATTATGAAGAGCAGCAGCAAGACACCAACATCAACGAGCTTATAGACGAGATACAAAGTGACAGCTTTCTTGCGGAATTCGACGGCAGAAACCAGAGTATCGACCTTGATGAATTAAAGGAGCTGTCCGAGTCAAATCCCGTCAAAAAACTGCTGAACCTCGTTCTATTGCAGGCAATTCGGGACAAAGCTTCCGACATTCATTTCGAGCCGTTTGAGAATGAATACAAGATGCGTTATCGAATCGACGGCGTGCTTTACGAAATGATCCCACCACCGAAATATATTGCGGCGGCCCTGAGTTCACGTATCAAAGTTATGGCCGACCTGGATATCGCCGAAAGACGTCTGCCGCAGGACGGCAGAATATCCCTGACCGTCCAGGGCAACCCGATTGACCTGCGTGTCAGTGTTCTTCCCACAATGTTCGGAGAAAGTGTCGTGCTGCGTATCCTTGACAGGTCCCAGGCCAGTTTTGACCTGGGAGAGCTTGGATTAAGACCGAGAGAGCATGAAATAGTTCGTCAGCTTATTCGCAAGCCCAACGGCATTATTATCGTTACCGGTCCGACCGGGTGCGGTAAAACTACCACTCTATACTCGGCATTGGATGAGCTCAATGATATCGAAACAAAAATAATCACTACCGAAGACCCCGTGGAATATGATGTTGACGGTCTTATTCAGGTGCAAATGAAATCCGATATAGGACTGACTTTTGCCCGGTGCCTTCGCTCAATATTGCGTCAAGACCCGGATATCATATTAGTTGGCGAGATTCGTGACCTTGAAACGGCACAAATTGCTGCCCAATCCTCGCTGACAGGTCACGTTGTGTTCACCACCCTGCATACAAACGATGCACCAAGCTCGGTAGCAAGACTTTTGGATTTGGGGGTCGAGCCGTTCCTTATCACCGCAACAGTCGAAGGTATTGTTGCTCAGCGACTGGTCAGAAGAATATGTTTGAGTTGCAAAACACAATTCGAGCCAACTGAAGCTCAGTTGTTGGAACTGCAGCTCACACCCGAAGATGTCAAGGACAAGAAGCTTTACTACGGCCGTGGTTGTGGAAAGTGCAATGGGACCGGTTACAGAGGAAGAATTGGTATTTTCGAGATTATGGTATTCAACGATGAAATACGAGATTTGGTAATGAATCAAGCTTCGACGTCGGTATTACGCGCGGCCGGCCAAAAAGCCGGTATGAGACTATTACGCGATAATGGTTTGGAAGCAATCTACGATGGTATAACCACTATCGATGAAATCGTAAAAGAAACAATGATGGAAGAATTATAAAAAGGGCTGATTTAATTTTGAACTGTAAACCAACAGTAAATTCTGAATACAGAAGGAGTATATAAAATGTCTGTTTTTCAATACACAGCTCTTGACGCACAGGGCGTGGAAATTAAGGATGAAATTGAAGCCCTCAGTCAAAAAGAAGCTATAAGCAAGATACGTAATATGGGCTACTTCCCCACGAAGGTCACCGTGGGGGGCGCGGGTAAAAAAGCCGGAGCAAAAGCCGCGGCCAAGCCCAAGAAAAGACGCGGGGCCGGCGGTAAGGTCAAAGTCAAATATATTACTCAGTTCGCAAGACAGCTTTCGACACTCCAGGACGCAGGTCTGCCTATTCTGCGATCGTTAAGGATTCTCGAAGAGCAGCAAAAATCAGGAACATTCAAGAGAATTATCGGTTACGTAGCCGACGACATCGAAGGCGGTTCCACGCTCTCGGAAGCGCTGGGTAAATACCCGAGGGCTTTTGATCGACTTTTGGTTAGTATGGTGGCCGCCGGAGAGACCGGCGGTGTGCTGGACCTGATCCTTGCACGTGTAGCCGACTTTATGGAAAAAGCTCAGAAGCTCAAATCCAGGGTAAAAGGCGCGATGATTTATCCGATCGTAGTTCTGACCGCAGCATTCCTTATCCTTCTGGGATTGATGCTCTTCGTAGTACCTTCATTTGAGTCCGCTCTCACTGAAATGACCGACGGCGGCCAATTGCCCAAAATCACCCGAATAGTACTGGCTATCAGCGGCTGGATCGCATTACAGTATGGCTGGGCCATCCTGATTGGAGTGCCTTTTGCGATAGTATTTTTTCTTAGATTCGTAAGAAGGTTTTGGATCGGCAGATTTATTCTGGACACTATCAAACTAAAAGTCCCGGTCGTGGGCCAGCTTACCAACAAAGTCTCGGTTACGCGATGGACCAGAACTCTGGGAACCCTGATCAGCGCAGGTGTGCCTATTCTCGACGCCATCAACGTTACGCGTGAGACGGCTGGAAACGAAGTTTTCGCCAAAATGCTCGGCAACGTTCACAATTCCATCAGGCAGGGCGATACATTCGCCGGTCCGTTAAAGCAATCCAAAACCGTTGACTCGATTGTCTGCAACATGGTTGCCGTGGGCGAGGAAACAGGTGACCTGGATAAGATGCTTATGAAAGTGGCCGAAAATTTCGATGAGCAGGTGGACGTGCTGGTAGGCTCGTTGATGTCCATGCTTGAGCCGATTATGATTGTTGTGCTCGGCACGATGGTTATGACCATCGTTCTGGCGATATTCGCACCCATGATACAGATTATTACGAATTTAAGCGCTTCAGCTTAAAGTGAAACTAAACAGATAAATTAAGTATTCAACCGAAAAGTTAAGATTAAGGAGCAAGAAAAATGAAATCAATCACAGCAAAACCCAATAGAAAAGCGGCATTCACCATTGTCGAGCTTCTGACCGTTATGAGTATAATTGTCATTCTCATCGGCCTGCTCGTACCCGCTCTGAACCAGGTCAGGAAGTTTGCCCGCGAAGTCAGGCAGCAGGCACAGTTTAACAGTATCAGCGTTGCGATAGAGCTTTTCAATAGTGAGTTCGACAGCCTGCCGGACTCAGGCGCAACAGATCCGGTAGGCGAACCATACTGCGGCGCGATGAAGCTCGCCGAAGCCATGGTGGGACAGGATTTGATGGGCTTTCATCCGGATTCGGTCTTTATGAGTAACGGAATGGATCTCAGCGAGCAGAAGTTACTATATTATGATGAAACAACTAGTACGTCCGTTGACACAAGCGCCAGGAAAGGCCCATACCTGCCGATTGAAAATGCCAACGCATATCGGCTTAAAGATATCTATGATAATACAGGGAATTTCAAGCCTGAACATTTCGTCTTATGCGATGTATTCGGGCGTGTGACACACCGGGGCACCGGGAAAAGAATTGGTATGCCCATACTCTACTACAAGGCAAATACCGCCAATACCATGCATGATCTCGAGAATCCCGACAACGACGAGAATATTTACGATTATACCGACAACCAGGAGCTGCTATTACTCGGTAAACCATGGGACCCGCCGAGCAGAGGTGGAGAACCACATAAGCTCGCCTCGGAGGAAGGAAAAATAGGCGTAAGATTTTACATGAACACATGGAATGAGCAGGTGACCACCAGGAACAGGCCTTTTAGATCAGATACTTATATCCTGATTTCCGCAGGCAATGACGGCGAGTATGGTACGGCCGACGATATATGTAATTTCGAATGGAAATATAAAGAACTTCCATAAAACTTGAGTCAACGTTCAGTGGAGAATTAGATACAGACAACAACATAATACCGTGAGTGATTAATAATATATAGAGTTATTGAATAATCGTTTGAAATATAAACCTGGGGGAGCGGGAGAGAACGATGACCAGAAACCTTACAATTATTGGGGTAACTATGGCTATGTTGTTTGCTGCCAATCCGATACAGGCCTCTAACTATGAGATTATCAACGGAAGCTTTGAATATGACGGCCGAATAAATGATATCGCAAAAAAAGACCCGAACGGCTGGATTGCCGATGTGCCGTCGGGCCAATTCACCGCAAAGACGGATACATCGTGGTCAACCGACGGATTCTTTAGTTTGAATATTTTTTCACAATGGTTTACACCCTTTGCCGCCGGGGATATGGCCAAAATATCACAGCAGGTTCTTTTGACAGGAGTAAACGAAATTAAGTTCGACTTAAAAATGGACACATATACCGGAGCCGCATGGAATGCGGATAATGCAACCGCCTTTATGATGATAGACGACGAGGTAGTCTGGGAACCAAACAGTGCAACCTCCGAGCTTCGGGGTGTGCACACTGACCAGAGTTTCGCTGTCGAGGATAAATACAAAGACGGCAATCCGCACACATTATCTTTCGGATTAAAAATAAACGTGGATACCGAAAACGGATTTTTCGAATTCTATCACACATGGTGGGACTCAATCGAATTCACTTTCTGCAACGGTGGGGGCCTGCTGGACGGAGATTTCAACCGGGACTGTTACGTCGATATATACGATTTAAGATTAGCCGCAGATGTATGGCTCGCCGAGGTGCCTGCTTCTGATCAATACAACTTATACAAGGACGACGACATAGATAATAACGGTATTATAAACTTTCTGGACCTTTCGGTCCTTGCGGATAACTGGCTGCTGAGCAGTTATCCGGAGTAGCAACAAAAAAACGTACACGAGATTAAGATAAAAGGGATTAACAGTGAAGCATAAAAGAACAGGACTCACACTTATAGAATTGCTGGTGGTGCTGGGAATCATAGCGTTATTGGTTGGAATACTTATACCGGCTTTGACCATAGTGCAAAAGACTGCAAGGGAAACAAAACAAAAAGCCCAGATAAGTCATATCGAACTGGCTCTAACGGCTTTCAAAAATGACTACGGCGATTATCCCCCGTCGGATACTACCAATTCCTCGGACTACTGCGGCGCACAAAAACTCGCCGAAGCTGTTTTAGGATGGGATTTGTTGGGCTTCCACCCGGACTCGGACTTCAGGTCGAATGGTTATAACGACAACAATATTTACATTTACGATGCCAACGATTCCGACTTGTTCGACCAGAGAAAAGGTCCTTATCTGGATTCTCAGGCGGCCGATGCATTCAGGCTGGGATACATCTCAAACGTCAAACCCGGATTGTATAATAATACTTCGCCCCTGGCCGCGGATACTTATGTTATCTGCGATGTTTTCGGAAAAAGAAGGATTAAATTAACAAACGGCAAAACCGTCTCTGCAGGTGCGCCTATTCTTTATTACAGAGCAAACACCTCCGAGAATACGATATATGACAGATATAATCCCCTTGATAATGACGCCATTGTCCAGATAAAGGAACGTGCAGACGACAGGGGAGACGGCAGACACCCTCTGGGCTTGTCCGGCGGCAATTATGAGATTTTCTATAGTTTAATTAGAGATCCGAAAATAGATGCAAGGGCCTGGCCTTACCGGCCCGATTCCTACATATTGATTTCAGCGGGGGCGGATGGTCTTTACGGGACGAGCGACGACGTTCGCAATTTTGGCAACTAAACGCCTCCATCCACACCCGATTAGACAAACTAAAGCTATGAGAAAGTATAAATACAAGCTCGGCCTGACCCTTATTGAGATGGTGGTCGTCGTAGGTATCATCGCACTGCTGGTCTCAATGATAATCAGACTGGTTTCCCGTTTCGATAATCAGGCCAAAGAAAAAGGACTCGAAAGCACTTACACACTGCTGGAAGGCGCGCTGCAGGAATATTATGAATTCACCGACAGCTTTCCCGAACAGAGAGAAACCGATTTTTCAAACGCAGCGGCGCATTCGGAATATCTTTATCAGGAGCTTCACTCGATATTAGAGTCCCGGGAGATACTCGATAAAATCAATGATTCATTAATAGAAAATAAATACGGAACTTCCGATACGTCACCCGAAATATATGACCCGTGGGGGACGGCTTTGGATTACATATATGCTCCGGGTGATAATTTCCCGCTTCTGGTATCCGCCGGACGGGATAAAAATTTCGGAACAAAAGACGATATCAACAGCAAAAAAACAGAATGATGTCACCTTTCCATTCTCCGTGGTAGTACTACTACGAAGGACGAAATTGGCGGCTTTTGTGGATAAAAAATAATAAAATGAGAAGCAGATACAAATATCCCGGTCTGACACTGACTGAAATGGTGGTGGTTATCGCGACGATAGCACTGCTTGCAACTTTAGGTTTACCCGCCATCCGGGCGCTTCTCGGATCATTCGAGACCAACAGCGGCGCCAGGGATATGATAAGCACGTCTTTGTCCGGCGCCCGCGCTATAGCTGCCAGGGAACAACGCTATGCCGGTGTACGGTTCCAGATGGATTCCGCCGGGAATCAATATATGATTCACATAATACACGATCCCGAAAAGACGAAGTTGAGTTCGGGCTTTCGAGCGGTCGAAGGTCTAAAACCGATGAAGCTGCCGGAGCACACGCGTGCTACGGACCTGATAGTCAGGACCGATCATATTAACAATTCCGCCGGTGCTCAGGATCCAAACTTTATTACGGCAGGCAACCTCGACGATAAGAATCAACAGAACCTGGGACCGGACGGAAAAAATATATACATTACAGATATCTCGACTTTCTCGATTATCTTTTCGCCGGCGGGAAAGCTTATAACTCATGAGGTCCGTGTCAGAAACAAAGACGGAATCTACCAGCCTGATAACACAATAACTACCAATATCTCGGAAGACGATATTTTCAATTCCCCTGAAAACATCGAAAACATGGGAGTCGGGATGTTCGCTCAGGATGACTATGCCGAGAGGGGACTGGGTGAGGAATTGAGCAGAAACAGGATAATTATCTACGACAAAATCCAGTTCGACAAACTGGATGCACAGGGAAGGTTCGATTACTTAAACGCTCTGGTGCCGATCTACATAAATTCATATACAGGGACAATAATAAGCAGTCGCCCGTAGGCGGTATATTAAAATGAAATTAACGCCGAAAAAAAATGGTTTCTCTCTGATCGAGATTTTACTGGCTATCGGTACGCTCGCTATCGGGATGACGTTTATCAGCGGCACATTCCTTGCAGGTATTTATCTTTCCACGGTCTCCACCGAACGGACCATCGCTGCGGTGGTCGCCGACGAAGCTTTCGCAAAAATCAGGCTCTACGGCATTGATCTGTCGGACGCGAATCTGCCTGTCAACGGGCTAACATCCTTTGAATCACTAAATAATGTAATTGAATCCGATGAGTTCGCATACCCATCAACCAGGACGCAAATCGACAAGCAGTACTACTGGTCCGCTCTTTGCAGGCCGTTGTATTCGAACTCGGATAATCGACTTTTACAGGTAACGGTTTTTATCAGCAGGAAAGTAGGCAGCGGAACCACGTATCCGGGCGATTCGGACAGGCCCGTGCCGGTCAGGGTCGGTGTTTCGCTTATCGCAGGCAGTGAAAAGAAACTTACGATAAATACCCAGGCGTATCAGGCATACATCAATGACGGTTATAAAATTGTAGATAACCGCACGGGAAAGATTTATCGAGTATTGCAGCGGGATTTCGATGCACCCGAGACAATCATTCTCGAGACGTCCTGGCAGGACGTCTCGGCTGATTATGTATGGGTAGTTCCGCCGCCCGTAAATGGCGGAAGAAATCCCGGGATAGCGATATATCAAAGAGTAATACGGTTTTAAATTAACAATAGAAGATTTGATGGACGATAAACGAAAATTTAAGGCTTTCACACTCATAGAGCTTATGGTTTCCATGGGGCTTCTTGTTGTCATCATGTCCTTTGCGGGTGTAATATTCAGAGTCAGTATTAATTCCCATCGCACCGCGATGGCAAACGCCGAAATCATGCAGAAACTTCGTGCAATCACAAGTCAGCTCAATGCCGACTTCAAAGGACTCAACAAGGACGGAGAAATTTTCGTAGTCTGGGGAGCCAGGCAATTGCGGGACACTACTTATAAGGACAGCGACCTCGACGGGTATGAGAGATTCGACAGGATAACGTTCTTCGCCGACGGTGACTTTCAATCCTACCGGACCAATCCGATGGTTCGCGGCAATACCGCAAGAATCTGTTATACACTCGCCAGGAACAACACTTCCAGGCCGGAGCAGCAGGACAAGGCCAAACGAGTGCTTGCGAGAACTCAACATATACTGACCTGCGATACGAACCTTACCGATTTTCTCAATCCGAGTGGCTTCACTAATTCAGAATGGCTCGAATGGAACAACGAATACGAATATGACAAAACTTCCTTAGAGCAGTGGAAGAGAATTCCGTGGGAAGAAAAGATGAACATGCTCGCCGTTATCTGTGATGTCCAGGTGGACCAAAGCAACGTCGATGAAGATGTAAGGGGTACGATCGTCGAACCGACGGATGCCAATTCGATTCATATGCTTCTGTGCGAGGGTGTGGGTGAATTCGAAATTCAGGGCTGGTCCGACGCCCGTCGGCAATGGTTGCCGGAAGTTGACCCGGACGGCGACGGGGATTTAACCGATACCCACTTTTTCTTTAACGATCTCAATGATGTACCCGGTGTGCTGTATCCTTATCCTCCATACGGGGGTGCGGCAATTAATAATATAGGTTACCAAAGAAAACTTATAGACAGGGCGCATTTTAATGATATTCCGGGGCTTGGGCGTGCGCTGAAATTTACGTTCACCCTGTATGACTCCAAAGGCATCATCAAGGAAGGCAGAACTTTTACACACATTGTTTATTTAGACAACTAATCCGAGACAATGAGAACATTAAAAAAAATAATCTCTATAAAGAAATTCGCCGGTTCGGCCCTTATCCTGGCCGTTGTACTGAGCAGCCTTTTGGCGATGGTCGGCGTGTTGTTCGTTATGGTTGCACGCATGAATAAAATGGCTACATCGGCCATTGCCGAAAATATGGAGCTGAATCTCGCCGTCGATACGGTAGTTGCAAAAGTATCGCAGCAATTGGTCTCGGATGTCCCCGGCACAATAATTCAGGAAGTAACCGATACCAATACAGTGGATCCAAATGCGACCGATCCTAATACGCCGGATACCAATTCGACGGTACGAATCGAGGAATACTACGACTATCCCGATGCCAATAATTTATGGCTGGCTGACCTCGAGCCTTATCAATCGGGAAGCGATTATTACTGGGGACAAATAAGCGATATAACAGGATCTCTGGCGGGAGCCAATCGCAACATACGGGCGGATATTATATCCGAATACGACCCTGTAACCGATGTCAATATTTCCATTGCCAACATTGCCAACGCCGATGCCGACGGCGACGGAGTGGGCGATTCGAAATGGGTCAAACTCGATGATATATCCTCCGGTCAGGGTAAATCCATTTATGCAGCGGTAAGAATTATTGACAACGGTGCTATGCTGAACGTCAATACGGGATTCAAATTCGATTCAACCGACCCGAATGCAACTCCCTTCGAATTAGACGGTACCAACCAGTTGCAGATAAATCTCATGGCACTGGCCGACAGGCCGGGAGACCCTCACACACAGGCCCAGGAAACCAATCTGCTCCTGGAAAGAGCAAACAGCGGCACCGACGTTAATAACGCCAATCCGTGGGATTTAAGCGCATATTTGCAGAATGTTATCTGGCGCTACGACGACCCTTACGGCCCCTATACACCTTTTGACCTTTCCGACGAGTTGGAGCTTCGATACAGATACATATTGAATCATACCGCCATAGATACACGCCTGGAAAACTGGTGCGGCCAGTTAAGAACAAGTACTTTATCCACTCCGGTGACAAACCGCGGACAGGAGCTGGATGCATGGTTCCAAAAAGCAACCTGTAGCGGCAGCTCCGACCCGAATTATAACTATCGGCATATAGCCACAATATACAATATGGACCGAATCATCAATCCCGCCGGTGCCGTGCTGAATAACGGCAAGATGATTAACGTAAATCTGGCGGACAAGAATTACCTTTATAGCGCGATACGTGCGGGATTAAGATATGGTATCGATCCCAACGACCCCAACTCCTTCATAGACCTCGACGGACTGGCCGCCCAGTTGGCGGTCAATATCTTCGATCTTCGGGATTCCGATGCAAATGCAACCGCCCTGACGATTGACTCGAAAACATATTACGGCTTCGAGGCCCAGCCGTTCATCAGTGAGATTGCATTCAGGATAAATTCCGATAATCCGGATATATCGAACAATAACTATTTTGCCGTCGAGCTTTATAACCCGTTCAAAGTGGATGTTCCGCTGAGCAATTTCAGCCTGGAGCTTCGGGATGCAAATAACCTCGTCGTCGCGAATGTGACAAATCAAAGCGGATATGTAATGGCTGCCAATAGTCGATTCGTTATAACCAACAACTCTTATGCTTCGAGTGAGTTCGGCTTGAATACTACGACGTCAACAGGCAGGGTTATAGCTGACACAAATCTTGTTTTGGCCAGATATGTTCAAACCGAGACCGATCCGCCCGAGTATGAGCTAAGTGAAAGATACAATATCTATCTTCGCAGAATAACGCCGCACGAACTGCTCTATATCGACAGACAAAACACACGGGATGACTTGTTTACCTGGAATGATGTTAAGGATATCTCACAGTTCTACTGCAGGAACGATGATAACTGCAATTTCATATACCAGGATATATCTACTGCAACTAATACCCTCGGTGCAGCCAACGGGACAACCGGAGCAAAATGGAACTACAACCTTATAGATTCCGGATACTTTACCTCGGCCGGCGAGATTGCCAAAACCCTTACTATCGGCCCGAGCTCCGACCCGAATGATATGCCCGGTCTCAGGCTGGCGGACGAACCACTCGAAGCACAAGTCCGAATCGATTTGCAAAATCCGGTCTATACGAATATTTTCCAGTACCTGACCGCTATCGACCCGGTGGAATACGTCGACCCGGTGGAAAACATCGATCCGAACAACTATACAAATTACCAAGAATTTTTCAATGAAACAAGAATCAAGGGCCGAATCAATATCAACACCGCCCCCTGGTATGTAATAACACAATTGCCATGGATGTTTCCCGCAATCGCCCAGGATATAATAGCCTATCGAAACGCAGCGGGGGCTTTCGAGAGCATCGCCGAATTGATGTATGTGCAGCGGATGGGCCTTTACGCAAACGACGAGTTAATGCTCGGCGATTTGAATCGATGGCCGGACCTCACACCGAACGACGGAGCCGCGGATGATTTCGAAGAGCGTGACATTATTTTCTCCCGTATCAGCAATCTTGTCACCGTACGAAGCGACGTCTTTACCGCATATATCCTCGTTCGCATCGGCACCAACGGCCCGCAAAAAAGGGTCGTAGCAATCCTCGACAGAAGCCGGGTATCGTCCGGCTCCGACAAAGTAAGGATTTTAGCGGTCCACCCCGTCCCCGACCCAAGATAAAACCTTTTCGATTTGTCCCTTAGTAAACTTTGATTTGAAAATTCCAAATCGCTAACTGTTTATCATTTCGATTATCTGCTGATGTACTTTCTGATTGGCCGCTACCGTCAGAAACATATTACCTTCGTAACCGTCCAGATCGACGGGAAAGATTTTCTGCCCCTTCCAATCGGTAACTTTCGCACCGGCGGCTTCCGCTATCACCGCTCCGGCCGCGATGTCCCACAGCTTGGGAGTATTGGCAATCGTTCCGACGAGGCCGCCCTTCGCCACGTATGCCATCTGAAGTGCCGTCGTACCCAGGTTCCTGAATCTCGTCCTGCGTATAAATTCACAGGTCCAGCCCGGCACGCCGCCTTCAAAATGTTCGTAATGGCTGTCCAGGCCGACACTGGCGTATTCATCCAGCTCGCTTTCGCTCGCTGTTATTTTTCTTCCGTTAAGCTGTGCCTCGCCGTCTTTGACTGCGGCATACATCGATTCCGTTGCCGGCTCGAAAATCACGCCGACAATCGGCTCACCCTCGTACATTACCGCAACACTGACTGTAAATAAAAGCAAACCGCGGGCGAAATTATTCGTCCCGTCTATCGGGTCGATAATCCACCACATCCGCCGGTCGCCACGGGGAGGCTGCTTGAATATCTTGCCCGCTTCACCTTCCTCGGCGATGAAGCCGTGGTCGGGATAGCTCTCCTTGACGCGGTCTATGATGATTCTCTGGCAGAGGGCGTCGGCCTGCGTCACCAGTTCCCTGCTGTTCTTAACCGTGACCTTCGTATAGTTGATTTCTTCCATTGCTCGCTGGCCGGCCAGTCGTGCCGCTACGATTGCCGTTTCCAGTAAACCGCTCAAATCTTTCTGTTCTAATTCCATATTCTGCCGTCCTGAAGTTCGCTTGACATAAATGTTACGTTGCCATATTCTAACGTAGTTATGCAAATAAGCCAACAGTTAAACCAGCCGAAAAAGTTTCTACGCGCCACACCGAACCAGCGGTTAACGGCGGCGGTTATTTGTATTTTAATTGTCGGCTTTTTCATCGTTTTTGGCATTGCCGGCCATTACCAAACCGATATGGGCTTCTGGCTCGGCCGTTGCGGCTTCAAGCAGAATACCGGCCTGCCGTGCCCAACCTGCGGAATGACCACCGCAGCGAAAGCCTTCGCCCAAGGCAAAATCCTTCAGGCCTTTTATATCCAGCCGGCGTGCGCCCTGCTGTGCTCGCTGATGGTCTTTGTTGCTGTTTTGTCGTTTGTCATATCTGTTTTCGGCGTGTACTTTCGCTTTATCACGCGCCTTTTCACCGAAGTAAAAACCAGATACTTCATTTTGGCCCTGCTCGTTATCATCCTGTCCGGCTGGGCGGTTACATTGACCCGCGCCTTGATGGAAAAATATTCCTAATCCCCGGCGAAGTTTGTATCACAAGCGAAGCCGGACCTGTCCTGCATAGCCGAAGGCGACGCAGGATGAATTTTCTTGACTCGGCGTAGTCGAATTGGAGACGGGTCGTGCCATAATCTTTTTATTTCAAAGAACTTACAAACGCAAACTGGTAAATTGGGTTTGTTTTGCATTTTTTTTATTCTGTCTTCTGCCTTCGGTTTTCTGTCTTCTGTTTTTATGATTTGGCTTTGTTTTGCAAAAAAAGGGCCGATTCGTAGAGAACTCTCGACATTTGTCGAACACATTCTTGTGGAACCCACCAATTGAATTGCCGGGCTAAATATTGAAAAATGAAGATTTGGTATTTGAAGCATTTGATATTGTTTAGGGTTTAGAATTTAGAGATTAGAATTTATTGATGCCTGTCTTGTCCTGATATAGGTTGTCAGATAAATGAGATGATAACTTATTTCAGG
>CAZMZR010000036.1:0-33158 GCA_964570855.1 uncultured Pirellulales bacterium
AGAGGTCTTAGACAGCTTTAATGCAGGGCCGGATGCAGAAATCTCGGCCGAACCCTACGTGGAACCGGAACTCGGTCCATTGAAGGTCGATTTTGGTAGACCAGATCCTAATCACGTAGAGGATGGTTACCAAGCTTATGTGGCGGATCATGAGGTCCTGGAGACGTTTACGTCTCAGTCCTTTAGTGCGTTTGGGACGACCGTCACGGTCACCCCCACCTGGGCTGTAGGTACCAA
Source organism: uncultured Pirellulales bacterium (assembly GCA_964570855.1). Lineage (GTDB taxonomy): Bacteria > Planctomycetota > Phycisphaerae > Sedimentisphaerales > Anaerobacaceae > JAFGPS01. Next base: position 238 of record CAZMZR010000036.1, read on the forward strand.
CAACGAAGCGATGCAGATGATTGAACGAACAGGGGATGGTCGGCATATAGCTACAACTGACCTGACTAATCTCACGAGAGACTGGATCGGTACAGATACGCGAGACCCCAAAGGCCTGGAAGACCCCCTAACCCTGACGATCAGCGGTTTGCCGGCAGGAACTTATTCCTGGCTGTCTTACCACCATGATACCGTAGATCAGACGGGGATTTTCAACGTGACGGTTACCGATGCTCTAGGTTCGTTTACGACGGATGAAATAGATATCAGCCATAACGATGTCACTGACATTGCTGCCATCACCAAGTTCGCAACAACGATTGTCAGTGACGGCAATGATGTGACTCTAGTTTTTGATCTGACCTCGGGCCCCGAGCCTATTAGTGATACGTTCTTTGTCATGAATGGCTTTGAAATCAACAGTCTGGATGGCTTGCCTGTCGATCCAGGCACAGACAATCTGGTGGCACATTACGCACTTGAGAACGATGCGAATGACAGCTCCGCTAATGAATTACATGGCACTCTTGAAGTTATGGGAGGTGGTAACGACGCAATGTTCGTGGCTGGAGCTGCCGGTATGGCGATTGACCTGCTGCCTACTGACGTTGGTACCGTTGGTCCCTATGTGAACTGCGGGGCAGATCCTCTGTTTGACATGAATGAAGCGATCACTGTTGGAGCATGGGCCAACATACGGTCCATCCCGGACGAATGGCGTGCTATTATCTGCAAGGGCGACAGCGCCTGGAGAATTGCCACCCAGGGTCCCGCCACGTCATTCCAGTTTGCATACGCAGGCTACGGCGTCCGCCCCGACAACATCTTTAGCGCTGACGGAGTGACAGAGGTCGAGTTTGACGAGTGGCACTATGTCTGCGGCACGTACGACATAACCGACGGAGCCAGACTCTACGTCGACGGCGTACTCGATGCGATGACTCCCGACACACTTGGTATCGCTGTGAACACGTTCGATGTGACGATAGGCGCAAACCTGGAGGATACGGGTTGGAAGCCTTATCGCCTTTTTGACGGCATGATCGATGAGGTCAGGATTTACGATCGGGCCTTGTCAGCAGATGAGGTTGCGGCTCTTGCCGGTCTGTAACTTACACGAGCACGTTTGACAGCGTCAGATAAAGAAAAGGTTATGTATAATTCAGGGGCCTGTATCGGTAACATCCGATACGGGCAAGACGATGTTCCTCAACGCGGCCGCTTATCTGATGCAGTAATTTGGTGCCGAAGATTCAATTCGGCGGTTGGCAAGTCATATAGTTGAAGCGTGGCTTGAAAAATGTTTTATTTGGGGCTTATACCGATTAATTCGATATAAGCCCCGTTTGTTTTCCATACTAAAAACACTTCACAATTATACATATCTATGAAAATCTACGGAGCGTAAAGGCAAAAAACAACATTTTATTATTGAGCGACTACTGATAGCAAAATCCGGTTCGGCATGGACATTGTGCAACCGCTGATTCTCAGGGTGATTATTTTATGCTTTGGCCGGTTCTGCGAATGTTGAGCCACAAGTTTATGTGACTTTTGACGGCAGTCTGAACGGCACGATTTACAATCTGAGCCCCCGTGAAATCGATAAAACCGGCAGCTTCAGGGCTTACACCGGAACAGAAATAGTATCGGATGGATTGGGAATTCTTACGGATGCACATCAATCCCGCCAGGAAAGTTTCCAGTTTAATGCTTCCAGTTTTAATAACAATGGAACGTCATTCAAAGGTACTCCCTTTGTCGCAGAAGCCGTCTTTACACGCACCGACGAATGTGATTATCATGCTCCGGTCATCGATATAGGCGGTCAATGTTTTATACGCTTTAGTGAAGGAATCGCTGCAGGTAGTTGGGATGGTGTTCTTGAAGTTGTTGACAACGATTTACAGTCAATACCCAGCATTGATCGGACATTACACTATGCGATAGTTTATGACGGCGCAAATATTATCGATTATTATGTTAACGGGATTCGGGTTTTTCAGAGCGATATCGGTTCTCCGATGGAAATTACCCCGTTGATTTCGTGGGGCAATATTCGTCATACTACAAATTATGGCGGGCGACAGCTTATAGGGCGATACGATTCGGTGGCTTTTTCAACTTTTACAGGTTCATTTAAGCCCGAGACCGATTTTATCCTTCCTGGTGGCCCTGCATATCCCGAACGGTCTTCTAATCCGAGCCCCGCATATAGAGCAACTGAAGTTCTTTGGGATGAAGAGCTTAGCTGGACACCGGGAATCCTTGCGGATAAGCATGATGTGTACTTAGGAAAGGTTTTCGAAGATGTAAACAATGCAGACATGAACAGTCCACCGGACGTACTGATTAGACAGGACTATGATGCTAATGTATATGATCCCGGTAATTTTGAGTTTGAGCAGACATATTTCTGGCGCATCGATGAGGTTAGCGCACCGCCGGATACAACAATATTTAAAGGTAAAGTCTGGAGTTTTACGGTCGAACAGCTTGCATACCAAATTCCTTATGGAAGCATAACCGCCACGGCATCCAGTCAGGCGGAAGGCCAGGGACCTGAAAAAACAGTGGATGACTCCGGACTGGTTGGCGATCAACACTCAATTAATATTGAAGATATGTGGATTACTTCTTCCGATGAATCCGGGCCGGCGTGGATCAAATATCAGTTCGACAAAACCTATAAGCTGCATCAAATGTTGGTTTGGAACCATAATGGGCCATCTATTTTATACCTGTTCGGCCTGAAGGATGTTATTATTGAGTATTCAATCGACGATGTTAACTGGACCCAGGTCTCCAATATAACTGAATTTCTCCCGGGAACCAGCAAGAACGATTATGCCTGTAATAACATCGTTGCTTTTGAAGATGTGACGGCAAAATACGTAAGAATCACCGCTACCGACAACTGGAGCGATGGTCTCCTGGACCAGTTCGGTCTAAGTGAGGTCCGCTTCATGCAGATACCTGTCAGTGTAAGAGCACCCAGTCCGGAGGATGCAGAAACAGATGTTGCAGTTGATGCGATTCTTAACTGGAGAGCCGGAAGGGATGCGGTTGAACACAACGTGTATATAAGCAACGATCAACAGGCTGTTGTTAACGGCACCTGTAATTACGGTATCCGATGCCGGCTACTGTCCGTTATCTCTTGAGCTGGAAGATACCTACTACTGGCGGATTGATGAATATGACGGTGTCACTACACATAAGGGTGACATCTGGAGCTTTTCTACACAAGAGTATCTTGTTATAGATGATTTTGAGTCCTACAATGACATCCCTGAAGGGCAAGCGGGCAGCAATTTTGTGTATTTTACATGGATAGACGGATATGATAATCCCTCTATGAACGGCTCCGTGGTGGGTTACGCCGAGCCGGATTTTGCCGCCGGTGAGCATTTCGTCGAAACAACCCTCATTCACAGCGGTAACCAATCGATGCCATACTTTTACGATAATAGTGTTGCGATTTCCGAGGCAACAATGGCGTTGAGTTACCCACGCGACTGGACTGAGGAAGGTGTCAAGGTATTAACGCTATGGTTCAGAGGTTATCCGGCGAGTTTCAAAGAGGACCCGGCCGGAACCTACACGATGAGCGCCATGGGCGAAGATATCGGCGGCGCCTCCGACGAGTTCCGCTATGCCTATAAACGACTTTCCGGAGCCGGTTCGATTGTGGCTCAGGTTCTCAACGTCGAGAATACTAATGAGTGGGCCAAAGCAGGAGTGATGATTCGTCGAACGCTGGATCCAAGCTCGCCGTTCGCGGCGGTGTATATAACACCCGAGAATGGATGTCGTTTTCAGGGCCGGTTATCTATCGGTGGGGAACTCAGCAGCGACACTTCGGTAGCAACACCTGAACAAAGGGTGATTACAGCGCCCTACTGGGTCAAATTAGAGCGAGATAGCTCGAATAACTTCAGCGGCTTTTACTCCAGTGACGGTATTAACTGGACGGCAATGACATGGAATCCACAGAATATTGTAATGCCTCAGGATGTGTATATAGGCCTGGCATTAACCAGCCATAATCCTATTACTGTGTGCAAGGCTGGGTTCTCCGATGCCGAAACTACAGGCACAGTGACTCCGACGACATGGACGCAGGAAGCTATCGGTACCGATATGCTTAGTAACGATCCTGAGCCGATGTATGTGGTTCTTAATGACTATGCAGCGGTTTATCATAATGATCCCGATGCAACACAGACAGATGTATGGACAGAGTGGAACATCGACCTTCAGAATTTTACAGATAAGGGTGTGGATCTGACCGATGTGGACAGTATAGGTATCGGCTTCGGAGACAGGGACAACCCGCAGGCCGGTGGTTCGGGACTTGTATTCTTCGATGACATTCGCTTATATCGACCTAAATAAGTTATATGTGTAATGCAGCCGCAGCCATACTTAACAACGGTTAGCAAATAGTTTACCCCGTGAGATGGCGGCCTTTGGCCTATCTCACGGGGTGAAGAAAGTCCTTCAACAAATCACCGGCCTGCCTCCGCGTCTCTCGACGCAAGCCGAGGCAGCAGGACAGAATAAATACTGCACCTTTACCCGGAGAAGTAACAGCTATAATGACGGTAGAACAGACCTATCGAACGCATAGCTATTACAGCTATAACCTGCACGGCGAGATTGGCACAGAGATGCAATCCTATGACAATTCTGTCTGCGCCCGTTAAACGACCGTATCCGATGGTTAATAGCTGGAGCTGCCAGGCCGATACAAACAAGCCGACAGTTACGATATAGGGCCAAAAAGCCTTCGCGACTGGTTTGAGGATATAGTCCGGCCGGAATATCCTGGTCATGTCACCAACGACCGAAACAGTCAGAATTGCTATCGGAAAAGCAAACAATCCTGCAAGGCTCAATATGATTGAAACGGAATTTTCTTTCCCCGATATTGCAATGGAAATTATGCAGGGCAATTCGACGGCAATAAACACAAAGGTAAAGACAAATAAAGATTTTACAATATTCCATATAAAACCGAAAAACCCGCCCATATAGACGTCCGGCAATTCCTCAATGTCGATCGCCGTCGAGCAAATCATCTTCATATAATACCAGAACAGACATCCCCAAACCGCCAGCGATATAACAAATCCGAGCGGAGCCTGAAACCTGAAATTGCCCACCGTCCAGGAATAATCCACATGGCCCAAAAAGAACTTAAAACAAACAGCGGCCGTGACAAAAACCAGTCCCGCAGCATTGTCAGGTCGCGTAAACAGTTTCCAGCTATCGATAAAAACGGCACGGTAAAAGCCGGGTTCCGGTTCGTCTTTTTCTTTTTGTTGTTCGATTACAACTGCTTTTTCGCAGCTTTTGGAGGGAATTATAAAACGCTGTCCGCAAGCGGTACATTGTGCACGCTTTCCGCGGTATTTATCGTCAAAACCGATTACCGCATTGCAGTTGGGACAGTTGAATTGAATAGTCATACTTTGTATTTCTTATGTCATAATATATTTGAAGAAAGTCCTTCAACAAACCACCGGACAGGGTAAACGTTACACCATTACCAGGGAAGACAGCAACTATAGTGCCGGTGGAACAGGCCGATCGAACGCATTGTAATCAACAAAACTATCTGGACGGCGAAATTCATTAACAAACATCCGGCAGCCAACGCGGGCCTTTGACCTGCATACTGGCTCGTTTGCCTCTGAATCAAAACGGCGGCAACCAGAAACAATACCGTCACTATATAAGGCATGAAAGCTCTGAATATCGTGACCAGAAAATAGTCGGGCCTTAACAGAGTAAGGTCTTTTCCTACCGCGGCCGTTAGTACGGCCATTGGAAATAAAAAAAGCCCTGTGAACATTAATATATACATAAGAACAGGCCATTCGACTTCAATTTTTCGCAGTATCAACGCAGCAATCAGATATGGCAGTCCGACAACCAACAGCATTATGAAAATCGTGTATAAAGATTTAACAATTTTCCAGACAAATCCGTAGAATCCTCCAAGAATGATTTCCGGCAGATTTTCCTGGTCAAAAGCGGTCGAGTAAATCATCTCTGTGTAATACCAAAACAGAATTCCCCACGAAGCCGCCCTTAAAACCCACCCGAACGGGAAGTAAAATTCCATAACAAGCCACTTCCCCTGGATAGCAACGCTATAATTCATCCGCGATACGAAAAACTTAAAGCAAACTACAATCGTAATAAAAACCAGACCGATTACATTCTCCTGAGATGTTAACGTGAAGGATTTCCAACTGTCAATAAAAACGGCACGGTAAAAGCCTGGTATCGGTTCTGACAATTCTTTCTGAGGTTTGATCTTTTTAGCTTTTTCGTTACTTTTCGACGGGATGATTAGACGCTGTCCGCAGGTAGTGCATTGGGCACGTTTGCCGCTGTACTTCTCGTCAAAACCGATCACCGAATCGCAATTGGGACAATTGAACTGAATTGTCATCTTTTATAGTTCTCCGGAAGGAGTCCCGGGGACGGCCACAGGTACTACATATGTTATATTCTGTTCCTCCGCGTGACAGGCATATCGCACGGATTTACCCCATGAGATGGCGGCCTTTGGCCTATCTCACAGGGTGAAACTAATCCTGTTGCATACAATCAGTGAAGGTTTTAATATTATTGGCCCATTTTTTAGCTTCCAGCAGATCGATTTTGTCCTGTTTGACCAGCGTTGACAAGTGCTTTTCAATCGTCAACATTTTTTCATCCGGCCTGTTTCGAGTTTTCGTTTGCAGTTGCGAGTATATCTGCTCAATTTTACCGGTACGTATAAGATTAGCAGTAGCGTAGTTGTTATTCAATATTTCCATCGCTACAATTCTGCCGGTTCCGTCTTTTTTGGGCACGAGTTTTTGACATACAATATATGCCAGTCCGAGCGAAAGCTGATTTCGCACTTCAGCCTGTCTGCCTTCCGGGAAATAATCGAGAATTCGTGTCACTGTGCCGGTTGCATCTCTGGTGTGCAGAGTGGAAAAAACAAGATGTCCCGTCTCTGCCGCCATCAGGGTCATGGATATCGTCTCTGCGTCACGCATCTCACCGACAAATATTATATCCGGGTCCTGCCGAAGCATTTCTTTCAAGCCGCCGTGAAAGGATTTGACGTCTCTTCCAACCTCACGCTGCGAGATCATCGAGTAATGCTGCGGAAAGATATATTCGATAGGGTCTTCAACGGACATAATTCGGCAGGCGCTTTTCTGGCTGATTCGGTGAATAAGAGCGGCGATTGTTGTGGATTTACCCGCACCTGTAATACCGGTCATCAGGACCAGGCCGTGCCTGCGATTAATAATGTCTTCCCAGACGGTATTCGGAAAACCTATTTCCTCTACCTGGGGAATATCCAGCGAAAGCGCTCTGATGGCTGCGGCTAAGCCGTCATTTTCCATGAAGATATTGATGCGAAACTGTAAAGAGCCGAGCCGATAGGAGCAATCCACGCTGTGATTGTTCTTTAATTTCTGCTCATTTTCTTCACTCAAAAACGGGTAAATGAGCGTTTTTGCCATATCGGTCGTTACATTTGGGCCCTTGAGTTTGACTAAGTCGCCGTCGATACGGTACGCAGGCGGTGCGCCGACTTTAATATGTAGATCCGAGACCCGCAGCGCGCCGCGCTTTACAAAGTAGTCAAGCATGTCTCTCAGGCTGAATTTACCGTGCTCTGCGGTCGGATACACTTTCTCCGAAGCGGAATACTTTCCAGAAGATGCCTTGTGGTTCTCGTTCATAAAGATCTCCAAATGATGTATGTCGTTTCCGAGCAGCGTTTTGTTAATATGAAAAAACAAATATTCCGGAAAATTCCCATCCGGCCCAAAGTGATTAACAGTATAACATCACAACAAAAACAAGGCAAAAACCAAAATTATCCACAACCGCAGCATAAGATGAATTATCTACCAATCCGTTCGGAAGATTTCTCCTGGAATTGTTGTTCGTCTTCTGGTGGTATCAGTGGTTTATTTATTTCTGCTTTTTTTAAGCCAGTCCTGTAGGTTTTCGGCCAAGATTTCAACATCCTGCTTTTCCATGATGTGATCAATGATTGCCTGAGGGATATTTAGCTTTTCCATAGCCTTTTGAGCCTTCTGCCAGAGTCTATTATGCTGAGTACCTGAATCAACCAGGTACAACTCACTTACCAGTCCGCTTAACCTCTCAAGCAGGATCGAGTCGAGGTTGGCGTAATAATTTGAAATTTTCGCCTTCTGATATGCCGAATACTCATCTTTGGCCATATATATTTCCCGTATATAAGAGTAACTCCCAACAGGCTTGTTTTAACTTAAACTTTCGGAAAAATCAAGTTATCAATACAGAGAATGAGCTTTGGACCGGGTAATTCCGTAAATTTACTGGCTTTGCTCCAGCATCCGGCTATAATTTCGTAAATTTTGAATATTCTGATGTTGCAAGTTCCTCGTTGAACAACGAGCAATGTGCAAACATTCTTGATACGAGAGTAGGAATGCTGAATAAGATTTTAGTATCGGTAATATTAGCCGCCCTTATTTCTGTAGCCTGTACGGCTGCGGGTAGTGAAAATATATCGAGCCGGCCCGATACTATCACCAGAGATAATTTACACCTGTCCGGAAAAGAGGCTATCACATATCAACTCAGTACAGGCGAGCATATTCTCGTTTTTCGTGGTGAATTCTCAATATCAATCAAAAATAATCAATATTCCAGCGATAGCGCGGTGATTTGGCTGCTGCCGCGTTTTAACGAGCCTCCGGAATCCGGCGATATTAATTATGACGCAGTTGTATATCTTAAAGGCAATATATCGACCGAACCGGCCGGAGCCGGACAAATAACTCAAATAAATAAGAGTGCGAAAAAAGAAGAAAACCAGATGGTGGTTCGGCTTGGTGTAAACAGCGAGGTCTTCATAACGACCGATACCAAGAAAATGACCGATCCTCGCGGGCTGGAGCTTTACAGGCAAGCCTTTAATCTGTTGCAAGCGGTTGGGATAGAGCTACCAACTATCGAAGCCGAGCCTGAGCCGATGAAAAATACAGAGCCACCTGCCGTCTCGACCCGCACAGAAGACCGGCAAAAAATCGAACAAAGCCCAACGGAAAAATCCGCTGAAACGCCAAAAGCACTGCAGGAAATGAAGCTAAGCAGTAAAAATCCATTTTATCACTCTCCTGTCGATAGTGCTGTTCTCGATGTAGAGTCGGATCAGGAATCGAAAATATGGACTGTGATCGGCAGGTTTTATCTATGGCAAAAACAGGATGAAGGCGGCCTGCTCGAATTGCAGGCAGACAACGCCGTTATATTCGTGCCGGACGAAGGGACCGGGACGGGAGAAAGTAAAAGGGACCTCGCCGATATTTTAACCAGCGGAGCAATCAAAGCAATATATCTGTCCGGCGATGTTGTGATGACCGAAGGCCAGCGAACCATTCGAGCGGATGAAATTTATTATGATCTCGAACAACAAACGGCAATGATAATCAATGCCGTTCTGAGAAATTTCGACGAAGATGCCGGGATTCCTATTTATATCAAAGCTCAGAAGTTACAACAGTCGGCGGCAAATAAATTCACCGCAGAAGATGTCACACTTACAACCAGTGAATTTTATGTACCTCAGATTTCCCTGAATGCTTCGAGTATAATAATTACTGATACCACCCCGGCCGACAAACAACAGGACTCGGTCTCAAAAAACAGCTTCGATGCACAGATGAACGACGTTCGTTTGAAAATGTATGACAAAACATATCTTTATTTGCCACACATGCGAAGTAATATGCTAAGACCTGATGTTCCACTGAAAAGCATTCATTTAGGCAATGATAATACCTTCGGAACATATATCGAAACTCGTTGGTACCTGGCCCGGATACTTGGATTAGAGGAACCGGAAGGTACGGACAGTACTCTGACACTGGATTATTACGGCGATCGAGGCACCGGCGTTGGTGTAGCAACAAGTTACGAAGGAGACGATTATAGCGGCAGGTTTTTAGGTTACCTGATTGATGATAACGGCGAGGACCGGCTGGGCAGGAACAGTTCTCGTAAAAACCTCGAACCACCACGTGAGCTTCGCGGTCGATTCCGCTGGCAACACAGGCAATTCCTGCCCTATAGCTGGCAGCTTACCACCGAAATCAGCTACATATCGGATAAGAATTTCTTAGAAAGCTACTATCGAAACGAGTTTTACGTCGATAAAGAACAGGAAACACTGATCCATTTAAAGCGTATCGAGGACAACTGGGGCCTTTCCTTCCTGGGTAAGGTGCGATTGAACGATTTTGTTGATGAGCTTGATGAATTACCCTCCGCTGAGTTTCACTGGACCGGCCAGTCGTTTCTGGACGATAAGCTGACATTCTATAGCGATACTCAGATCAGCCGATTCCGCCAGCGTTATGCCTCTGATACCACCCCGACAGGCACACAACAGTTCTTTTCATTTATCACATCCAGGAACGAGATAGATATGCCGATGACTATCGGCGGGACAAAGGTCGTGCCCTTTATCGCCGGAACCGGGGCCTTTGAAGACGGATTGGGTTTCTACACAGAGATAGACGGCCAAACAACATCGCGGGAAGAAAACGTCTGGATCGGCGAGACCGGCGTTCGCGTGTCGCCTCAGCCGTTCTGGAAGGTTTTTGACGATGTAAAATCCGACCTTTGGGATTTGAACCAGTTGCGACATATCATACAGCCGCACATGACCGCTGTCGGATTCTTCGAAAGTGATTCGGTGATCGAACAACGTGATACCTTGAGCGTAGGTATTTCACAGCGACTCCAAACAAAACGCGGCTCAGGTCGCAATATTAGGACTGTTGACTGGATGCGACTGGATATGGATATGACCTGGGTGAATGATTCGGGCGACGCATCGGCAGGAGCGGACCAATTTATCTGGAACAAGCCCTTTATTCCGCTCGTAAATATGTTCAGTAACACGATTCCGCAGCAGGATAGACGCGGAAGTGTTATTTACGGGCCGCAGCGTAATTACTTCGAGGCCGATTATATCTGGAAGATGAGCGATACCACGGCAGTGCTTTCCGATATGAACTTTGATATGCAAAGCGGTGTGGTTCAGCAATATAACGTGGGATTTTCGCACCTCCGCTGGCCTAATTTGAGTTATTATATCGGAAGCAGATATTTGAGGCGAATAGATAATGACTACGGGGAAAAAGGTTCAAATGCTGTTACTTTCGCATTTACTTATCTTCTTGACCCACGTTATACTCTCGTTTATTCTGGGCAACTGGATTTTGACTATGGTGCAACCGTCCGGAGCGATATAACGCTTATCAGGCGCTATCACAGGCTGTATTGGTCTGTTACGTTCAGTACGGATGAATCACTGGACAGACAAACGGTCGTATTTAGCTTATGGCCCCAGGGCGTGCCGGATTTGGCTATCGGACCAAGTAGATATATGGGGCTTGGAGGTTCGGCAGGCTTCTAAAAAACGGGTTGCTGAAGTTTGGTAGAAATGTCGTTGATTATTAGATTTTAAAGGAGACGATTATGGCGTTGGTGAATACCAGAAAAATGTTCGAAATGGCATACAAGAACGGCTATGCAATTGGTGCTTTTAACGTAAATAATATGGAAATAACGCAGGGAATCATCGAGGCCATAGCCGAAGAGAAAGCTCCACTGATCCTGCAGGTCTCCAGAGGCGCCCGCGAGTATGCCAGCAATAGCTGGTTAAAGGCGATGATTGACGTGGCGGTGCGGGAGAATCCGGATATCCCTATCGCAATCAATCTGGACCACGGGGATAATTTTCAGACATGCAAGGAATTCGTCGAAGATGGCTTTACCTCCATTATGATAGACGCCTCTGGCAAACCCTTCGAGGAAAACATCGCTATTACAAAAAAAGTGGTCGATTACGCTCACGAGTACGATGTTGTTGTCGAAGCGGAGCTCGGTCAGCTTGGTGGTATCGAGGAAGATGTTGTCGGAGTCGGTCACGATGATATCAGCAAGCACCTTTGCGACCCGGAACTGGTTCAGGAGTTCGTGGAAAAGACGGGTGTTGACTCATTGGCGGTAGCGATCGGAACCAGCCACGGGGCTTATAAGTTCAAGAAAGAACCGAAACTTGCGTTTGACATTCTGGAAGAAATTGGCAAAAGGTTGCCCAATTTTCCGCTTGTTATGCACGGTTCGAGCAGTGTTTTGAAGGAATTTAAGGATTTAATTAATAAGTACGGCGGGAATATGCCCGATGCAATGGGTGTGCCGGAAGAAGCGATAAGCAAAGCTTCGAAGATGGGAGTGTGCAAAGTAAATATCGACACGGACCTTCGCATGGCGCTGACTGCGAAGATCAGGCAGATTTTCGCCGAAAAACCAGCCGAGTTTGATCCTCGCAAGTACCTTGGTCCGGCCAGAGACGCCATCAGAGAGATGGTGAAACACAAGCTGCATGTTTTAGGTTGTGATGGAAAAGCCGCCGAGTGTACATAATCAATCCTGTGAGTAAGGTTCGAAATAAATTAGTGATTCTGTTATTCAGGTCTTTGAAATTTTACGACTTGATATTTTAATCAATAAATATTGTACCGGATTAATACAAGATGAAAAACAAGAGATGTAAATTACACCATTTGATATGTCTTTTCTGTCTGGCAACGATTTTATGTTCGTCTGTTACATGTGCACTGGCATCACGTTCGAGTAAATCAACGATTCGTGAAGATATACGTGACGTCCCTGAATCATCTTTGGCCGAACTGGACATCGTAGGACAAGTCTGTAGTTTTATTGACCAGGGAAAATTCGATGATGCCGGTAAGCTGATTCAAAAAACTTCCGATGACCCGAACCGGCTCGGTAATACCGCTCTACAATTGTTGCAGATCGTTGACGAATATCAGGATATAAGTCAACAGATGAAGCAGGCAAAAGAAGCAGTATATGCAAAGAGAACCGATCATCTGGATAAGCTTCGAACGGAAACAGACGTAAACGATGTAAATGATATTATTGAGGTGCTCTCCGCCGTTGCAGATGTGAGCGAACTCGCAAACAAACAGCAGGAGGAAAAGCTTCTATCGGACGAGTTTGTAAAAGATGTTATACACAGAGCGACTGACAAAGCCACCGGCTATGAGCTTGAGGGCAAATGGCTCGAAGCATATACGAACTGCTATTTCTGGCTGGTGGTAATCGATCCGAACAATGATGGTTATTCAGATTATGCCCAGCAAATCTACGATAAAGCCATTATTGCAGCTTCATTGGAGGACAGCGCATGTGAGACTCGCGAGGAACGTTACCAGGGCGTTAACAAGCAGTTATTTATTCGAGCTGTAAATTACCTGGACCTGCATTACGTTAATAAAATCGATTACAAAGAAATGGCAGACAAGGCGCTTGAACAGTGTAAATTGCTGGGTGAGGTGATGGAATTTCCACCTGAGGATTTCAATGTCCCAAAGGAAAATCAGAAATCGGAAGTTAAATATCGACAATCTCTCTCCGCCTGGTCGGTTTCCCTGGACGTCATAATGGACGATGTTAAACAGTCAACAGGGATTTCAAGGGACAGATTCCTGAATATTTTTGAGGAAATACTGAAAATCAACGAAGCAACCGTGGAACTGCCCCAGCCTGTGCTTATTGCACAGTTTGCAGAAGTATCACTTTCTTCACTTGATGATTATACCGTCATCATATGGCCCAGGCAGGTGCAGGAATTCGAAAAACTGATGACCAATGAGTTTTCCGGTATCGGGATAGAGATCTCGAAACCGAAAGGACTGTTGACGGTATCAAGCCTGCTGCCTGATACACCGGCTTACACATCAGGCCTCGATGCGGGAGATATTATCGAAGCGGTGGACGGTCTTCAAACCAAAGATATGACACTGACCTGCGCGGTTAAAAAAATCACCGGCCCCAAAGGTACGCCGGTTAAGCTGACAATAAGGCGGGCCGGAGAAGAAAAAACCAAAGACATCGTAATTACCAGAGGCAAAATAGTCGTCCCGACCATTCGCGGCTGGCAAAGAACCGATTCAGGCCAATGGCTGTACATGATTGACCAGGAGAATCGTATCGGCTATATCCGACTTACCAGCTTTTCGGCAGAAACGTCTGAGGATTTAGATAAAGTTTTGGACAAGCTTGAAGCACAGGGCTTGAATGGATTGATTCTGGATTTGCGTTATAATACAGGTGGGCTTTTAGAAAGCGCTATCGATGTGGCCGATAAATTCCTCAAGGAAGGATTGATAGTACAAAGACACTCGGGTTTCGGCAGATTACCTATCTACGCGGAAGCAAAAAAAAGAGGGACCCACCCGAACTATCCCCTTGTTTTATTAGTCAACGCCAATTCCGCCAGCGCCTCTGAGATTGTAGCCGGTGCTTTGGCGGATAAGGTACATAAACGGGCGGTTTTAGTAGGGACCAGAACCCATGGCAAAGGCAGTGTTCAAACTATCACAAATATTATCGGTGATGGCGCTCAGATGAAATACACGATGGCATATTATCACCTACCTTCCGGCCAGAGAGTTGAAAGTCGCGAAGAAATGAAAAAACAGAACAGAGAAGATTGGGGTGTCGGCCCTAATATCGAAGTTGATTTGAGCAGCGAAGAAATAAAAGAAATGATTGATGCACAAAGGGCCAATGACGTACTGGTCAAAGCCGATCACGATAACACCAACGATGTGGTGAAAAAATATACATTTGAGGAAATTCTTGCCGCTGACCGGCAGTTGGCGGTTGGTTTGTTGGTTGTCAGGAGTAAGATAATTCAGGCAGAAACATTGGCAAAGGCACGGTCGGACTCCTAATTTTGTCTTTTTTCGTATTGTGTATAACGTATTTTAAGGTCGGCCGTTATTTTTGCACAATATGTAACATACATCACACTCGATGTTTTTCATAATAACTTTTAGTCATAGAGGTGCATGGATTTGACGATTTCAGATGATATAAGCAAATTGGAACAACAAAGGCTGGAAAAGCTGGCACGGATTAAAGAACTCGGCATCGATCCTTACGGCGGCAAATATGAGGGAGTTGAACCGGCTGAAGATATTAAGAGCAGGTTCAAAGAAGGCGACCAGACCCAGCAGGCGAAAACCGCAGGCCGAATTGTTTTATTAAGGGACATCGGCAAGCTGATATTCATTACTTTGCGGGACCGAAGCGGTATTATTCAAATCGGTTTAAGCAAGAAACTGCTGGATAAACAGTGGGAACTGGTCAAACTTCTCGATCTTGGTGACACAATCGGAGCTTCCGGTCAGTTAGGCAAGACCAAAACAGGCGAAATCACAATATGGGCCGACAATGTTGTATTTCTGAGCAAGTGCCTGCTGCCGCCGCCTGAGAAATTTCACGGCCTGGCGGATATCGACCAGCGTTACAGACAAAGATATGTTGACCTTTGGGCCAATCCCGAGGTGATGGAGCGGTTCAAGAATCGCAGCGCCATCATCACGACCATTCGCGAATTTCTCACATCGAACGGCTTTCTGGAAGTTGAAACGCCGATGATGCAGACGATTGCCGGTGGAGCTGCGGCCAAACCCTTTATAACACATCACAACAGTCTGGATATGGATTTGTTTTTACGCATTGCGCCGGAGCTTTTTCTGAAGAGATTGCTCGTAGGCGGGATGGAAAAAGTCTTCGAGATTAACCGCAACTTCCGTAATGAGGGATTGAGCAGGCAGCATAATCCGGAATTTACAATGCTCGAATTGTATCAGGCCTACGCCGATTATGACGTGATGATGAATTTAACCGAAGAAATTATTTCACTATGTGTGGATAAATACTGCCAAAGCAAACAAATTCAGTTCAATCAATCCACAATAGACTTCACTCGTCCCTGGCGGAGGGCAAAATATTCAGAGCTGTTGAAAGAATACAGCGGCTGTGACATCGACGATATCAAGGCTGTAAGAGCCAAAGCCGGGAAGCTCGAAATCGACGAAACGGACATGGACGACGCGGTTGTTGTCAATGAAGTTTTCGAGGCAACCGTCGAGGACAATCTGGTAAATCCCACATTCGTGATAGATTATCCGGCCGAGTTGTGTCCCTTAACAAAGCGCAGCAAGGACGACCCGGAATACGCCGAACGATTTGAATTGTATATCGGCAAGATGGAGCTGGCCAACGCCTATACAGAATTAAACGATCCGGCTGTGCAGGAAGAGAATTTCAGGATTCAGCTTCGCGGCCAGGAAGAATCGATGGCAACGATGGACAAAGATTTTATCACGGCATTGAAATACGGCATGCCGTCGGCGGGAGGGCTTGGTATCGGGATCGACAGGCTCGTGATGGTTCTGACCGGTGCGGCAAGTATTCGTGACGTGGTACTGTTCCCGCTTCTGCGGCCCTCGAAAGATTAGAGATTACCCCCGGTTGGGGGGCATAAAATTTACGACTAACGACATGTTGAAACTGTTTTTATGGCTGCGATACCTGCATAAGAGAAAGATCGTATTATTAAGTATTATAGCAGTTGCGCTTTCCGTGTCGTTACTGGTCGTTGTAGCCAGCCTGTTTACCGGCTTCATCAATTCCGTAGAAGAAGCTGCGGTCAAAGCAATAGGCAATGTAGTTCTTGCTCCGCCGACTGCAATTCCGAAGTATGACCAGTTCATAGAACGCTTAGAGCAAACAGAAGCAGTAGATTCTGCAACCGCCATAATGTATAGTTACGGCCTGCTGCATCTGGACAAGGGCAATGTCAGGGCGGTGGAAATCTGGGGGATTGAACCAGGCCGGCGCGCCAGAGTGACCGGTTTTGACCGGTTCCTAATCAATCAGAGGGACTTGAATGTCGAACCATCCTTCGATATCCCTGATTCTCCGGACAAGACAGGCGTCTTTGTAGGTATCGGGGTATTGGGCAAACCCGACGAGAAGACGGATAAATACGATTATGATGCGGCACGAAAAATGCTCGGCCGGCAGGTTGTCCTGACAACGGGGACGGTAAATACAACAAATGCAGATGATGCAAGCAGAACGAATGTTAAAAGAGAAGTAATAAAATTGTCTATCGCCGATATCGTCGAAACCGGGGTTTATCAATTTGACAACGGTTGTGTGTATCTGCCGATAGAAGAGCTAAGTCAAATCCTGTATCCGGAAAGAGATTCTCCTGTCGCCGAGTATATTCATATTAAACTCGCGGACAATACTGAAACAGATGTCGCACTTGCCGTGATTCGCGGAGTATGGCGTACCTTTGTTGAGGAGGAGTTAGGAGCAAATCCATACCTTTTACAAAATACCGGCATCGAAACTTCCAGACAGTTTCAGAGTCGCTATATCGCTGCATATAAAAAGCAAATGGGTGTGCTTCTGGTCATATTTGGTGTTGTAAGTTTAGGCGTTGTGCTGCTGATATTCTGTATATTCAGCCTGACAGTCAGATTAAAGCAGAAGGATATCGCGGTAATAAAAAGTTGCGGCTCGTCGAGCAGTTCGGTGGCTCTTATCTTTGTAGGCTTCGGTGCGTGTGTTGGAGCGGCCGGTTCGGGTATCGGAGTTATTCTCGGTTATATTATTATAAGGAACGTGAATATTATCGAAGATTGGATCAGTATCATCTTCGGACTCAAACTCTGGAGAAGCAGCGTTTATTTATTCAACAGGATACCCAACGAGATTGACTGGTCATCGGCCCTGCCTATTGTATTGTTTGCAATTGCCGCCGCAACGATCGGGGCGGTGATACCTGCTATCATCGCTGCAAGAACCAAACCGGTGGAGATTTTAAGATATGAATAATTAAAGAGAAATCTGAAACTCGAAATTGTTTGGGATTTAGAAATTAGATATTCTAATCTTTATTAAATTATGTATAAAATCATTCTTGCACTCAGATATTTATTGAAACGCATGATAACATATTTTGCGGTCTTCGCGGTCGCACTTTGTGTCTTTATTGTTGTCGTGGTGATGACGGTAATGACCGGATTGGTCAACGATTTCAAGCAGAGGAACCACCGTTTCGTGGGTGACTGTGTCATAGGAACCGAATCGCTGGTGGGATTTGCCTACTATGAGGATTTTATAAATATACTGGAAAAGGAGGATATTGTCGAAGCGGTTTCGCCTGTGATAAAAAACTTTGCCCTGAAAAGGCGCAAAGGCTCAAATCAAGACAGTGCCGTTGAAATTATGGGTATCGACCCTCTCAGACATAGTCGGACGACCTGTTTTGGAGATACCCTGTACTATCATAAAGATGATGTTTCAAAAACATTCAAATTCCCCTATGATCCCAATCTGATTGGTTGCGTATTAGGTGACCTGCTGTTTCGTGAGAAAGAAAGTATATATTTCGATCCGGACAATACACTTCGGTTAGGTTATTCCATAAGTTGCTTTCCGTTAACTGCAAAGGGCGCGCTCGCCCAGGCAGGTACCGACCTGGTCAATACAAAAACTTTCTACTACAGCGACCATTCGAGCAGCGGTTTGCCCAGAGTCGATGGCTCGCTGATTTATTTGCCTTTTGAACAGGCCCAAATGCTTTGCGGCATGGCCGGTCCGACAAAAAGAGTATCCTGGATTCATATTAAGTTCAAGCAGGATGTCAATGTCCAGGCCAGCTGCGAACAATTACGGTCTTTATGGGATAAATACAAACAGGAAAAAGCCGGCGAAACACAGGCGTACTTATTAGATACCGTTTCCGTCCAAAGCTGGAAGGAATTCAGGCGTGAATCCATCGCTCCAATGGAGAATGAACTGACAGAATTAATAGTCATGTTTGGTTTTGTTGCTATTACGACGGTCTTTATTATATTGGTCGTATTCTACATGATTATCAGCCATAAGAGCAAAGACATTGGTATATTGAAAAGCATCGGTGTTTCAGGCATAGATATCATTGAATTATTTTCGGGCTTTGCTTTTTTAGTGGGCCTGTTGGGTTCCGGTGTCGGTTTATTGACCGGCTGGTTGTTTTTACTGAATGCAAACCGGATCGAAGATTGGCTTTTTAAACATATTAAGTTTCAACTATGGGACAGGACAATGTATGCTATAGGTGATATTCCAAACCAGGTGGATTTCAGTGTCCTGGCGATCATTGCCGCCTCGGCGATTTTGGCCTGTTTGATAGGCGCATTTGGTCCGAGCTGGCGTGCGGCCCGGCAAAAACCCGTAGATAATTTGCAGGTAACCCAGTTATAAAAAAAGCAAAGTGAAAAGTGACTAAAGTGGCAGTAAAGCTGTCATTCTGAGCGAAGCGAAGAATCTCTTCTTCGCCGGCCAGATCCTTCGGCTACGCCTCAGGATGACACATACGTGTCACTTTAGGCATTTTAGACACTTGTAAAGTATGAGTAAAAAATTATGACGATTGATGTTTTAATAAAAGCTGAAAATTTGCATAAATCCTATCGAATGGGAGCAACCAGATTAAAGGTGCTCAAAGGCGTTGATCTGGCTGTAAAGG
Organism: uncultured Pirellulales bacterium; assembly: GCA_964570855.1. GTDB lineage: Bacteria > Planctomycetota > Phycisphaerae > Sedimentisphaerales > Anaerobacaceae > JAFGPS01. The sequence goes on from CAZMZR010000036.1 coordinate 19,733, forward strand.
AAGGCGAATTCGTAGCCATAATCGGGGCCTCCGGCAGCGGAAAAAGTACCCTCTTGCACATTATGGGCGCGCTGGACAAACCGGATAAAGGCAGCGTCGCCTTTATCGGGCGGAATTTGAGCCGTTTCGGAGCAGGCGAATTGAACAGATTTCGCAATAAAAAGGTCGGATTTGTATTTCAGTTTTATCACTTATTGGACGAATTAAATGTGCTGGAAAACGTTTATCTGCCGGTTATGGCGGGCAGAAGCGTTATAGGCTGGTTTTTTTGCCGTAAATGGGCGAAAAACCGGGCAAAAAAACTGCTAAAACAGCTTGGTTTGTCTGATCGGGCTAAACATAAGCCTTATCAGCTATCAGGCGGGGAAAGACAGAGAGTAGCAATTGGCAGGGCCTTGATGAACGAACCGAGGCTGCTTTTAGCGGATGAACCGACAGGAAACCTTGACTCTGTAACAGGAAATAGTATTTTAGATGTCCTTGAAAAGCTAAACCGGGCCGGCCAGACGATTGTGATGGTAACTCATGATGACAGGATCGCACAAAGGGCCGGACGGATAGTAACGTTAGTCGATGGTAAAATTCGTTGTGTGTGAAGCGTGATGTGTATCGCGAAAAGACAAATACACACGACTCTAAATACAATACAGGATAAGAAATTATGAGTTTAAAAATATGGCTTGATGGCAAGCTTGTCGAGCGGAAAGAAGCAAAAATATCCGTTTTTGATCATGGTTTACTTTACGGCGACGGAGTCTTTGAGGGTATCCGCGTTTACGACGGCAGGATATTCGAGATGAATGCTCATATCAAGAGACTATATGAATCCGCCAAGGCAATCCGCCTTTTGATTAAAATCAGCCAGAGCGAACTCGCCGATGCAATGCAGAAAACCGTTGAGGCCAACGGTATTATTAACGGCTATATCCGGCTGGTGGTAACCAGAGGGGACGGTACTCTTGGTTTGAATCCATTTGTCTGCAAAAATAGCTGTATATTCATCATAGCCGACAAAATTCAACTTTATCCTGAAGAGCTTTATGAAAAAGGGATGAAAATAATCAGTGCAACCACTGTTCGTAATCATCCTCTGGCGATTCCGCCACAGGCAAAAAGCCTCAACTATCTCAATAACATCCTGGCAAAAATTGAAGCCCTGGACAACAATGTTCCCGAAGCAATTATGTACAACCACGAAGGATTTGTCGCCGAGGCCACAGGGGATAATGTTTTTATCGTAAAAGATGGCGTGGTTTATGCACCGCCGGCTGAGGCAGGCGCCCTGGGAGGGATAACACGAGAAGTTGTTATCAGACTGGCCCAGGAGGAAAACATCAGGGTAGTTGAGAAAAATCTGACAAGATTTGATTTGTACGTTTGTGATGAATTTTTCCTCACGGGAACCGCCGCCGAGGTAATCGGCATTGTCGAGATTGACGGCAGAGTAATAGGAGACGGCAAACCCGGACCTGTCACAAAATTGCTCAGAGACAGGTTCTTCAAATACGCGCACGGAAAGGAGAAGTAGCAGACAGCAGTCATTGATCGCGAGTCCGCTGTCCGCCAAGTACTATGCAGTTACCGGTACATACCGATATCTCAGCATCTCTTCCAGACTACGAGATTCCCGCTTTCAGACTAATCAAGGACCAACTGAACCAGGTCAAGGAGCTGATGAATGAGCAGTTAACCTCTCGCGTTTCTGATTTGGAGCAACAGAGCTTGCCCGGGCAGAAGCATTCGGGAGAAAATATAAACCAATTGTTCGAATATATGCGCAGTCGCAGCGGTAAGATGATTCGTCCCGGCCTGGTTTTGCTCTCAGGTATCTGCTTCGGCCAAATCACAGATGAGCATATTCGCGTCGCCGCGATGGTTGAAATGATACACAATGCCACGCTCCTGCATGATGATGTTATAGACCAGGGGCAGAAGCGGCGAGGAAAACCTACAATCAACAGCATTTGGGGTAACGAGTCTGCTGTTTTAATGGGTGATTTTTTGTTAAGCAGGGTTTTCAAGTTATGTGCAGAGACGAAATCGGAGCTGATTAAACTCATTGCCGCTGCCGCAGTAAGACTTTGTGAAGGAGAGTTGAAGCAAATAAACCAAAGACAAAACTGGAATCTGAGCGAATCAGAGTACATTCATATAATCACCGAAAAAAGTGCCGTTCTTTTTAGTAGCTGTTGTTATCTCGGTGCCATACTGGCACAAGCCGACGAATTCCAGGCGAAGTCGTTATCTGAGTTCGGCCTGAATTCCGGCATCGCGTTTCAAATTACCGATGATTTACTCGATATAATCGGAGATGAAAGAAAAACAGGCAAGATGCCCGGCAGTGACGTTGAAAAACGCAAGCCGACTTTAGCTGTGATACATTTGTTACAAACAGTGGAACAGCGGAAAAGATTCGAGATTATCAGTTCATATTTAGACGGTAAAAAAGTACAAGACAATAAAAGTCAGTTTACCGAGTTACTAAACAATTCCGGCTCTCTGGAATACGCACACAACAAGGCGGAGGAGTTTGTCGAAAAAGCCATTCAGGCATTAAACGGATTTAACAATAACAGCGCTAAAGATGCTCTGATTGAAATAGCAGGATTTATGGCTAACAGGTCGGTTTGAATCGGTTTTTCGAGAATTCGGTCTTTTCTATATTAGCTCTTAATTCAAGAATTTATGTTCATCTCCCCGAATAACCTATTCCGTTTTCAACAAATCACAATATTTTACTTCAGCACTTTACCTGAATATATTTTCGACAGTTTCAGTCATCTTTCGTATAATGTGCTTGATGATTGAAAATAAGTCCAATGAAACTTTGTTTGGCCGGACCGAACAAGCAGAAATATCGTCTGCATCGCCGTTGGCGGCTCGGATGAGGCCGAGAAATCTTGATGAATTCATCGGGCAAATGCATTTTCTCGGCCCCGACAAGCTGCTGACAAGAATGCTCGAAGCCGACAGACTTAGCAGCCTGATATTTTACGGGCCACCCGGAGTCGGCAAAACATCGTTGGCAATGGTTATCGCCAATTATACTAAGGCCAAATTCCATTATCTCAGTGCACCGGCGGCGGGAGTTAAGGATATTCGTGATATCATCGGATTGGCCCGCAACAGACTTACGGCAAACCGCACCAGAACCGTGCTTTTTATCGACGAAATTCATCGCTTTAACCGCGCCCAGCAGGATGTTTTGCTGGATGATGTCGAGGCGGGAATCCTGATTTTGATTGGTGCGACAACTGAGAATCCCTTTTTTTCAGTTAATTCCCCGCTGATTTCTCGCAGCACGGTATTTCAATTCGAGCCTCTCGGCCGGGAAGATGTATTAAAACTGCTTAAAACTGCAATAAAAGATGTTGAGCGGGGACTTGGTAAGTTCGATATCGAGTCCGAGGAAAAGGCTTTGGGATTTTTGTCTGTTATTTGTGACGGCGATGCCCGGAAAGCTTTGACGGCCCTCGAGGTCGGTGTGCTGTCACAGGCTGCAAGAAATCCGAATAAAAAAATAAAATTTAATCTTGAAGTCGCAAAGGAGTCGATACAACAAAAGACGATTGATTACGATGGAACGGGTGATACACACTATGATTTGGCCAGCGCGTTACAGAAAAGTATGCGGGGTTCCGACCCTGATGCTACTGTTTACTGGCTCGCCCGAATGTTGGCCGGGGGCGAGGATATCCGTTTTATTGCCCGGCGAATTGCGATTTGTGCGACCGAAGACGTGGGCAATGCCGACCCGATGGCGACGGTCCTTGCCGCATCGGCCGTTCAGATATCTGAATTTGTCGGTTTGCCGGAAGCCCAATTGGCACTGGCGCAGGCTGCGTTGTATGTCGCCTGTGCACCAAAATCGAATGCTTCGGCATCTGCTGTCTGGCAGGCTATGACCGATGTAAAGAACCAGCCGACCAGGCCGGTTCCGAAACATCTCAAAGACAGCCACTATGCAGCAGCGAAAAAGGCCGGCTTCGGTGTTGATTATAAATATCCACATAATTTCAGAGATGGTTTTGTGCCGCAGGCGTATCTTCCGGACGGAATGAAGATGAAATATTACACGCCGAAAGACATTGGTTATGAAAAAAATATTCAACACTATTTACAAAAGCTCCAAAGCTTGATAGAAAATGGCCTGCCGCCTCGACTCGCGTCGAGAGACGCGGAGGCAGGCAAACCTGTCAAAAGTAATCCTGTAAATAAGGATAGGTAAATGGATAAAGCCCAGTTACGTCGTCAGCTACAAAATAGTCTGCTTTCCATATCCCAGGAGCAGAGGAACGAAAAAAGCCGACTGGCGTGTAAAAATCTGATTTCGACGTCACAGTTTCAAAACGCCTCAACGATTATGATGTACCTGTCTCTCCCGTATGAAGCCGATACTTCCGAGGCCATACTTCATGCCTGGCAGTTAGGCAAGACGGTCGCAGTGCCGAAGATTTCCTGGGAACAAAGGCACATGATTCCGGTGAAAATCAATTCTCTGGAAACGGGCATTTCGACGGCGGCTTCGGGTTTGAAAAATCCGATAGCAGGTGCACCTGTGCCGTTTGAAGATATCGACCTTGTCGTAACACCGGCTTTGGGATTCGACAGAAATGGCAATCGTCTCGGTCGGGGCGGTTCCTTCTACGACAGGTTTTTCTCCAATGCCGGGCTTAAAGCATCAAGATGCGGCTTTGCCTTTGCAGAGCAACTGCTCGACTCAATACCGGTAACAGAGCATGATCAGCCGGTAAATTCCCTGGTAACAGACGAAGGTATAATTTATTTTAACAACCAGAAAGGAGGCTGAGATGGCTCGTTATCCAACCGGCTCTCGTGCCGCCAGAAGAGCTCGAAACCGGATATACACTGTTCTTGCTCTGCTTATTATGGGCGCGGTTTTTGTTTATATTTACGGCTACTTCGGTAAAAATGAAACCGAACCCGTTAACAATAGCCCCCTGTTGAATGCCAATCCGGATTTTAATGTCCCCGTAGTGAATGAAACAACCTTAACTGAGCCACCGGCGAAGGTTGAGCCGGCTCCGGTACCGGCGAACGAGCCGAGTTTTGCCCAAATTCCATCGGGCCCGACCGTTGATCCCAATCCGGAGGCCGATGTGCTAATTAAAGAAGCCACAACGCTGCTCAGCGAATCGCCCGGCAAGATTATTGAGGCACGTGATAAACTGAACATGGCGCTGCGAATGCCGATGAGCATCGAGCAGCGAACATTTGTGAAGAACAAACTCTCCGAGCTTGCCGACAAATGGTTGTTCAACAGGACGGTTTATCCTGAGGACCCCCTCTGCGAGACTTATCCGGTCAAACCCGGTGAGATACTTTCAATTATAGGCGAACGACACAAAGTGCCCTTTGAAATTATAATGGAGGTTAACAACATTAATAATGCCCGTTCACTCCAGGCCGGGCAAAATATTAAAGTCGTTAACGGCCCGTTTCATGCAAAAGTTTATCGTTCGACCTTTACTATGGATGTGTATCTTCAGAACACTTTTGTGCGAAGCTTTCGTGTCGGCCTGGGCCTGCCGGGCAAGGAAACGCCCATAGGACTTTGGCGCGTCGATCCGAAAGGTAAAATGGAAAAACCTATCTGGTACGATGAATATGAGAATAGAACATACTATCCCGAGGACCCGGATTATCCTTTAGGCTCAAGGTGGATAGGACTGCAGGGTATCGAAGGAGAAGCCAAAGACAGGCAGGGTTTTGCCATTCACGGCACAAAAGACCCCGAACAGATCGGCACTCAGGGTTCGCGAGGATGCATTCGAATGTACAACGGCGACGTGATATTAGTCTATAACCTGTTGTTTCCCGGGGACTCATTGGTAGAAGTAACGGATTAACCGACCTTTACACACCTATAAAATTCGGCTTCAAAAACCGTTATAAACAAGCACAAAGATGCTTAAAGAGGAATAGTGTAGTCATAACATCCGTTCATACCTTATTTTAACCGGTTTTAAAAACAATCCTTGTAGTTTTTTAGCAAGAAAGGTTATAATCTGGACTCCATTTTGATGGAACAAAGAGTTTTTAATAATGATATATAACACTCGAGGACAATTTGAGAATAGGTAATTCTGAAAGGGATATGTAAATGGCGGTATTATTACTGGGTTATGATGTTGGAAGTTCGTCGATTAAAGCTACTTTGATGGATGCTGATACGGGCAAGGCACTGGCATCGGCAACTTCACCTGATAAAGAATTAGATATCACAGCAAAAGAAATAGGCTGGGCGGAGCAGCACCCTGATACATGGTGGGAACACGTCAAGGCAGCAACCCAGAAAATCAAAGCCAAAGTAAAATTCGACTCTGGTGACATAAAAGCAATCGGAATTTCCTACCAAATGCATGGGTTGGTCGTGGTGGATAAGAACAAGAAGGTATTGAGACCTTCGATTATCTGGTGTGACAGCAGAGCGGTACAGATCGGTGAAAAAGCCGCCGAGGCAATCGGACAGGAAAAGTGTCTTAAGAGATTATTTAACCTGCCGGGGAATTTCACAGCATCGAAATTAAAATGGGTCAAGGAAAATGAGCCGGATATTTACTCTAAAATTCACAAGATGATGCTGCCCGGCGATTATATTGCAATGAAGATGACCGGCGAGATAAAGACAACGCCATCAGGACTATCCGAGGGAATCTTATGGGACTTCGAAGCAGATGAGCCGGCGGACTTTGTGCTGGACAACTATGGTATCTCCAGCGAGCTTATTGCAGAAACAGTACCTACATTTTCCGTCCAGGGCCAGTTGACTAAAGAAGCTGCGGACGAGCTCGGCCTTGCCGGCGGGACGAAAGTCAGCTATCGAGGAGGTGACCAGCCCAATAATGCATTATCGCTTAGTGTCTTAAAGCCGGGGGAGATTGCCGTTACTGCAGGTACCTCCGGTGTGGTATATGGAGTCAGTGACAAGAAAAATTACGACCAGCGTTCACGGGTAAATGTATTTGTGAATGTTAATCATTCCACTAAGAGTCCCAGGTATGGTGTTCTGTTATGTGTTAACGGCACAGGGATTCTCAATAGCTGGCTCAAGCATAATTTCGTCGCTGAAAATCTGGATTACCCGCAAATGGATAAAATTGCGGCAGAGATACCTGTCGGTTCCGATGGATTATCGATACTTCCTTACGGCAACGGGGCCGAAAGAACCCTGGAAAACAGAAATATCGGCGCATCGGTCCACGGATGGAATTTCAATATCCATAAAAATGCACATTTCCTTAGGGCCGCCCAGGAAGGAATCGTTTTTGCCTTAAATTACGGCCTTGGAATAATGAAGAATATGGGAATTGAGCTTAAAACAGTCAAAGCCGGACATGCAAATATGTTCCTCAGCCCCCTGTTCGCCGAAGCTTTCGCAACTGTTACAGGAGCAAGTGTGGAACTTTATAACACCGACGGCTCACAGGGCGCCGCCAGAGGAGCAGGAATCGGGGCAGGTATCTACAAAGGCCCAGAAGATGCATTCGTGGGTTTGGAACCGGTTAAAACAATTGAACCTAACGAAAAATTGACATCGGCTTATGAAAAAGCCTATGAAAATTGGGAGCAAGTATTAAAACAGCAGTTAAAATTATAAATCGTATCTCGTAAAGTGATTCGCAGGATACAAGAAAGGAGTAAATCAGATGTCAGAAAAATCATTGCATAGTATATGTAGATGGACATTTAATCCAGGCAAGGGTGGCTTTGTTCCTGCCGACATGCGGCCGGAATGGGGCGGCGAGTTCGGGACGCCGGAGATGATCAAATTAGTAGGTGACAAAATCGCACCCCGGCTGCCGGATAACATCGAATTAGGAATCGAGATGCACTATGACGCGGAGGTCGATGACGATAACGCCGCTGCCGTTGCCGATGCGTTAGTGGACAATAAATTGTATCTGGCCATGATCACGCCGGGCGCGCATTGTCACTTCGCCTACGGCGGAATCGCATCGCTCGATCCCAACGAGAGAAAGGCCGCCGAAGGCCTGGGGACCAGGACGGTCGATCTGGCCTATGGCACGTTGAAAAAAGCATGGCATCCGGATATCGATAAGGCACCGGCCTTTGTTATCTGGAACGGCTCGTTCGGCTACGATATTGCGACGGTTGGCGTCAGGCAGATGTATCAGAACCTCAAGGAAAGCGTGGCCGGTCTATGCAAATATGAGCAGAAAAAAGGTGGTAATCTTCATATCGGATTTGAGCCCAAACCGAACGAGGGACATCCGGCTATGCTGATTCCTACGGTGGCCAGTGCCCTGCTTTTTTGGATGAGGATTGAGGACGAGTTCGGCGTTTCCAAAAAGAACAAGGGTGTAAACAAAGAGTTCGGACATTCGGAAATGATCGGCCTCGACCACGTGTATGATACCGTCGAAGAATTAGACAACGGCATGATGGTGCACATGCACTTAAATAGCCAGGGTTATAACGACGGCATAATCCTCGGTGGACCCGGTAAGTATGATATCGACCATGGTGCACGAATCAATGGCATGAATGTTGCTATTGCCGGGCTTATCCAGCAGGCCGGCTATGCCCGCTGGAAGGGACACGATATGCAGACACGGGCTTATGACAACACCGAGCAGGGAATCGACCGTGTAGTACGAAGCGTGCTGAGCTGGGAAGCCTGTGAGAAGGCCGCAAAAGAGCTGGACACGAAGGCGCTGATGGGAGTTCTTGCCAAGCGAGAAACAGCCAGGGCCGAAGATATGATGCGAGCCGCAGTCGTCGCCGCCCAAAAGTATTTCGACGAAATGTACAAATAGACTGCTTAGTACTTTATAAGATTTGATTTGAGTGAAAAACATTGCGAGAAAACCTGTCCATCAGGTAACTCGCAATGTTTTTTTATACTTAAATAATCAGCATTGCATCGCCGTAAGAATAGAAACGGTATCGTTGTTTAACTGCATGATTGTATGCGGCGAGGATGTTTTCCAATCCCGCAAAGGCGGCTACCAGCGCAAGCAACGATGATTTGGGCAGGTGAAAATTCGTTATCATCGCATCGGTGATTTGAAAATTATACCCCGGTGTTATGAATAAATCCGTTGAGCCGCTTGTCGGTTCAATCCGACAGTTATTAGCAACAGTCTCAAGGACTCTCGTAGATGTCGTGCCCACGGGAATGATTCTTTTACCCCGGCTTTTCGCTTGGTTTATTATGCGGGCGTTTTCCTTATCGAGGCTGAATTTTTCCTGATGGATTTGGTGCTCTTCGAGATTCTCGGCGGTTATCGGCTTGAAAGTTCCGGCTCCTACGTGAAGCGTTACATTCGCGAAACTAATATCGAGCTGTTTTAGCCGCCCTATCAGTTGGTCCGTGAAATGCAATCCCGCTGTCGGAGCCGCAACGGCGCCGGTTTTCCGGGCGTAAACAGTCTGATAACGTAGCTTGTCTATTGCAGCAATCGCCGGGTCATCGTCTCGTTTAATATATGGAGGCAATGGCGGGAAACCTATTTCCTCCAGAATAGTCTGTGTATCCGCACCGGATATTATTTTCAATCGGCATTTACCTTCGTCGGTTTTTTCGAGCAGTTCCGCCTGGCAAAAATCCTGCCTTTTTTTGTCTCTCAAATATAGCTTTTCGCCTGATTTTACTTTTCGTAAGCCCTTGAGATAAACGGTCCAGATACCATCGGTTCTCTCCGAAAGAAAAAGACCCTCGATTTTGGCCCCGGTCGTTCGTCGTGCGAAAAAGCGGGCCGGAATAACTTTCGTATCGTTTAGCACAAGGCAGTCGCCGGAAAACAGAAAATCGCCGAGACTGCCGAATCTACTATCCAGTATATCACCGGTTACGCGATCGAGAACCAGCAGCCGGGAATCACTCCGAACAGACAGAGGCTCCTGAGCAATCAGCCCGGATGGTAGATCGTAATTTAATTCGTCGGTTTTCATAAGGAGAAGTTATCAGACTACCGTTCAAATAACAAAAAAAAATTATCCCGCTAACAAGCTAATTCACGGGGACTATTACTTCCAGGGGAATTGTAACAAAACCTCATCAGGATAAAAGACGATACTTACAATGCGAGTTGACCTTTTCAAGTATTATTTCAAGGGTTTGAATTATGCCCCCAACAACATATTTAGAAAGAGAAACGACTTCAATTGCCGCGTTGGGTCGAAACGAGCTTAAAAGGCGAATCAAAAACTTTCATGGTCGTTTTAAGCTGGATTTTACCGAAGATTACCTTAACAAACTAAGTGTCGACAGACTAAGACATATCCTTTTAGCTGCTATAATAAATGCAAAGCCAAACAATTAGGTTATTTACCTGATTTTGTATAAATGTTTCAGGGAAATCAAAACACAAATCCTGTGTGAGTTGAAGCTGTTTGATATACGATTAATTAATTTTTACTGTATTACCAAACGTCCGGCGTATAACCCAATCCACCCCAACATCCTTTTTGTATCCAATGCAGGTCTCTTTTACCATCATCGGTTGTTGGTTCGTAATCATTGCTCGGGTGTCCGCGTTCACGGTTCTTGCCCATCTTTATAGTATCGGCGCCGTCCCACTTATAATATTCGGCATGACCATCTGCAAAAGACAGGGTTGTGCCGTCCCCATGCCTGACCGGAGGGTCATCCCACCATAACTCTTTCTGGTAATGAACCGCAAAGCTGTCCGGCGTGACCCAGCCTTCGTCGATATAAACAATTCGCAATGCGGGGGCACCTTCAATATCTGTTGTTTTTTTAAGGAATTTACCAAGCTTGTCGGTTCCATCTCTTCTGTAACCATTGGCTCCATCCATAGCAGCGTAAGTCAACATCTCGCCGCGAGTGCCTGTCGGACATTTATAAAGTCTTTCTTGTTTAACGTAACTCCAAAGGGCCCCTGCCTTGATGGCTTGTATCTGAAGATATTCTTCAAGTTGTCCTCCACTGGTGTAATCATTTGACCAGCACCTGCCTACCCACGGTACTTCGTTTGCATGGTAGCCTGTACCTGCGGTTGCTTCACCCGGATAACCCAACGGCGCACCATTGACGATATTATTATCGTTTTCGTCGGAATACATAGTCCATGCAAGCGCCAGTTGTTTGAGATTGTTGATACAGACAACTCGCTTGCCCTGCTCTTTGACTCTGTTGAGTGCCGGCATTAATATTGCCATTAATAACGCTATAATGGCAATAACAACCAAAAGTTCTATTAGCGTAAAACCCCTATGCCTGTTTATCCGCTTAAGATTTGCAGATATTATTTTGCGTTTAGATAATCGGAGCATAATATAACTATCTCCAGTAAAAAGGAACCGTCAATATTACTTTGTCTGAGCTTATTCTTTCTCTCAATAAATGAGTTCGCAGGTTTTTATTAATAATCATTGAATCCTCTCATCCACACAGGCCAATCTTCGGGCATAATGCCTCCGGCCGAAGTATAGGGACCATCCAGTCGGTATGTTTTATGCCACCTCAACGTCCACAATTCTTTGAGTCCAACCTTTTTGACCGACCAATCCAGAAAAGCCATGTTTATAAATCCATCATGCCTGTCTATGCATATACGTTTCATATGCTCCTCACTCTCCCAGGCCATATCCTCCGTTTCCGGGGGTGAGTCACCTTCCAGTGGAAAGACATTGAACCGAAGAGCATCCATCATTAAAGGCACATACCCGGCCATGCTGACATCGGGAGATCTCCAGTTATTTGAGGTTGGAAAATTCTCAAAAACCGTTTTAGCTGATGCAGGCGGATTTTCAACCCAGCCATTTATCCCATAGCTGCCCCAATCACCAGCCGGATCATAGCCCGCGTCGTCCGCGGCATCGTAAACACCCCAGGCTGAAAATGTATTGAATCCCGCATCTGGTACATTGTCCGAATCAGCATCCAGAGGCTTCATAGCGGTTGGGCAGCACATAACTTTTTTATTGTTACCATAATAGGATCTTAGAGCATTAAACCAATGATTTCTGTGCCCGTCGCCGGTACCTGCCTGGAATTTGCCTTCGTAATCTTTTGTGTACATGGAAAAGTATAATGTCCATTGCTTTAGATGTGCTTGACAAGCAACCGCTTTTGCCCGTTGCTTAACACTTGACAATGCCGGCATTAATATTGACATCAACAAGGCAATTATCGCGATAACTACGAGCAGTTCAATTAAAGTGAAACCTTTGTGCTTGTGCATAACGCTACCCCTTTTCTTCTGCTCTTGCATAGAATCATTCACTACATCATATCTTCAGTTTATTTCGACAACTCATATGTGTAGAGAATAGACACTTTCTTTCGATTATCATTCTAACAGAAATTAAAACAGGTATCAAGGCCTTTTTTCAACTTTAATAGCGTTTTTTATAGGAATTTCACAATTTTTCTTCGACTGCAGACATGCATCTTTTTATGTTTTTTTTGCAATTTTTAGACCTCCCCTGAGAAAGGAGGTCAATTACCCGGTTCATTAAAATTTGACTTCAAAAGATATGAAAAAAAGAAGGCTGGAGTTGTTAGAAACTCCAGCCTTTGTGAGACAGTTTTGCATGTAAAAAATATACTGCGAACTTATAGAATTAATACTGTCCCACGAAAACCAAGATATATGAGAAGAAAAGAGCTAATATTACAAATATCATTATAAATGATTCTATATTTATTGCAAGCGCATTTTTTAAAAGTTCGGGTTAAAAACCTCATTTTTTTATTTTATAAGCGCTATTCCCTATCAATTTCGGGCGGTTAGACAATCATGGAATAAAACAGCTGATTTGCCTTAAAACTTTCTAAAAAAAGCCCATTTTTTGCTCTATTCTTCGGTTACCGGAGTTACGCAATAAATATATATAAGTGGTTCGATACCGGTATTTTTAACATCATGGATTGTGTTTGCCGGTATGTAGGATATTTTACCCGTGCCGACTTCAAAGCTGATATCATCGCCAATCAACAGCTCGCCCCGGCCGGCAAGAAAAACAAGCATTTCTTCATTAGCCTTTGTACTGTGTTGGCCACAGGCCTCGCCCGGTGCTAAATATACCCTGCCTGAACGCATTCCATAGGTTTGTGGGCTACCATCCAGAAGCTTTTGATATTCCGGATTACTATTTAATTTTTTGATGAGAACTTCTTTTATTGATGCCATATATCCTCCAAACTACTGATTTTTTCATAAGATCGGCTTATCTACGTTTTTTTTCGTTTTTTGTCAATTATTTTATTGACGCAGTAGCACGAATATTATATTTTTATGCGCAAATATGAACATTTTTTTGGAGGATGTAAAAATGAGAAGTCTGATAATTTTAACGGCACTATTCTGCTTAATTCTCAACGGCTATGCACAGGCTGATGCAACCGTCGCTGAGGTCACACACTGGGACCTTCAGGCAGTAAATTCCGACGGCGTAGGCACGTACGAAGCCT